>JAAYSL010000084.1 GCA_012518315.1 Bacillota bacterium | reverse complement strand
GCTTTTGATGGCACATCGGCATATCATGCGGCGGTGGAAACAGAGTCTCTTGGTGTTAGTTAGTATCACTTTGGGTGTTGCCGCTGTGATCGTTTTTTTATCTGTGACCAATGGTTTTCAGGCCGACCTAACCGACAGGGTATTGGGACTTACATCTCATTTAGTGGTTGTGCCCCTAAATGGGCCTGGCTTCGAAAATCCAAAGGAGCTTATCTCCCATATCATGCAGATTCCAGGGGTAGCTATGGCAGCACCTGGTCTGTTTACCCAGGGCCTTGTCACCTTTGGGAGAGTGACAAGAAGTGTGCAAATCAGAGGAATCCTGCCAGAGGCCGAACTGGAGATATCTCCTGCCTTGAGTAAGCTTTCCACCGGTGAACTGGGGGATTTTAATTCTAACCAAGTGATCCTTGGTAAAGGAGTCGGCAATTGGCTGGGGACCGACATTGGTGATTGGGTTTGGATTACCTTTCCCTCCCGCCGAACCGAAGCTTTTGAGGTCATAGCTCAGTTTGATTCAGGTATAGCCGAGTATGATGACAGCTTTGCTTATCTATGCCTGGAAGATGTGCAGAAACTACTTAACACCCCCCAAGCCATTGGGGAGCTTAGGGTTCAATTACAAGACCCATTTCAAGCTGAATTGGTGGCTCGCCGAGTGCGAGAAAGCTACATGGATATCGACACTATTACCTGGAGGGAGCTAAATCGAAGTCTTTTTGATGCTCTGATCTTGGAGAAACGAGTCTTTGCATTGGTGCTCTTTTTGATGCTGGTAGTCGCCGGCTTTGGGATCGCCAATGTCATAGGCATGCATGTCGTGCAGCACCAGAAAGATATAGCTATTCTCTCTACCATGGGGCTTTCACTCCGAAGGATCAGATATACTTTTGTACTCCAGGGAGTGTTTTTGGGAATAATCGGTGCTCTGTTTGGGTGTGTCCTTGGCTTAGTGGTTTCTTGGGCGATAGACGCCTTTGGCTTACCCTTGCCAGGAGACCTTTATCCCGTTGATGAAGTGCCAGTGCAGATTAGGTTGGCAGATATACTATTTGCCCTGCTAGGTGGTATCGGAGTGAGTATTGTGGCAAGCTTTCTCCCTGCCCGAAGGATTAGTGCTAGCTTGCCTGCAGAGGTGTTACGCCATGGATAAAAGGCCTGATAAGCGATCCAAAGGAGCATCTCCCATTGTGGAGCTTAGAGGAGTATCTAAGCAGTATCCTGGGGAGAAGCGTTTGGCCTTAACCGAGATTGACTTATCCATCTACCCTGGAGAGTTTTTGACCGTCTTAGGCCCGTCAGGAGCAGGGAAGACCACCCTCTTACATATGATCGGTCTTCTGGATCGACCTAGTAGTGGTGAAGTAATGACCATGGGTATAGCGGCCAATGGGCTCCGGGAAGATGAGCGGGCTAACCTCAGGAACGGCTTTTTGGGTTTCGTTTTCCAATTTCACTTTCTCCTTCCCGATCTCACTGTGGAAGAGAATGTGTTGCTACCGCTATTGATTAGTGATGAAAGAAGGGGTGGGCTCCCCACTCCTAGAGCGGGCTCTGGAAAATGGGAATCTATCGACCCCGGGGATCCTTCCGGACATAGACAGCCAGGAAGCTGCATGCGCCTCGGGGCTCATCAGCGGAGGAAACACCCCAAGCAAGAGGTAGAGAAGCTATTGGCCGCAGTTGGCCTCCGGGATAAGGCCTCTAGCCTTCCGGCAGAGCTCTCCGGTGGTGAAAAACAGCGGGCAGCAGTTGCCAGGGCTTTGGCAGGAGCCCCACCTCTCATCCTAGCCGATGAGCCCACTGGCAATCTCGATACAGCTAATGCTAACTTAGTGTGGGACCTTTTGGCCAAGGCCAATGTCGGACTAGGGACAGCTATTGTTGCCATCACCCATAACGAAGAACTAGCCAGAAAGGCCCAGCGGGTTCTTCATATTGTGGACGGGAGAATCGTCGATAATTGGTGATAGTCTCCTATAGAGTCATACCGATCCGATGAATAGCAAATTCCCGATTGCCGTGCTCTTCCGCCTTAACAAGCGTGCCACTTGCCACTTCTTGCAGGAATCGGTAAAGTTTCTCTCCTGCCTCAGTGGTGGTCATATCGCCGGTAAGAATACCACTGACATCAACATCAATGTTGGTGGCCATGTTTTTGGCAGTGTGGTTGTTGCCAGTGATCTTAATTACCGGTGCTACAGGATTCCCGGTGGGGGTTCCTCTACCGGTAGTAAAGAGCACGATTTGGGCACCACCAGCTACCATCCCAGTAACTGATTCTACATCATTCCCCGGTGTATCCATGACGACTAAGCCTTTTTGGCTAACCAACTCGGCATACTCCATCACCTTCATGACAGAGGTAGTTCCGCCTTTGACAACACAGCCCAGGGATTTCTCTTCAATGGTGGTTAATCCTCCAGCGATATTGCCGGGGGAAGGGTTCCCATCTCGCATATCAAAGCCAGTTGCCTGTACTCTAGCTTCATAGCGCTGGACTATCTGGGTAAGGTGTTCAGCTACCACAGGTGATACTGATCGCCGGGCCAGGATATGCTCTGCTCCGATTAGTTCCGTTGTTTCAGAGAGGATGGCAGTTCCCCCGGCATGAACCACGCGGTCGGTCACTTCACCCAAGGTGGGGTTAGAGGCTAAACCAGAAGTGAAATCGGAACCACCACATTCTAGACCGATGACTAGATCTGCCATCAGGCAAGGTTCTCTGTTGCATGTGGAAAGCTTCTGTACTAGTTCTTTGGTAATGAGGCAGCCTTGCCGAGTAGCAGCACTAGTCCCACCCCGGGCCATGATCTTCACAGTCTCTACGGGTTTTCCCGTCTTGCTGATATTGTGTGCTAGGGTTTCAGCATCAATAGATTCGTTTCCCATGGAAATGACAAGGCAAGCTCCGACATTGGGGTTTATTCCCATCCCAATTAATGTACGGGTGGTCTGGGCAAGATCTAAACCATGTTGCCCAATACCAAGGTGGTGCATGATAGGTATGGCTTGGGGCACCAGGTGGCCAACAGCCTCGGCAACTCTGTTGGCATACATACTACAGGTGATGATGGCAACATGATTGCGCACCCCGACTCTTCCATCGGGGCGGGGGTAACCCAAAAATGTGTTCATAGAACCCTCTCCTTATACAGCCTCATACAGTCGGCCCTATCCGGTAAATGGCAAAGTCTCTGTAGCCCAGTTTCTCAGTCTGGGTCTTCTGGCCGCTAGTCACTTGCCCAATTAGCTTCACCAGTGACAGCATAGCATCTTCTATAGATAAGTCTCCGGACTGTAAAAGGGTAAGATCTAGATCAATATGTTCTTGTAGTATAGATACAGCCTGGGGGTTTGCTGACATAGAGATTATTGGTGCGATGGGAGATCCTAATGGTGCTGCACTGCCGGTGGTTAGAAGAATTAGCGTGGCTCCTCCAGCAATCATACCGGTAATGGATTCCGCCGGTGAGCAAGGGGTATCCATCAGGGCAAGCCCTGCTTTTCGACCTTTTTGCCCATAGGCAAGAACCTCCTGTATCGGCCCTTTGCCCGCCTTGGCTAGTGAACCACAAGATACGGAGTAGGTGGCGATTTCCGGGCCGTCCGTGTGGGGTAAATGCCAGATGCGTCTGTCGCCTTGGATAACTCGTTCTTGCCATTCCAGGAGTAGCTTGTCGATGTTACTGGCCATATCTAGTGTATTCGCCATTTCTCTAAGCCTTGCTGTCGCCCCCAGCAGCTCTGGCACTTCGGAAAACACTACTTTCCCACCTTGAGCCACAAGGAAATCCGACACCCTACCAACTAGAGGATTAGCCCAAGCCATTACAGCATCATCCGGGTCAGCACAGTGTACGCCGATGGTTAACTCGGCCCACGGGCAGAATTCACGCTTAGCTGTGGCCAGCTCTTCACTCATTTGGTGGGCCAGGCGGATACCTAACCGTACAGTCTCGTCTTGGCCACCAAGTGACTGAATCTTAACAAGCTCCACTGGCTTACCGGAGGCAGTGATACTTTCCGCCAGTCGTTCACTTTGAGTAGTCTCACAACCAAGTCCAATAACAAGCACTGCTCCCACATTGGGATTGGTTGCGAATCCCGCTAGGGTACGAAAAGTCTGCTCTGCATCATTACCAATTTGGCTACAGCCAAAGGGGTGTTGGAGTACCACCGCTTCTGGCACAGCGTGGCCGATTAGCTCGGTTGCACGGTTGGCACAAATCACGGTGGGTAAAATTAATAGATGATTGCGAATGCCTGCTGAGCCTAACTTGCGGGGATAGCCCATGAATTCCGAGGCTATATTCATAATATCGGCCTACTTTCTCTGTGCCCTGGTACCAGCTACATTGTGGATATGTACGTGAACCCCCGGCTCGATCCGCCCTCGGGCGACACCTATCTGTTCACCATATTTGATGACAGGCATGCCAGCTTGGATAGTTTTGACGGAGATCTTATGCCCACGGGGTACTGATTCCTTTACTACTATTCCAATCTTTTCTTGTTCCAGAGAGATGGTGAGCCTGCTGCCAATATCTAGATCCTCTAAAGCAGTGGCTACATTGTCGGTGGGGTGGATGATGATAACCAATCTTCTTTCGGGAAAATCAGTCATGTAGTATAGCTCCCCTCATAGTCTGGTCTGTGATTTGGCGATCTAGATAAGCTGTCGCTGTTGACTTTGCGGTCAAAAGGGCAATTCCTGCTTAGCACCAGAATCTTTTGTGCCCCGCCAAATCTTCCGGACAGGTTCTTGCAGGGACAGCGAGTCAGGCATGCCTGGGCGAGGGATGTAGGGATCTACTAGGTTCGGTTCGTAAAAGCAGGAATACAAGGTGCTTTTTGCGAAACATATGCTGTATCCTAGTCTTAGGTATCCCGTGGTGATCTACAATGAATGATTATCTGGGTAAGTTGCGAAAAGTAACAGATCTAGCTGACCTGGCCAACCTGGTTGAAACTTGCCGCTCCTGTGATTTGCGGGAAGGATGTCAACAGGTAGTCTTCGGGGAAGGTAACCCTAAGGCAAAACTAGTGATTTGTGGGGAAGGTCCCGGGGCCGATGAAGATCGACTAGGCAGGCCTTTTGTGGGGAGGGCGGGGCAACTACTAGATCAGATCTTGGCGGCCTGTGGATTTGAGCGTTCACAACATGTCTTTATTCTCAATATAGTGAAATGCCGCCCACCGGGTAATCGCACGCCCTTGCCAGAGGAGATTCAGGCTTGTCTGCCCAATCTGCGGATGCAGACCCACCTACTGCAGCCCAGAATCATGATCTTGCTGGGGAACTCTGCTGCTCAGACAATTCTCCGGACTGACTTGGGGATTAGTCAATTGCGAGGCAAGTGGGTACAGAAGGGGAGTATATGGTTTATGCCTACCTACCATCCCGCGGCACTATTTCACCGCCCCCAGCTAAAGCAACTTGTCTGGAATGATTTCCAGGAAGTAGTGGCAAAATACCGCACGCTAATTGATCCAGAGCACAAGGCGCCCTACTGTTAGGCTTGGCTTTAGCTTCAAGTAATAGCTCTATCAAATGTGATTTTTCAACTAAAGCGGTAATCCGGTCCAAGACAGGGAAAGACTAAGGGAAAAAGTCGCCGTATAAAGGCAGGAAAACGGCTTTTCTTCGACGAACCCTAACAGAGTCTGCTTTTATGCCCGACAGTAGTCGTATATAGCCAATTCTTGGATTCGGATGGTTTGGCAGAACGTTTGTCTGAGGAGGAGATGACTGTTGAAGCAGTATGCCACTGATAAGCTGCGTAATCTCGCGCTTGTTGCCCATGGTGGTGCAGGTAAGACTAGCCTGGCTGAAGCCCTACTCTTTCGAGCGGGTGCAACAAAGCGGCTAGGTAATGTCGATGAGGGCACTAGCATTCTTGATTATGACCCAGAGGAGGTAAAACGCAAGATCACGATTGCCGCCTCTGTTGCACCGGTTGAATGGAAAAACCATAAGATCAATATCTTAGATACCCCTGGCTATTTTGATTTCGCTGGGGAAGTAATCGGTTCACTGCGGATAGCTGATGGAGCAGTGGTTGTGGTTTGTGCAACCAATGGGGTGGAAGTAGGCACGGAAAAAGTCTGGGACTATGCCGATCAGCATGAGTTGCCTCGCCTGGTGTTCGTTAATAAGCTGGAGCGAGAAAACGCTGATTTCTTCAAGGTTCTAGGCCAGTTACAGGAGATGTATGGCTCCCAAGTCATACCCATCCAGCTCCCCATCGGACAATCCGAGAATTTCAAAGGGATTATCGATTTGGTCAAGATGAAGGCATTTGTCTATGCTAGTGGCAAAGCGGAGGAAGTTGATATCCCCGCAGAGATGCAGTCAGATGCAGAGACCCATCGTGAAGCTCTCGTAGAGGCAGTGGCTGTTACCGATGATGAGCTGGCTATGAAGTATCTAGAGGGTGAAGCCCTTACTCAGGAAGAACTGGAGAAAGCCCTAGGTGAAGGTACTAAGACTCGCCAGATCATCCCGGTACTATGTGGCTCTGCTCTGGTGGGGGCAGGTATCGATGCTCTTATGGATTACTCCATCCAGTGTCTCCCGGCACCAGATGCACATGGTCAGGTCAAGGGATTGGATCCGGCGACCAACTCGGAGATTACTCGCAAGCAGTCTGCCGATGAGAGCCTATCAGCGCTAGTTTACAAGACCATGGCTGACCCGTACGTAGGTCGCCTTACTTTGTTCCGCGTCTATTCGGGTGTCTTAAAATCAGATTCGCAGGTCTACAACTCGACTAGGGAAATAGATGAAAGAATCGGTCAAGTTTTTCTAATCAAAGGCAAGGAACAGATTCCAGTTGATTCAGTGGTAGCCGGTGACTTGGCAGCAGTTGCCAAGCTGCAAGAGACAACGACCGGAGATACCCTCTGCTCCAAGAATAGCCCCATCAAGCTTCCACCGGTAGAGTTCCCCAAGCCTAGCCTGATCATGGCTATCTCACCCAAGACCAAGGGTGATGAAGAGAAGATTGCCAGCGGCCTAGCTCGACTGCAAGAGGAAGATCCGACATTCAACGTAACAAGGGTGACAGAGACTGGCCAGACCGTGGTGTCTGGTATGGGCGATATGCACTTAGAGATAGTGGCCAGCCGCCTAGCGAGCAAGTTTGGAGTTGAGGTAGAGCTAAATGTGCCTAGAGTGCCATACAAAGAGACCATCAAAGGCAAGACCGAGGTGGAAGGCAAGCATAAGAAACAAAGTGGTGGTCGGGGCCAATATGGACATGTGTTTATTCGGGTAGAGCCTTTGCCTGCAGGTGGTGGCTTTGAGTTTGTCGATGATATTTTTGGCGGTTCCGTCCCGCGTCAGTATATTCCTGCAGTAGAGAAGGGAATCGTTGAGACTCTTAGTGAGGGTGTACTGGCTGGCTATCCTGTGGTGGATGTTAGGGTAACTCTCTATGATGGTTCGTACCATAGTGTAGACTCCTCAGAAATGGCCTTTAAGATCGCCGGCTCCATGGCGTTTAAGAAAGGCTTCATGGAAGCACAGCCTGTTCTGTTGGAGCCTATCATGAATGTGGATGTAACAGTTCCAGACGCATACATGGGGGACATTATCGGGGATCTCAACAAAAAGCGTGGCCGGATTCTCGGCATGGATCCCAAGGACGGTGTGCAGATTATCCGTGCACAGGTGCCTCAGGCGGAGCTATTTAGATACGCTACCGACTTACGCTCCATTACCCAAGGTCGGGGTTCATTTACGATGACCTTTGACCACTACGAAGAGGTTCCAGCTAGTATAGCAGAACAGATAATTGCTGAATCCAAAGAAGAAACAGCCTGATAAAGCTGCATATTAATCGCAGATATTCGCCTGGCATTGCACCCCTTCCTTGCGGCTAATTGGAGGGGGTGTTTTACTGTCAGTGGAAATAGGAAAGACATACCCACTTCTCCCTGGGCATAGACATGTCATAGACCGAGATATGCGGTTTAGTATCAATTGGGAGGGAGAGGGATGGCCAGGCGTATAGGTAATGAGAATGAGCGGGCTCCTCAGGCGACTCTAGGGACATTTCTTTGGAGCATAGTGAGGGGCATCTCCTGCAGTGCAGCAGTTGCCATCTGTGGAGCCGTCCTAGTGTCCCTAGTTCAACTAATTGGGGGTTGGAATATAGAAGTTGCCGGTATATTCCAAGTGTTCTCTTACCTTAGCATGGGTACAGGGGGCTTTATGGCAGCTAGGTTATCTCAGCGAAATGGGTGGTTAGTCGGTGGCCTAGTGGGGATCCTGTTTATCTTAGCAGTAAACCTAGCAACAACCGGAAGTATTGTGCTATCTGACCTCGGCCATGACACTGTCTTCCGCATGGGTATGGGTTTTGTCACTGGGGCCATCGGTGGGGTGCTTGGGGTAAATTTCTAATTGGTCGGCCAAGCAAGTGATTGCAAGTCTGCTCCAGCCTGGGTGCTGAGAGGTACTTGGCAGTGAGTAGGCAACAGGGATAGAATTAGCCAAAAGAGAAAAGGCCCACTAAAGGGCCTTAAGTGGCAGGGGAGACAGGAATCGAACCCGCAGCCCCCGGTTTTGGAGACCGGTGCTCTGCCAATTGAGCTACTCCCCTACTGGCCTTATTTTAGCATGAGTCTCACAGGTAGGTCAAGTACAGAAGGGGAAAGATGGAAAGATCGTTTTACATCGAAACATGGTCAAGCAGTCTGCCGATTTCCTCTAAGGCCTTGTCTGCCTCCCGGCGCACGTGATCAAGCAAGAGGGGTGAAGGGATTATGCTTAGTATCTGGCAAAGAAGCAGCATCTCATAGGCATCTGCTTTAAAGTCTCGCACCTTCATCACTGTCAAGAGCACTTCTTCGGTAAAACGAGTGAGGGAAGGAAACGTCTCAGGTCCTGATTGGCTCATGGAGGCAAGATCCCTGGCAGTCTCCTGAAGCTGTGCCACCTCTGTCTCCAGATCCTCAGCCTCCTTGATCAGCGTTCTCTCCGAAGGATCTAATAGGTGGCTCACAAACTCCAAGTGTTCTTTCATGATACGTAACCAAAAAGACTCTTCCTCGGCAAGTAGCTGAAAACTGGCCATTGGGTGCTGCCCATTTGCCATTAGCAGGTTCAGGAAACGTACAGCTTCCCTGGTAATGTGATCAATCAAGAGGGGAAATAGGTTTCCGCCTAGCTGGCACTGCACCAACCTCCGTAAGATGCGCCGCTTGAAATCGATAATCTCCATGACTGCCTGTTGCAGCTCCTGCAATAACTCTGGCTCGATGACATCAACGGTATCTAGAGCGTTTTGGAGCATCTGAAACCTATCTACAAAAGATTGCGCTTCTTGGATAAGCTCAGGTTCGTCCGCCGGCAGTCCTAACTGAATGAACATGGCGTGCTCCTTGAGAATTCTTACCCAGAACCTGGCATCATCAAGCAGCTGTTCGTCTCGTGGGTGGCAATTCCACTCATTACTCCAGTATGTCATTCTGATCCCACCTTTGCATTAGTACCTTCAGTCACTACCGACAATCTATGATTCGAAAGGGGAATCTGCGACTATGATATCTACCGGAGCCGGGGTGTCTTAGTGATCAACTTCTTAGTTCGATGTGGTTTTTGCCCAGTTTTTCTGGATATGGTACAATAAGGGCCGTGAGGATCCGATAATAGCTTTTAATTTACTTCTGGGGGGCATAAAGAATAATGGCAGAAAGAATACTAGGTAAAGTCAAAGTCGGCATATCCAATCGTCATGTGCACCTTTCAAAGGGGGATCTGGAGAAGCTCTTCGGTGAGGGCTACCAGCTGACTAATATCAAAGATCTCTCTCAACCAGGGCAATTTGCCGCAGATGAGACAGTGACTTTAGTTGGGCCAAAGGGAGTACTGCAAAGGGTGCGTGTACTTGGACCAACCCGCGCTAACACCCAGGTAGAGATATCTAGAACCGATGCTTTTGCTCTAGGTGTCAAGCCACCGGTGCGAGATTCAGGTCAGCATGAGGGTAGTGCTGGGCAGGTAACGGTTGTTGGTCCCCAAGGTGCCATCACTCTTTCCAAAGGCGTGATCTTGGCTAAGCGCCATGTACACATGACCCCTGCTGATGCTACGCGATTTGGGGTTAAGGATAAAGATATTGTCAAAATCCGCTGTGGGGGAGACCGTGGTCTTATATTTGACCAGGTATTGGTGCGGGTAGGCGAGAGCTTTGCGCTGGACTGTCATTTGGACACTGATGAAGCCAATGCGGCGATGTTAAACAATGGTGATGAAGTAGAGGTACTAAAATAGTTTAGGGGACGGGTGTGAAGTTCAATAAATGCACTGTCGCCTACTGGCACATGACCCAATAGCCCTCAGAGAAATCCTGGGGGCTTTTCTTATGCAAATTTGAGCTGATTTCATTAGCGAAAGAAAGCAAGTATTGGTTCTTGTTGCACGTGGCTTTCAGTATGCTACAGGTACATCATGGCCCACCGGAAATGGCCCAAGGTGTCAATTAAGCATGTGCTGTGGTACAATGAAAACAAAGATGAAAAGCGGGAGGAATGAATGGTATGCCCTTGCGGGAATTCCGATGCAAGCAGTGTGGGGAGAAATTCGAAGAACTCGTACGTAACGGTACCAAAGTGACATGCCCCCAGTGCCAGAGTGAAGAGGTAGAGAGTCTGATTTCCTCTTTTGGCTTCAAGAGTTCGGGGAGGTCTAGCCTAGCGGGAGGCTGTACTAGTTGCAGTGGTGGCCATTGCAGTACTTGTCATTGATGGGGCCTGTTGTCTAGGATTTGCTTAGGGAAGGTGGGAAAGTCTCGAATTTGGCACAACCTTGCTTCTGATTTGACGAAGGGCAGGAAGATTAAGGCTAGTGTCTAATAGTGCTAGAGGGCGGACAATCTCTAGGAACCCCGATGACCTCAGATGTCTTGGCAGGGGTACTGGAAAAACAACGCTGGAGGAATCGCAATGAAAAAAACGCGGGTAGCCCTTATTGGATGTGGCAGAGTAGCTAGAGTGCATGCAGACGCATTAGTTGCGTTGGATGAAACGGAACTAGTAGCAGTGGTTGATATCAAACCTGATCGGGCTGAGGCATTTAGCCAACACTATGGGGTAAAGGCGTATACAGATTACCGAGACGTGCTAGAACTACCCAATGTCGATGCGGTACAGATCGCGACTCCTCACTATAATCATGCTGAAATAGCTATAGCAGCCTTGAAGGCCGGTAAAGATGTTTTGACGGAGAAACCAATGGCAATCAGTGTCCCTGACATGGAGGCAATGATCCAAACCGCCAAGGACACCAAGCGCACCCTTGGTGTGATCTTTCAAAATCGCTATAATGATGCCTCCCAGGCGGTAAAGCAGGTAATTGAAGAAGGTAAGCTAGGTGCAATTAACGGTACCCGTGCAATTATCACGTGGCGTCGCACCGATGAATACTACTCTGAAAGCGATTGGAAGGGTACTTGGGATAAAGAGGGTGGCGGTGTCCTCATCGATCAAGCTATCCATACGATTGACTTGATGCAATGGTTGGTGGGTGAGGTAGACTATCTGGAAGCTCGCTATGATACAAGAGCCCATGACCAGATTGATGTAGATGATGTGGCTGAAGCTCACATCGTTTTCAAGAACGGAGCCATCGGTTGCCTTTACGCTAGCTGCAATTACTCATATGATGCACCGATCTTCCTTGAGATCCATGGAGAAAAGGGTATTGCCCATATCATCGGGGATCGGGCCATTATTACTATTGGCAACAAGACTATGACCGTAGAACAGCAGCCAGATGAGACAACAGGGCTACGGTATTGGGGCTTTAGTCACAAACGGCAGATCCGGGATCACTACCGGGCGGTGCAGGCTGGTAAAAAGCCTTTCATTGATGGCAAGGCTGGCAAGACCGCGGTAGACATGGTCCTAGCTATGTATGAATCCTCTAGGCGACAGACTCCCGTTTATTTTCCCTATGTGCCCGGAGCACCCTCCTGTAAGAAACACAGAGGAGGCTGTTGTGGTCGCTAGAACGGTGGCCAGAGAAAATGACGTTGGCTAGGTGAAATGACGTGCTGACCTATTGACAACCTAGCTAGCGACTGGTACGATAAGCGAAAGAAACTCGCTTCCCTTTAAGATGATCCGGCGAGGTCAGCAAGGGGACAACTACCGGTGTAGCCAATTCACCGGAGCTTGTTGTAAGCTATATTGAAGATGCATGCCCTGCCGGATGGCAGGGTTTTTTTTATGGGTAGTATCGGTAAACGGGCAAGGGGGCGAGGTTCATTAACGCGGAGGTGAAGTCATGGCATGGCAACGGAAAGACCTGCTTGGTCTTGCAGATCTCTCAGCAGAAGAAACCGAAACCCTGCTGCGTTCTGCCTTGTCCTTTAAGGGCGTTTTTCAGCGAAGTGTGAAGAAATTCCCTACTTTAAGGGGCAAGACGGTAGTCAACTTGTTCTATGAGCCTAGTACCCGCACCCGTAGCTCTTTTGAGATTGCAGGCAAATGGCTCAGTGCCGATGTGATTAATGTTTCAGTATCCAATAGTAGTGTGGTTAAAGGTGAGAGCCTAAAGGATACGGCCAAAACCCTGGAAGCCATGGGTGTCGATGCCATTGTCTTGCGGCATTCCGTCGCAGGCACTCCCCAATATCTGGCCCGCTGCTTGCGGCCTGCAGTAATCAATGCCGGTGATGGAGCCCATGAGCATCCCACTCAGGCACTACTTGATCTCCTCACACTAAAGGAGCGCTGGGATTCCTTCCAAGATAAAGACGCTTTGATCATCGGGGACATCCGCCATAGTCGAGTTGCCAAATCTAATATCTATGGCCTTCGGCGGTTGGGAGCCAAAGTGACGGTGTGTGGGCCCGCCACCCTAATCCCACCGGGTTTGGAGAAGCTAGGTGTAGAAGTAGCAGAAAGCCTAGATGATGCTAAGCTTGAGACAGCGGACCTGATCTATGTACTGCGCATCCAACGAGAAAGGCAAGAGGAGGGGCTTTTCCCTTCACTAAGGGAATATAGTCGCCTTTTCGGCTTGAATGCCGCCCGAATGGAGCGCACGAAACCGGAGGTAGTGGTGATGCATCCGGGACCTGCGAATCTTGGGGTAGAGATAACCACAGAAGTTGCCTATAGCAAAGCATCCTCCATCCAGGAACAGGTGACTAATGGTGTAGCAGTACGTATGGCAGTACTTTACCACCTGATAGGGGGAGGGCGTCAAAGTGTCGATCTTGATTAAACAAGGCAAGCTGCTGCTCAAGGATACTGATGGCCATCACCTGACAGCAGGCAGTCTTAGGATTGAAGGTTCCCGTATTGTCTCTATAGGCAGAGACATTCAGCCACAAGCAGGGGACATAATAATTGATGCCACCGACAAGATCGTGGGCCCCGGACTAATCGATACCCATGTACACCTTCGGGAGCCAGGAAGAGAAGATAAAGAGACAATTGCTACCGGTGCGAAAGCAGCTGCAGCTGGGGGATTTACCACCATTGTTTGCATGCCCAATACTACCCCACCCATAGACTCTGGTGCTACTATTAGTGCTATTCTACTAAAAGCTAAGGAAGCTAGTGTCAGGGTGATTCCCGTAGGTTGTGTGACCAAAGGGCGGAAGGGCCAGGAGCTAGCCGAGATCGGAGAATTGGTCGAGGCTGGTGTTTGGGGTATAAGTGACGATGGCGACCCTATAGTCGATGGTGAAATCATGCGCCGTGCCCTTGAGTACAGCCGCCCCTTTGGTATACCGGTAATCAGCCACGCCGAAGACCCTAGGCTCATGGGAAAAGGTGTGATGCATGAAGGATTTATCTCCACCATTCTAGGTCTGCCAGGTATTCCAGCAGAGGCCGAATCGGTGATGGTGGCAAGGGATTTATTGCTAGCCAAAGCTACGAATTCGTGGGTGCATATTGCCCATGTATCCACCAAGGAGAGTATCGAGCTAATCACAGCTGCCAAGGCTAGGGGCATCAAGGTAAGCTGTGAAGTGACTCCTCACCATCTGGTTCTCACTGATGAGGCAGTGCAAAGCTTCGATACAAATACCAAGGTCAATCCTCCCCTAAGGAGCAAGGAACATGTGGAGGCACTGCGGAAAGCCTTAACTTCCGGGGTGATCGACTGCATCGCTACTGACCATGCGCCCCACACGTGGGAGGAAAAAGATTGTGACTACATGCAAGCCGAGTTTGGCCTCATTGGCCTAGAGACCGCCTTGCCCCTCTTGTATACTCATTTAGTAAAGCCAGGTCTTCTCGAACTTGCTACCCTGTGGGAGAGAATGTCGTATCAACCGGCAAAGCTTTTGGGACTCACTGATCATGGTCTAGCTGTAGGCAATCGAGCGGATATTGTCATTATGGATGAGGCATTGGCGAAAACAGTTGACCCCAAAACATTCTTTAGCCGCTCGAGCAACACGCCTTTCGCTGGTGAGCAGTTGTTTGGATGGCCGGTCGTCACCATCGTTGGTGGCAACATAGCCTTTGGGGAGGCGAAATAGATGCCCATCGATAAAACTCTGAAAAAAGTAATGGTAATCGGTTCAGGTCCAATTGTCATCGGTCAGGCAGCAGAGTTTGACTATGCTGGCACCCAGGCTTGTAGGGCCCTAAGAGAAGAAGGGCTAGAAGTAGTACTTCTAAATAGCAATCCAGCTACCATCATGACTGATGCTGATATCGCTGATGTAGTCTATATTGAACCCCTAACTTGGGAAACAGTAGAAAGGATAATCGCTCGGGAAAAACCAGATGGACTGTTGCCCACCATGGGTGGACAGATTGGTCTTAACCTCGCTGTTGAAGCAGACCAACAAGGCATTTTGGTAAGGCACAATGTCCGGCTTTTGGGCACACCTTTACATGCAATAAAGGGGGCCGAAGATCGGGAAGAGTTTAAGTTAGCTATGGAAAAGCTAGGTGAACCTGTGCCGGAAAGTGCCATAGTCACATCTTGCGCCGGGGCTCTTCACTTTGCCCAGACAATTGGCTACCCTTTAATCATTCGACCCGCCTATACCCTAGGAGGAGCTGGAGGTGGGATAGTCACCAATAAGGATGAGTTAATTGATACCGTGGAGCGGGGCCTGGCAAGCAGCCCCATCGGTCAGGTGCTCATCGAAAGAAGTGTAGCAGGATGGAAAGAAGTTGAATATGAGGTTATCCGGGATGGCAAAGACAACTGTGTCGTAGTTTGCACCATGGAGAACCTCGATCCTGTGGGTATTCATACCGGGGATAGTATAGTTGTCGCACCGAGCCAAACCATCAGTGTCAAAGAGAATCATACCCTACGGAGCGCCGCCCTACGGATAGTAAGAAACCTTGGCATAGCAGGGGGCTGTAATGTCCAATTTGCCTTACACCCTACGGACGGAAGCTACTATGTCATTGAAGTCAACCCGCGGGTGAGTCGTTCCAGTGCTCTAGCATCAAAGGCCACCGGTTATCCCATCGCAAGGGTTGCTGCCAAGGTGGCGGTGGGCCTTACTCTAGATGAGATCATAAGTCCCAGTACCGGCCTTACCTATGCCAACCAGGAACTTGTCCTTGACTATGTAGTTGTAAAAATACCACGCTGGCCCTTTGACAAATTCCACGAGGCAAATCGGGCCCTGGGTACCCAGATGAAAGCTACCGGTGAGACCATGGCCATCGATGTCAATTTCCCGGCAGCTTTACTAAAAGCCATAAGATCTTTGGAAACCGAGGCCATGGGACTTGCTCTTCCTTATCTTAGGCAGCTGCCAGATAGTGAACTGATGCGGCGGCTTGAGGAAGCTGATGATCAAAGGCTTTTTCTTTTGGCGGAAGCCATGTATAGAGGAGAAGACACCAAGACACTTCATATCCTTACCGGTATTGATCCTTGGTTTCTTAATCAGATCCAAGGCCTAGTAGACATGGAGAAGCACTTACAGACAGGGCAGGATCTAGATGCTTCACGAGATTGGCCCTACCTGGAAAAAGCCAAAGAGATTGGCTTTGCCGATGCCACCCTTGCCCGGATCTGGAACACCACCGAAGATGAGATTCGGGAGAAGAGACTTAAGACCGGGCTCTTGCCAGCATACCAAGAGGTCAGTGTCAATGCCAGCCGCCGAGAAGCTGCCCCTGCCTACTACTATTCTAGCTATGGGACAAAGGCAGGGCCGTTTTCTGAGGCCGGAGAAAAGGTGCTCATCATCGGTTCTGGCCCTATCCGCATCGGACAGGGAATTGAGTTTGATTACTGCAATGTCCACGCCGCGCTGGAGCTGAAGCGTCATGGCATCAAAACGATTATCATCAACAATAACCCTGAGACAGTTAGCACCGATTTCGATATCGCTCACCGGTTATATTTTGAACCATTAACTAGTGAAGATGTGCTCAATATTGTGGAGCGGGAGAAACCCGATGGGGCCATTGTTCAGTTTGGTGGCCAAACTGCCCTCAACCTGGCGGAGACTTTAGCTAAGGCCAAGGTACCGATTTGGGGCACTTCCCTGGATGCCATCGACCAGGCAGAAGACCGGGAGAAGTTTGAGGCACTTCTCGAAAGGCTTAATATCCGTCGCCCTCAAGGGAAGACTGTTTATACGCATGCAGCCGCCCTTGAGGCCGCCGAGGCCATTGGCTATCCTGTTCTGGTGAGGCCATCTTATGTCCTCGGTGGCCGGGCTATGGCCATCATTCATAACCCCGGTGAGCTTTGGGAGTATATCGAGGGTGCTGTCCGGGTCAGGGAGGATAAGCCGGTTCTCATCGATAAATACCTGCCAGGTATAGAGCTTGAGGTGGATGCGGTAAGTGATGGCCGAGATATCCTGATCCCCTCAATTATGCAGCATGTAGAGCGGGCGGGGGTTCATTCCGGTGATAGTATAGCTTTTTGCCCGGCTAACTTGAGACCAGAGCTGGAAAAAGAGATTGTAGATATCACCCGCCGCTTAGCCCAAGCCCTGCCGATTAGAGGACTACTAAATATCCAGTACGTGGTGCACCAAGATCAAGTTTACGTGCTGGAGGTTAACCCCAGGGCGAGTCGTACTGTGCCTTTCTTGAGCAAACTGACGGGAGTTCCTCTAGTTGCCTTGGCTTGCCGGGTGACACTTGGACAAAGACTTGTCGATCTAGGCTATGGCATTGGTCTCTATCCCAAATCACCGGTGATTGGGGTAAAAATGCCAGTCTTTAGTTTCGCTAAGCTAAAAGGTGTCGATGTGTATCTAAGTCCCGAGATGAAATCTACAGGAGAGTGTATGGCAGCAGATACCGACTGGGGTGCCGCTTTATACAAGGCATTCCTTGCCGGTGGTGTGTCCCTGCCCGAAAGTGGAATGATTCTTGCTACCATCGCCGATCGGGACAAAGAGGAGAGTCTTTGGGTGCTTAGTGAGCTCTCTCGCCTTGGTTTTTCCATCTCAGCAACTCCCGGAACAGCAGAGTTCCTGGCAAAAAACGGTATCAAAGCAGATAGAGTAGGTAAGCTTCACGAAGCACCTCCTACAGTTATTGATGTTTTGCGAAAAGGCCAGATTAGACTCGTGATCAACACCATGACAGCTGGCAAACAGCCCCAAAGAGATGGTTTTCGCATCCGTCGTACCGCGGTTGAGCTAGGCATTCCCTGTTTTACCTCCCTAGATACGCTAGCTGCCTTCGCTAGAGCAGTCAGGTTTCGCCGGAAGAAGGGAGAGCCCAGCCTTTTGTCTCTGACGGATTATTATGCCCTCGGCCAAGAATATCCTACATTCGTAAAGGATGAAACTAAATGATCACCTGTCAGGCGAAAGTCATTTTAAATAGAGAAGTAAAGCCAGGTTATTACCTTCTGCGCCTCGTCTCTCCCGAGATAGCCCGGAAGGCACTTCCCGGCCAATTTGCCCTTTTGCGCTGTAGTACGAAGGATTTGACCGATCCTTTGCTGCGCCGTCCCCTAAGCTTTCATAATGTGACTAAGGAGCAAGGTGAGATTTCTTTTCTTTATCAAGTCAAAGGTAAGGGCACCAAGGAGCTCACCCGGTTTGTGCCAGGTGATACTGTGGATACCATGGGTCCGTTGGGCAAGGGATTTCAATTAGAACCCACTAAAGGCCCCATCGCCATCATCGCGGGTGGTGTAGGAGTGGCACCACTGGTATACCTGGCCTGCATGGCCCACGACAAAGGCAACACGGTCTATACTTTTCTAGGGGCACGCTCTACCGAAAGCCTCCTTGCGGATCCGGATCTGGTGAGAGCTTCTACCAGGTTCTTTGCTGCTACTGATGATGGGACAGAGGGGTTTTGCGGCAATATCATTGAACTGTTGCACAAAGAGACAAATCACCTAGCTACGTGCACCGCGGCATATATCTGTGGGCCAGAGCCTGTCATGGCGGCGGCGGTATCCCTTTGTGCGAAGGTTGGGATCCCTTGCCAGGTTTCCTTGGAAAGCACCATGGCTTGTGGGGTAGGAGCCTGTTTGGGTTGTACCTGTCGTACGACTAGAAGCCACAATTATTCTAGAGTGTGTACCGAGGGACCGGTTTTTGATGGCAGGGAGGTGATTCTTGATGAAAAACCCTAGTCTCAAGGTGGCCCTTTGTGGGCTTAGCCTGCGAACTCCCATCATGACGGCATCAGGCACCTTTGGCTATGGATTGGAGTATCATCCTTTGGTGGACTTCGCCGACCTGGGTGCGGTGGTAGTCAAGGGTACCACTCTGGAGCCATGGCTAGGTAATAGACCTCCCAGGATCTTGGAAACCCCATCTGGCATGCTAAATGCTATTGGCCTGGAAAACTGCGGTGTAGAAGCTTTTATTCACGACAAACTTCCAAAACTCACTCCCTATGATTTGCCGATTGTAGTGAATATTGCGGGAAGGACGGTGGATGAATACCCCCAAGTGATCGAGCACCTAGAAAAAGCCCAAGGTATCGCCGCCTATGAGCTGAATATCTCATGCCCTAATGTGCGGCAAGGTGGCATGGCCTTTGGTACAGACCCAGAGACGGCCGCCTCAGTAACCCGAGCGGCTAAGGCGATAGCATCTAGGCCAGTGATTGTCAAACTCTCGCCTAATGTCACAGATATAACTGCCATTGCCCAGGCAGTGGAGGCCGCGGGTGCCGATGCTATCTCCCTGGTCAATACCTTTGTCGGCATGGCTATAGATATTCACAAGCGGCGCCCTGTCCTAGGCAATAAAATCGGTGGTTTATCAGGGCCTTGTATTCGCCCCTTAGCTGTCCGGATGGTTTGGCAGGTAGCACAGGCGGTGAGGGTTCCGGTAATCGGCATGGGTGGTATTGACTCTTGGCAAAGCGCCCTAGAGTTTATCCTGGCTGGGGCAGATGCCGTCGGAATAGGTACTGCCTTTTTCGTAAACCCAGGTATTGCTCGGGATATCAACCAAGGTCTACTTGACTACATGCAAAAAGAAGGTATAGATTCCATAAGTCAGCTGGTAGGGGCTGCCTGGAAGTGAGACCCATACTTTGCTAGGAGGAAGCGCTATGGAGAATCAAAGACAGCCGAAGATGCCTGAGGAAAACCCGATAATAGTGGCCCTGGATGTACCTGATTGGCCCGCTGCCCGGGAACTGGTGGATGAACTATACCCGGTAGTTAGTTTCTTCAAGATCGGAATGGAGCTTTTCACTGCCGAGGGGCCAAGAACTATTGAGGCTATCAAAGCTATAGGTGGCAAGGTTTTTCTAGATCTTAAGTACCATGATATACCCAACACTCTAAAAGGTGCCATTGCTGCCGCAGCCAGATTGGGTGTAGACATGTTGACTATCCATATAAGTGGTGGCACTGCCATGTTGGAGGCGGCGGCCCACGCAGCTGCCTTGGCTCCCAATCCCATGATCTTGCTGGGAGTGACAGTGCTAACTAGCATCGATGGAGACACACTACAGAACGAGCTTCGGATTAAGGAAGGGCTAGAAGACTACGTGGTCTACTTAGGCAAAATGGCAATAGAAAGTGGGCTACAGGGTATTGTAGCTTCACCTAGGGAGGTTAAAGGGCTTCGCCAGGCCCTAGGCAAAGAAGCGCTGATAGTTACCCCCGGAATTCGTCCTTCTTGGGGAACCCGGGGTGATCAAAGGAGGGTCGCATCTCCTCAAGAAGCATTAGCCTTGGGGGCCAGCTACTTGGTCATTGGCAGACCCATTACCGCGGCGAGTGATCCTTTGGGCGCGGCAACAAGGATCTTAGAGGAGCTTTCAGGTCATACAGAGAGGTGAAGGGCAAGTGACAGATAAAGAGATCATGGCTATCCTGGAACAGACTGGTGCCTACATAGAAGGTCACTTTCTTTTGACATCAGGTCGCCACAGTGATCGGTATTTTGAGAAATTCCGAGTTTTAGAGCATCCCCAGCACGGGGAGCGATTGTGTAGGGAGTTAGCCACGCGCTTTCAAGATGTGCCCATCGATGTAGTCATGGGTCCGGCAATAGGTGGGATCATTCTCGCCTATGAGGTGGCTCGTCAGCTAGGGGCCAGGGCAATCTTCGCCGAACGAGAAGATGGGAAGATGCGACTTCGTCGTGGTTTTGCCATCAAGCCTTCAGAAAACGTCTTGGTGGTGGAAGATGTGGTTACTACGGGAGGGTCTGTTCGGGAAGTATTGGAGCTAGTAGAAAAAACAGGAGGCCATATCCAGGGCGTAGGGATTCTCATGGATAGAAGTGGAGGGGCCATTGATTTTGGCTATCGCCTGGAAGCACTGGTAACCCTGAATATTCAAAGCTATGAACCGACCAATTGTCCCTTTTGTAAACAAGGAATTCCCGTCACCCAGAGAGGTTCTCGCAACATCTAGGCGGTAATATAGTAAGGGGAAGGTTATAGATGAATTGCGGGAATTCTAGGAAGGGGAGAATGGCCCTTTGGGCGGGGATGGGGCCGATAAATATGCGAAAAAAAGTGGCAGTAACTTTTCTGGTTTTGTTTATGGTGGGGGTGTGTTTGGGGGCTGCAAGAGAGTGGCTATCCGAGAGAACTGTAGTTCCACCTTCGGAACAAGTGCATGAGCCAAGCCCAACAGAAACATCTCCCAAGTCAGCTCCGCCTCCTAGTGGCACGATAGACACAAACACCGTCACGGTTTACTTCAGCGACGGTGAGGCTATGTACTTAAGGCCGGAACAACGGATAGCAGATGACTCTAAGGTAGATAGAGTCGAGATGGTCATCGGTGAGCTTATCCGAGGCCCTCAAACTGAGAATCTAGTCAAGACGGTGCCACCGAACGCTCGCCTACGCCAGGTATGGGTGGATGGGGGAGTAGCCTATGTGGATTTCTCTCGAGAATTCCAAACAGAGCATTGGGGTGGCTCCACCGGTGATACTTTCACATTGTTTTCAGTAGTCAACTCACTGACAGAACTACCGGGGATCAATGCGGTCCAGTTCTTGGTGGAAGGGGAAGTCGAAGAGGCCATCTTGGGTCATACAGATACAACCGAACCTATCTCCCGAAGAGAGGACTTGATCAACCGTGATCCAGACTATTGACAGCGGTACCTCGCCACTGTACAATAGGAACTAACATATGCAAGCAGTCTGTAAAAAGGCAATGAAGGGGAAAAGTAGTTCTGCTGAAACGTTCTAGAGAGCCGGGTTAGGTGTAAGCCGGTACGTAAGGTAGAGGTGAAGTTCTCCCCGGAGCCGTGTTGCTGAACTTGAAGTAGGCAACAACGGAGACTTCCACCGTTATAAGGAAGCAGGCCTCGACTGTCTGTAGCTTTATGCTCATAGATAAAGGTGTCTGATTAAAGTGGTGTGATTTTGCGTCACACAAATAGGGTGGTACCGCGAGTAACCCCTCGTCCCTTATCGGATGAGGGGTTTTGTTATTCCCAAGTTAGGAGGCAAAAGACATGATTATTGTCCTACAAAAAGAGGCAAGTGAGACCGAACTACAGGATATTGTCGCCCGGATCAAGCACTATGGGCTAGAACCCCACGTAATTGTTGGGGTGGCCAGAACAGTCATCGGACTTGTCGGAGACAAGAATGGACTGGAACCTAGCTTTTTTGAGGGATTGCCCGGAGTGGAAAAAGCTGTTCCCATCATGGCCCCGTACAAACTTACTAGTCGTGATGCCAAGGCCGAAGATAGCATTATCCAGATCAAAAACGTGACCATTGGTGATGGCAAGATGGTCTATATGGCAGGCCCTTGTGCCATTGAGAGTAGAGAGCAGATTCTAGAAACAGCCGAACAAGTAAAAATCGCCGGTGCCTCGATTTTGCGGGGTGGTGCCTTCAAACCCCGTACATCACCATATAGCTTCCAGGGGCTAGGTGAAAGGGGTCTAGAATATCTCCAAGAAGCAGGGGAGACCTTTGGTATGCCCACTGTTTCTGAGGTAATCAACCCTTCTGATGTAGAATTGGTCGCCCGGTACGTAGATATTCTACAGATTGGGGCTCGCAATATGCAAAACTTCTCCTTACTCAGGCAAGTGGGGCATTCTCGCAAACCGGTGCTACTCAAGCGAGGGCTTTCGGCTACCATTGAAGAATGGCTGATGGCAGCCGAATACATCTTATCCGAAGGCAACTACCAGGTCATTCTTTGTGAAAGAGGTATTCGTACCTTTGAGACAGCTACCCGCAATACTCTAGATGTGGGGGCTATCGCCTTGGCGAGACGACTGAGCCACTTACCGGTGATTGCTGATCCCAGCCATGCCACCGGGAGAAGTGAATTGGTGACCCCAGCTGGGTGTGCAGCTGTCGCCGCTGGGGCCCAAGGCCTCATGGTGGAAGTACACCCAAATCCAGATACTGCCTTGTCTGATGGTGCGCAATCCCTGACTCCCCGGCAATTCGGTCAGATGATTAAGGCAGTCCAGCGGGTAGCAGGAGCATTGACTCTAAGTAGTACAGACGAGTGGTGGGAGAGAAATGTAGTCTGAAAAATTGCAGGAAATGTCTATCCCCTCGGGAAATAATGGTAAGTAGCATGTAATGCGGACGGACAGCCAGCGAAAGGAGAGGTGGGCACAATGGATCAAGCCTATGCACATTTTGAGAAGAGTCTTCCGGGTGGGGTAGACATAGCGAAAGCCAAGGAATCGCTACTTAATCAAAAGATCGAGACCCCTTCCTGGGGATATGCTGACAGTGGCACCCGCTTTCAGGTATTTCATCAACCAGGAGCCGCCCGGACTGTATTCGAGAAGCTCGATGATGCTGCCATGGTTCATCAAATGACAGGCATTACTCCTAGTGTAGCTTTGCATATCCCTTGGGATGAGGTAGATGATTACGAGAGAGTTGTAGACTACGCTGCCGAACTAGACTTGACCATCGGGGCGATTAATCCCAACCTTTTTCAGGAACCAGAGTATAAACTAGGCAGCCTTTGTCATCCAGATAAAGTAGTACGGCGCAAAGCATTGGACCACATTTTGGAATGTATAGAGATCATGAACATCACTGGCTCCAAGGTACTAAGCCTTTGGCTAGCCGATGGCACCAACTATCCTGGTCAAGATGATTTCAGGGCTAGAAAAAAGCGTTTGGAGGACACGCTTCGGATAGTCTGTGACGCTTTGGCCGATGATCAGCGCCTCTTAATCGAGTACAAATTCTTTGAGCCAGCTTTTTATCATACTGATCTGGCCGACTGGGGCATGGCGACACTTTTGGCCACGAAGCTTGGCCCTAAAGCCCAGACACTTGTGGATCTAGGCCACCATCCCCTAGGTACCAACATTGAACAAATCGTTGCCTATCTCATCGATGAAGGCAAGTTAGGTGGTTTTCATTTTAACTCGAAGAAGTACGCTGATGATGATCTGACCACTGGCTCTACTAACCCCTATGAGTTGTTTTTGATCTATAACGAACTAGTAGCAGGGGCAGAGGATCTGCAGGAAGACCTAAATGTCGCCTATATGATCGATCAAAGTCACAATGTAAAGCCCAAGGTAGCGGCCATGATCCAGTCAGTAGAGAGCATCCAAGCAGCATATGCCAAGGCTCTATTGGTTGACCGCCAAGCCCTGCGAGAAGCCCAAAGGGAAGGAGATATCATTGGGGCGGAAACTATCCTAAGAGCCGCATATGATCGGGATGTCACACCACTTTTGGTGAATGTCAGAGAGGAACTACAAGTTCCGATAGCTCCCCTAGAGGCTTACCGCCAGAGTGGCTATCAGGAGAAGATTGCCAGAGAACGCGGGTAGAATAAGAACCTGCCGAAAGAAGAGCCCGCCGTGTTACCGAAAAGGGTTACGTGGCGGGCTTCTCCATGAGCTCATCGCTTCACCGAGAGCAAGTGTTCCTCCAAGGCCTGGGGAAGGGCCTCTAGCACATCGGAAAAGTCTACGAACGGTATGGCCGGTAGCTCATGTCTTTGGCAATAGGCCAGGAGCCCACCTTTGGCAAAGACAATGTCACTGATGGCAGCCGGGCATTCATCGGAGATACCATCACCAAGGTACACAACACACTTGGCATTGGCTTTTCTTGCCGCCATTACCCTTTGTTTCTTGCAGTTGCCACATAGGCCACAGAAATCACTACGGAATGGTGATTCTATCTCAGCATTGCCGTCGGTGAATATCAAGCGGTTGGATGTGAAGGGGATGAAGTCCAGCTTGTACTTGGCCAACAAGTGATTTATATAAATATCCAAACCGTCACTGACAATCTCTAGATGATAACCTTTGTCATAGCAGTACTCTACAAATTCGGGAAAATATGGGGCGATATCGGCCTTTTCATCAATCACCCTAATCATTTCTTCCTTAGTCGCTGGCCAATCTTTGTAGATCCGGGGCATGTACTCGGAGCTCTTTTTTCCCTGGGCTAGTGCCGCTTTGACTTCCACTCTCCAGTTTTCTCCAATGAAATGATCAAGGAGCATATTCTGCACATCATGGACAGATGTGGTGCCATCAAAATCGCAAAGCACCCAGATATCTGATCCATTAGGCGACATGGGCTTCACCATACTATCACTCTTTCATCTGCTTTGCTTAGTTTCGGTCAGGGCCGGACGCGATCCTCTTTTATCCTACTATACGGTTTGGCCTTGGTCAATTGGCGTATCGATTAACAGTAGCGTACCGTTGACAAAGTAGCGAGATATAGCAGGAAGAAGAAGGGGAAAATGCGACAATGGCGAAATGACAGTATAGTCAGATATAAGCGTCTCCGTAGTGCAGGTTTTCGGGAAGGGGGTACTCACCAGACAGAACTAGGGTTGTTGCCGGAACGATGGAGCATATTGCGAACTATGATGAGGGGGGTATTAAAGTGAGGTTTTCCAAAACGACATCGGTGTGTGTTTTTCTCTCTTTAGTGCTTATCCTAGTGTTGGGTACATTTGTCGTTTCAGCAGAAGATATTGCAGTGATAGAGCAAAAGTTGGCCGATGAGGCTTTCGAGGCGGCGGACAAAGGCAATCCCGATCCAGCTTGGGCAGGGAAGCGATTTACCGTTGCCACTTTAGCCTCCGGACCCCGGGGTTCTATCAGTGGGCCGTACTACTACTGGCGCCCCTATTTTGAGAAACTGACCGGAGCTACCTATGACATAGTAGAGATTCCGTTTGGGGATCTACAGGCCAAGATCTTTACCGATTTGGCCACCGGCCAGGGTGTTTATGATGCCATAGTAGGGCCGCTATTCTTCATGGGCGACTACATATCTAACGATTGGATTATCCCAATTGACAAGTATTTCGATGACCCTCGGATGCCCAAGTGGGATAGGGACTCTATAGCACCACCTATTCACAAGCTACTTCATTTTGGTGATCACTGGTATGCCTTCAACAATGACCATGATGGGATGGTGATCTACTATCGTCGTGATCTTCTTACTGATCCGACATGGCAGAGCGCCTTCAAGGAGGAGCATGGTTACGACCTGCCAGTGCCACCACGAACCTGGCAGCAGGTATTAGATGTAGCCAATTTCTTTAACGGTAAGGATTGGAATGGCGATGGGAAGACGGACTATGGTATCAGCATGCACCTGAAGGTAGGTGAGCAGGGCTTCTTCAACTATATTGCCCTGGCTGGTGCCTTTGTTGTGAACCCCGCTTCTGGCGATGACCCCACAACAGTAACCCGTTACAATAACGTCTTCTGGTTTGATCCAGAGACAATGGATCCCTTGATTAACACTCCCGGCCATGTAAGGGCGTTGGAGATCTTGAAACAGCTGGTCGATGCAGGTCCAAGGGCTATGCTTGGATGGGGCTTGGCAGAGGCTTGGGATGTTTTCCTGCGGGGAGATTGTGCCATGGTGTTTACCTTTGGGGACGTTGGAACCCTTTCCCAAGATACCCGCAGTTCATCCATTCGAGGGAAACAAGGGGTGGTGGCGATTCCAGGCAGTAGTGAAGTCTATGACCTGGAAGCAAAGCAATGGAGCAAAATGGAACCACCCAATAAGGTGGCAAATGAATCAGGTGCATCATGGAGTCCTGTAATCTCTAAGTTCTCCAAAAACCCAGACTTGGTCGCTTACTTCTGCTCGCTGCTGGCAACACCAGGGATCAACCACTGGAATGTGCTTGTCGGTTGGACAGGTGTCGACCCTGGAACTCGCTATGACTTCCTGCCTCCCTTCGGCAAAGCATCAGTCGAAGACTATGTTCAGACGGGATATGATGCCGAAGACATGACAGAATTTCTGAGTGCTTATTACGAGCTTTGGTTTGAATACCCACTTAACATTCCTTATCTTCGAATTCCTGGAACCGCCGATTATATCGAGAGCCTAGATATTCACATTTCTGAGGCACTATCGGATCAGGTCTCAGTTGAGGAAGCCTTAAATCGTACAGCCCGTGATTGGGATCGCATTACAGATAGGCTTGGAAGGAAAGAGCAGCTTAAGCTCTATCAGGAGGCTATTGGCTATACAGCAAACTAGCAGCTGCCCCATCCTGTAGTAGGGGATAAGTTGGTTTAGTTTGTAAACCCATGATGAGTCGGGTGGGGGAGCAGCCATGCCTCCACCCGAGTTACAGTGTGAGGTGATGTCTAAGTTGTCTAAAACTCGATCATCCCAAGAACATAGTCGGTTTTTCTTCATTGGACCCGCAGTTCTCTGGCTATTGGTTTTCACCATATTTCCCCTCTTGTACTCACTGTACCTAAGCTTACATAGTTCAAGGTTCTTGCGCGTAACGGGGTTTGTCGGCCTGAAGAACTATCATCTGGTGTTAACAGACTATCGCTTCTGGCAAGGCTTTCGCGTGACACTCCTGTTTGTGTTGGCAGGAGTAGCTCTTACCGTCATCCTAGGACTACTGCTGGCGCTGCTATTTAACCACCCTATGCGGGGCATTAAGGTTTTTAGGACACTGGCTACGGTACCACTCTTTACCGCCCCTGTGGCCATCGGCTATCTTTGCATGATCATCTTTTATGAAGAAGGGGGTCCCATCAACAATTTCCTGTTGGCTATTGGGCTAGATAAGGTAAATTGGCTTTCTGAGCCTGTGTGGGCCAAGGTGGCAGTAGTATTCGCAGATACATGGCAGTGGACACCATTTGCATTTCTGGTTCTCTTGGCGGCACTACAAGCAGTCCCAAATGAGCTATATGAGGCGGCAGCGCTAGATGCGACCAGCAGCTGGCAAGAATTCGTTTACATTACTCTGCCGATGATTCGCCCTGCCCTTACTACAGTCATTCTGCTTAGGACAGTGGAGGCCTTTAAGATCTTTGATATACCATTTTCACTAACCAATGGTGGGCCAGGTCTCGCAACTCGCACATTGACATTTAATGTCTACACAGCTGGGCTGAGGGATCAGAACCTTGGAGAGGCTACCGCCATTGCCTTTATCCTACTTGTCGTTATGCTTGCGGTTACCTTCGTTTTCTTCCGGGGCTATCGCAGCCAGTACGATGAATAGCTAGCATCAAAGGAGGGTTGCATGTGTATAGACGGGTTCCTCGATGGAAAAGAATCTTGATAGGGTTGGCCATAGGTGCAGCTACAATATGGCTCGTCTTCCCCTTCTATTGGGCGGTGATCACCTCTCTAAAGGTTCCTGCCGACGTCTTTCGGCTATCCTTCATTCCATTTGTACAATTTGAGCCTACACTGCAAAACTGGAGCACCGAGATCACCCAGCGAGGTCGTGAGGTATTCGGGGGTTTGAGTACCAGCCTGATAGTAGCGGTCTCTACGGCATTATTGGCATTAACAATAGGAACACTTGCCGGTTACGGCTTGGCGAGATTTCGTTACCAGCGCTGGAAAAACAAAGATATCGCTATGTGGATTCTCTCCCAAAGGTTTTTGCCACCAGCAGCTACTGTCATACCCTTTTTCCTGATGATGCGGCGTTTTGGGCTCGTTGATACCAGGCTTGGGCTTATACTGGTTAATGTCACCTTTACAATCCCCTTTACAGTAATGATTTTGCGTGATGCCTTTCGAGAGCTGCCGGTTGAGCTAGAGGAGTCAGCCTTGGTAGACGGATGCTCTCGACTTCAGGCATTGCTCCGGATTGATTTGCCCTTGGTCGCACCTGCTTTGGTAAGTGCCGGAATTATTAGTTTTGCCTTTGCTTGGAACGAATTTCTATTTGCATTTATCCTAACGTACTCAAAGGCCACACCGATGACTGTGGTGATCGCCGGGACTTCAGACACACAAGGAATTCAGTTCTGGTACGTCTCGACTCGGATGCTGATGGCCATCCTCCCACCAACAATCCTCGCCATGACCATTCAAAGATACGTGGTGAGAGGGCTAACATTTGGGGCAGTCAAGGGGTGAATGTTCCTTGAGAGTTATGCCCTGGCTGAGAGCTAGCTGGGAGACATGGCTGAAAGCTGTGTTCTGGCGAAGGCTAGCCGTGCAAGTATAAAGGAATTCGATTCTGCCCGTTCAAAACCCTAAAGCTGAATAAGTCTCAGGCCCTACTTTTCCGTCAGTTACGAGCCCCCGTTCTTTCTGAAAAGCCTTTACAGCGTTCTGAGTAGATTCATCAAAGAGGCCACTGACTTCACCGGGAAAGAATCCGAGCTCACGGAGGCGCTGTTGCAATAATTGCACCTCTAAGCCCCGAGAGCGAAGTTGCAGGACTTGGTTGAGATGGTAGTCTTGGTGCTGGCTTTGCCACTCTTCTATGGCGACAGAATCAGACACAAATCCGATACGCGGTGGCTCAGCCTCTACTTCTGCAGGCTGGGCAATCGATGGTGAACGCCAGGAAAATCTTGTGACTTGCGGGATGTCTAGTAATTCCTCCTGACTAACCAGCGCGACCATTGCCCCCAGCACAAACCCTATGAAGGCTAAAACCGGATGAGTCCTTCGGCGCAATATCCTCACCTCCAGAACGCCTGTCTTGCCGCTTATTATTCCTATGCATCTGTCTGGGTGGTTAGTATGGTATCTGGTTCTTTGAACTTGTCTTTGCGAGGTTTCTCCATATCATCACATTCAACCGGTGGTGATTATCGGCAATTATCAGTGGCAATGGAAAGGAATAGCTACCTCCGATGTACAACTGTTAATAGGTTAAACGTTATACTAACAAGGTATGGCTACCTGTGTGTTATGGTGCGATAGGAGGAAATATGGATGACAGGTAAGGACCTCTTACAAGCGCTTTCTGGGGGGAGGGGCGTATCTGGCTATGAGTCAGATTTGGTGCCCTTACTAACCAAGGCCTTTGAGCCATTGGTTGACCAGGTAAAAGAGGACAAGTTGGGCAATCTTGTCATGTTAAGGCGGGGGAGTGGCTCTGAACCCCGCAAAAGAATCATGTTAGCTGCCCATATGGATGAGATTGGGTTGGTAGTTACAGGCTATGAGCCGGGAGGGTTTCTGCGGTTTTCTAATATTGGAGGCATAGATGAGCGGGTGCTCCTGGCTCAAACGGTGGTGGTTCACGGCAAGAAGGATCTAGTAGGGGTAATTGGTGCCAAGCCTCCCCACATCCAGGAGCCAGGGGAGCAAGACAAGTCAGTTAAGATCAAAGACTTATTCATCGATGTGGGACTAGATGATGAAACATTGAAAGAGCTAGTCGCTATCGGTGATATGGCTACTTTAGCCCAGGCACCCATCGGCCTGCTCAATGACCGGTATGCTGGCAAGGCCCTTGATGATCGAGCCGGGGTAGTGGTCATGTACCTTTGCCTGGAGATTTTGGCGAAACTATCCCACACCGCTGATGTCTACGCGGTGGCCACAGTTCAAGAGGAAGTAGGAGTTAGGGGTGCCACCGTTAGTACTTACGGAATCGTGCCGGATATTGGGATTGCCCTAGATGTAGGCCATGGCGATATACCGGGAGTACCGGCCTATGACACTTTGCCTCTAGGGAAGGGCCCTGGTATATGTATTGGGCCTCAGGTGCACCCCAAGATCTATGACCGCCTGCTGGAGCTAGCGAAAAAGTGGGGGATACCCTATGGTATTGAACCGGCTACTCGTCCAGGGGGTACTGATGCCTATGCTATACAGATAACTCAACACGGAATCCCTACAGCGCTCATCTCCCTACCACTACGCTATATGCATACACCGGTAGAGACGCTGGAATGGTCGGATCTTGAGGCAGCTGCCAGGTTGCTGGCCATGTTTATATGTTCCATCGATTCCGAGTTTGTGGAGGGATTACAATGCTTCTAGCAAGGTTAAGTGAGGCGGCGGGTGTCTCAGGTCAGGAAACCGAGATTAGAGATCTCATCAAGAAAGAGGCAGCAAGTAGGCCCGGTGTGGAGCTCAAAACTGATGCTTTGGGTAATGTGCTGGCATACAAACAGGGCAAGGGCCATGGTCCGAAAGTCATGCTCACAGCTCACATGGATGAAGTAGGATTAATGGTAGTAGGTGTAGAAGACTCCGGCCTTCTTCGGTTCAAACCCGTGGGAGGCATTGATCGCCGTGTATTGGTAGCGAAACAGGTGCTGGTTGGGCCAGACAAGATCCCCGGCGTAATCGGTTCAAAGCCTATCCATCTACAGAAACGGGATGAGCGGAACACACCATTTCAGTGGCAAGAGCTTTATATCGATATTGGTGCCAAGGATAAGAAAGAGGCAGAAAAACTAGTCCCCTTGGGGACAACCACCATCTTTGCCACCACTTTGCAAAAGTTGTCCGATGAGATCACCATAGGTAAAGCCCTTGATGATCGGGTAGGATGCTACGTGCTTTTGGAGCTTTTGGCAAATGATTATGACTGTGATTTGGTCTGTGCCTTTACTGTGCAAGAAGAGGTGGGACTAAGGGGCGCGGGAGTGGCCGCCTATGCAGTAACTCCAGATTTGGCCCTAAACATTGAAGGCACTACTGCTTCGGATGTGCCTGATGTGCCTGAGCATGGGTATGCAACTTCAGTCGGCAAGGGCCCGGCCCTGACCATCATGGACAGAACCTCAATTCCGGCCAGACCTTTAGTGGAGAAGCTCCAAGAGGTGGCAGAAAAAGAGAATATACCTATCCAGTTTCGCCGGGCAACCACCGGTGGCACTGATGCTGGCAAGATTCAGCTAACCAAAGGTGGTATACCGGTGGCCGGTATCTCTGTGCCGTGCCGCTACATCCATTCGCCTGCCTCTGTGGCGAGTCTATCTGATATACAAGCAACCATCAGCCTGGTAAAGGCATTCTTGCGGACACTATAGTGGAGGGAGTGCTGATCATGCAAGATGTAATCAAGCAGTTGGTAGAGCTCTACGGGCCCACCGGTAGGGAAGACGAGGTGGCTGAGTATATTACTGAGGTCATGCGACCTTTAGTTGACCAGGTTTACGCAGATACAATGGGTAATCTTATCGCCATCAAGCGGGGTCCCGCCGATGCCAAGAAGATCATGTTGGCTGCCCATATGGATGAAATTGGGGTAATCATCACCGATATCGATGAGCATGGGTTCTTGCGCTTCTCCAATGTTGGCGGCGTTTCAGCCTTTACACTTATCGGCCAAAGAGTTAGGTTTGCCGATGGAACCATTGGAGTGTTCGGACAGGAGAAACTCGATGAGATCAAAGATCTGAAGTATAGCAAAATGTTTATCGATATTGGGGCTACTTCCAGGGAGGAAGCAGAGGCAAGGATAAATATCGGTGATGTGGCAGTCTACCACCGGGAGTATACACTCCAAGGGCAGCGGGTGATTGCTAAATCACTAGATGACCGTATCGGCTGCGCTGTATTGATAGAGACGGCGCGCAGACTAAAGGAGTCACCCCATGAGGTCTATTTCGTGTTTACTACTCAAGAAGAGGTAGGCCTGAGAGGGGCTCGCACCGCTGCTTATTCCGTAGATCCAGACTATGGGATCGCAGTAGATGTGACAGATACCGGAGATACCCCCGAGGCTCATCGGATGGCCGTATCTTTAGGTAAAGGGGCGGCTATCAAGGTCAAGGATAGTTCGGTGATCACCCACCCTGCCGTGAAAGACCTATTGGTTAATACAGCCAAGGCCCAGGGGATAGCTTATCAGATGGAAGTCTTGGAGCGAGGTGGCACTGATGCAGGTTCGATTCATCTAAGCCGCAGTGGAGTACCCACGGGTGCAGTGTCTATCCCTGCCCGTTATATCCATAGCCCATCAGAGATGGTGGATTTGGGAGATGTAGATGACTGTGTAAAGCTCTTGGTTGCTGTCTTAGAGGCGCCATTGATCTAGGCTTGCTAGGGAAAGTATATCCTGGGTTTTCCTGGTATGACAATTCAAGCAGGACATGGGCCCCTTTTGTGGAATCCATACCTAGAAGATAGGTATTAAGTGCAACCCATTATTGAGGGGGTAGTTTGCATGCAGCATCTAGGGCTTGGCTTCAGAGTGGTGATTATTACCATTGCTTTAGTATGGATAGCTTTTCCCGGGGTGGGTTTTGCTCAGGAGATCCGCCAAGTCTATGTTCAGGGCCAGGGTAGTATCCGGGTGGATCCTGATTTGGCTTATGTCAATTTGGGTGTGGTAACCCAGGCTCCTGAAGCTGACGAAGCGCAGACCAAGAACGCGATTAACATGCGCAATATCTTGGCCGCTCTGGGAGAGCTAGGTATTAAGGGTGAAGATATAGAAACCAGTTACTTCAATGTCTATCCAGTTTATCGCTATAGTGAGGAAAAGGGTGACCAGATCACCGGCTATAGAGTGAGTAACACCATCTCAGTCATGTTAAGAGATCTCTCTAAAGTGGGAGAAGTGATCGATGCTGCTATTAAGACAGGAGCCACCAATGTCAATTCGGTTCGCTTTACTCTAGCCGATGAAGAACCCTGGCGAGATAAGGCATTGACTTTAGCAGTAGAGAACGGCCGCCGCAAAGCGGGTGTCATGGCCACAGCCGCGGGGGAGAAGCTTGGTCCTATCATGGTGATTCGTGATCCCAACACTCAGTTCGAGCCTTACTATGCCGGCAATGAGATGATGGTCAAGATGGTAGCCTCTTCCGATCGAGGCATGCCAACCTATATCCAACCGGGTAAATTGGAGATTAAGGCAATCGTAGAAATGGTTTTCGCTTTGGAGTAACCCGTCATAGGGCTAACCTTAGATTGGTCTAGATTGAGCGGGAGGTGGTATACACATACTGCCTCCTGCTTCCATACCCTCCTCTAACACACTTTCTTTGGCCTGGTATCTTACCACTAGGCTAGGCAGTCCAGGTTTCAGTCCCACTTCTCGGAGATAAGAATAGACTACAGGATATTCAGGGTATGGCCCTTTGGCGTGCTCTGAAGTATTATATATGGTGAGGAATGTCAGGATAAGCTCTACAGGGGAGTGGGAAATTTGGCGCTCAATGAATTTGCTCAGAAGGATCAGACTCACATAGTCAAACAGTTAGCCACAATAGCCGGTGCATTGGGATATACTATGGAGAACGGAGACAAGACTGTTCCAAGGCCAGAGAATGTCGTCGATTTGCTGCAAGATCTGCGGAGCATCCTTTTTCCAGGGTATTTCAAACCATCCCGCAATGGGCATGATGTCGTTTGCATGCTGGAGCATTTAGGGGTGGTCTACTGGCGTTTGGCAGGACAGATCCATAACGCCTTGCACAATACTTGCTCACACACTTGTGATACTACTGCCATTGCCTGTCCAGTGATGGAGAAAAGCTGCCAGTTGTCCATGGAGTACCTTCATCGTTTACCTAGCATCCAAGCTAAGCTAGAGAAGGATGTACAAGCCGCCTATGATGGTGACCCTGCGGCCACCTGCCTGGAAGAGATCGTTTTATCCTATCCAGGCATCTATGCCATCACAGTTCATCGGCTAGCCCATGAGTTTTATCAGATGGGGCTTGTTTTGATTGCTCGCATCATGAGTGAACATGCCCACAGTTGTACAGGTATTGATATCCACCCTGGGGCCCAAATTGGGGAGAGCTTTTTTGTCGATCACGGAACCGGTGTTGTGATTGGTGAAACCTGTGTGATAGGTAATCATGTGAAACTCTACCAAGGTGTCACTTTAGGGGCGCTTAGCTTTCCCAAGGATGAGAAAGGCAAACTAATCCGAGGCACACGTCGCCATCCCACCATCGAGGATAATGTGACGGTCTACGCCGGGGCCACTATCTTGGGGGGAGATACTGTAGTTGGGCAAGGTTCAGTGATTGGAGGTAATGTCTGGTTAACCGAAAGTATACCACCTTTTAGCAAGGTAATTAACCAGCCCCAAATTGAAACCCGTGTCCACCATTACCGAAATGGCTCGTAAAACCCCGGATTCATCGGTGGAACATAAGAGCCATCCAGCGATAGCTCGATAATGTCTTTTGTGAAACCATAGAGACCCCCGGCTTTAGACGTGGTGAGAGGTTCAGAGGGATAGATAAGGATGAATAGCGTGAGTAAAGGTGAACAAGCAAATCAAACTCCAGTGGCACTAGTTAGCCTGAACGCCAAGTTTATCCATTCCAACTTGGCTATTGATTACCTGCGGGCTTACTCGGAGATACAGCAGTTACCTGTGTCATTTGAGATCCTAGAATTCCACATTAACCAACCAGTTGACTATATCGTAGGTGAGATCCTCTCCCTAGGCGTAGATATCATTGGTTTCTCTTGCTATATCTGGAACATATCCGAGACATTGCACGTGATTACCCGATTGAAACTCGCTAAACCTGATTTGACTGTGATTGTAGGTGGACCGGAGGTTTCCTATGATACCAAGGCCCTAATGGGGCAATATCCCGAGATTGATTTCTGTATCACCGGGGAAGGGGAAATAGCCTTTGCTATGTTGCTCTCCCGGCTCCTATTAGAGGATCCTAAGGATGCTACTCAGTATGCTCTCAGTGAAATGTCCAAGCGAATCATTCAGGGAGAGCCTGTTCACCTGGATGAGCTCCCATCTCCCTATCCTGCCAATCTGGAAGAACGATATCGCAACAAGCTTGTCTACCTGGAGACCTCCCGGGGGTGTCCGTTTAATTGTCAGTATTGTTTATCTGCCAATACCCGCGGGGTTCGTTATTTCCCCTGGGAGAGGGTAAAGGCTGAGTTTATCAAGCTTCTAGACGCGGGTGTTCCCCAGGTCAAGCTGATTGATCGTACCTTCAATGCTAAACCTGCTTGGGCCCTTAAGATCTTCGAGTTCTTGCTTGAGGAAAGCACCAGGCGGGGCGCTTTTTTGGAGGCTAAGCCGCCCACGATTTTCCACTTTGAGATTAGCGCTGACATCCTCACTGAAGAGCTGCTAACGTACCTTAGTACCGTACCATCGGGACTATTTCAGTTCGAGATTGGGATCCAGTCTACTACTCCTGAGGTTTTGGATGCTGTGAGCCGCAAAAGTGAATGGGAAGAACTAGCCAGGATCATCAAGCGATTGGCCGAACCTGGCAATATCCACCTCCATCTTGATCTAATTGCCGGATTACCCTATGAGACATATGAGAGTTTTCAAAAGTCCTTTGATGATGTATACGGGTTAGGCGGCCACCGCATTCAACTAGGTTTTTTGAAATTGCTCAAAGGCTCGGGGCTTAGGGTAAATAGTGAGAAACTAGGGCTTGTCTTTGACCCATATGCCCCCTATGAGATCATTCGAACACCCACCATGAGTGCCCAAGATCTAACCCGCCTTAAGAGAATCGAAAGCCTCTTGGAGCAATACCATAATACTCATCGCTTTGGCCTAACTTTGTGGCTGCTCTGTAATAGGCTATACACATCTCCTTTCCAGTTCTTTGAGGATTTTGCCGCGTACTTCGAAAAACGAGGGCTGCACCGTGTAAGCCATAGCCAGCTTGCCCTCTATGATATCTTATACAGATACCTGCGTCAGGAGCATCCGGAGATCTTGCCTATCGCTGTAGAAACACTTAAGTTTGACTTTCTCCGCACTGAACGCCACCGTCCTTTACGTTCCTGGATGCCGGACAAGCTGGGTAAGGATTACAATCATCTACGAAACAAATTGTTGCGCAACCCCGTGGTTATGAAGAGATTGCATCCTGCTACATCGTCGCTTTCTCCTAGAGAATTGATGCAGCAGGTGCGTATTGGCAGATTCTCGTCGGATTTCGTTAAACTCTTAAGCACACTCCTAAGCCAAAGTACCAAACAAAGGGATTTGCCTGACAATGCTCCCTGGCACATGGGTGGTATCTCCGAAGAATTGACGGATCACGGCTGGTTCATCTTTGATCACTACAGGCCTGATCCCTGGACTCTGGAGGCCACATATACCTTAGTGATATCGGAGGATGGGTGATAGTCTCATGTTTGTGCATCTGCATGGTCATACTTACTGGTCGCTACTAGATGGGGCCGCACCGCCAGAGGAGCTCTTTCGACGAGCTGCTTCCTTGGGGATGCCAGGCATTGCCGTGACCGACCATGGAGCAATGTATGGGACAGCAGAATGCTACCTGATCGCCAAAAGAATGACAGAGGAAACCGGTAAACCGTTTCGTTTCATTCCAGGTGTTGAGGCTTACGTGGCACCCCGCAGTCGCTTTGACAAGGAGAAAAGCCGAGGTGATGATGCCAACTGGCATCTGGTGCTCTGGGCCTTGGATAATGTCGGGCTTTCCATGCTTTACCGGTTAGTCTCTCGCTCAGAGGTGTACTATAAGCCCCGTATTGATAAAGCATTACTGGCTGAGTTGGTAAAGGAGTGTGGACAGGGACACATAGCCGGTAGCTCCGCTTGTCTTGCTTCAGAGACTAGTCGGTTGCTCTTGGAGGACAACTACCAAGGAGCACGGGGTGCAGCTTTGCAGTATGGAGAAATCTTGGGCAAGGGCAACTTCTTTCTGGAGCTTCAAGATCATGGCCTAGAAGAGCAGAGGCTAGTCAACCGGGGGCTCCTAAGGCTCCATCGAGAAACAGAGCTGCCCCTGATTGTTGCAAATGATTATCATTATGTGGAACCAGAGCATGCTTTCTTACATGATGTCGTCGTTTGCATTCAAACTGGCAAACAGCTTTCCGATGATAATCGCCTGCAGTTTTCCAGTAATCAAGCATACCTAAAGAGCCCAGCGGAGATGCTAGAGCTATTTCCTGATCATAAAGAGGCGTTTTTTAATACACTACATATTATGGAGCGCTGTCAGGTAGAGCTAGATTTTGATACAGTCCATTTGCCACATTTTGAGCTTCCCGAAGGCTATGATAGTGCTGATCGCTACCTTAGGACTTTGGCGGAGGAAGGTGCTAGCCGCCGATATGGTGAGATCAGCCAAACGGTTCGCAAGCGACTAGAATACGAACTGGAAGTCATCGGACAAATGGGGTATTCGGATTACTTTTTGATTGTCTGGGACTTTGTCCGTTTTGCCCGAGAAAAGGGCATACCGGTAGGACCTGGGCGAGGGAGTGCCGCAGGGTCATTGGTTGCATATTGCCTACAGATCACCAATATCGATCCTTTGCGATATGGACTGCTTTTTGAGCGGTTTCTCAATCCTGCCAGGATCACGTTGCCCGATGTAGATATGGATTTTTGCTATCATCGCCGCAATGAAGTGATAGAATATGTCGTTCAAAAGTACGGCGCAGATCGAACTGCTCAGATTATTACCTTTGGTACTCTAAAGGCTAGGGCCGCAGTGCGGGATGTGGCCCGTGTTCTTGGGGTGCCACTGCGGAAGGCAGACGCCATTGCTAAGGCTATACCATTTGGGGAGTCTTTGGCTAATGCTTTGGCCACAGCTTCTGAACTTCAAAATGCCTACACACAGGATGAGGAGTCAAAGAAGGTTTTGGACACTGCCCGCTTTCTGGAAGGCTTTCCTCGCCATGCATCTACCCATGCCGCAGGAGTAGTTATCGCTCCCAGACCCCTGGAACTAGACATGCCATTGGGGCGGCCGGAAAGCGATAAGGTAGTGACACCTTTCGTCACTCAGTACCCAATGGGCATCCTAGAAGAAATGAAGTTCCTCAAGGTAGATTTCCTGGCTTTGCGCAATCTTTCAGTAATCCAGGCAACTGTTGATTGGGTGGAGAGACTCCACGGGATCGAGCTGGACATGGAGACAATCCCCCTCGATGATGAAGACACCTATAGGAACATTTTCCATGCCGGTCTAACCGGTGGTATCTTTCAGTTCGAATCAGAGGGAATGAGAAGATTACTTCAAGACTTCCAACCAGAGAGCCTGGAGCATTTGACATTACTTAATGCCATGTACCGACCTGGTCCCATGCAATATATTCCCACAGTGATTCGAAGAAGGAAAGGACAAGAGGCGGTGACTTGGCCCCATCCCCATCTCGAGGAACTCTTGAAAGAAACTTATGGAATAATGGCCTATCAGGAGCAAGTAATGGCAGTTGCCCATCATTTTGCTGGTTTTTCTCTGGGTGAAGCAGATCTCTTGCGCAGGGCGATGGGGAAGAAAAAGCAGTCTATCATCGATGCAGAAAGACAGAAATTTATCCAGGGAGCTGTATCCCGGGGATACTCTGAAGTCTTGGCCAGGCAAATCTACGATGATATTGAAAAATTCGCGGGTTACGGGTTCAATAAGAGCCATGCCTCCGCTTATGCTCTGATTGCCTATCAGACTGCTTATCTTAAGAATCACCACCCAACAGAGTTCATGGCGGCATTGCTTACTAGTGTTATGGGTAAGGGCAAGAATGTCAAGCTAGGTGAATACCTGGCGGAATGTCAGGATATGGGCATTACCGTGGGGTTACCGGATATCAATACCAGTGAGGTTACCTTTGTTCCCCACACAGATAAGACCATCAGTTTTGGGCTTTCTGCCATTAAGAATGTGGGAGAAAGTGCGGCTTTGGCAGTAGTGGAAAACAGAGATGCTGGGCCTTATCAGTCACTGTTGGACCTTGCTATTCGGGCTCGCCCGAGCAAAGATGCATTGCTTAGTCTCTTGCGAGTTGGGGCCCTTGATGGCCTGGGTGAACCCCGGGCCAAACTAGAAGCGATCCTGGAGCAAGTTCTACAGGTGGCGGCAAGCCATAACCGCAGTCAGCACCGTGGGCAGGGTAGTCTATTTGATATGGCTACCATTGATGAGCAGGTCTTTACCTGGGAAACAGGCCCGGAGATCGCCGAATATGATGAACACAAGAAGCTTCAGTATGAGAGGGAACTAATCGGTGTCTATCTCTCAGGCCACCCCCTTGATCAATACGCTCATCGGCTGGGAGATTGGGGCGTGACTACTAGCCGGGAGCTAGAGAGGCGATCACCAAGCGAAAATGTGGTTGTTGCTGGGGTAGTGGTTGATCTTCGGCGTGTATTGACCCGGCGAAATGATGAGATGGCCTTTGTTACCATAGAAGACCAAGCAGGACCGATAGAGATTATCATATTCCCACAAGTCTATGAGAAGTATCGACAGCTTCTGTCCGGAGAGGCCATCTTGATTATCGAAGGCAGGAACGATTCTTCTGTAGAGGAAGTGGATGATTTAGCCAGTGATGAATTGGTGGCTGTCGGCGAGGATGAGGGGGTGGATCGGGAATTTCAGGCCAAAGTAATCGCCTCTGCTTTGTCCACCATCGATGAGTGGCAGGAGAAGATGGATAAAGAGAAGAATCCTAGAGAATCGAAGCAAGAGAATTCACCCCGACCAAAAGGCCCGATGGTCATTGGGGCCGATGGCCTAGAGGAGGAAGTGCTGCTGCAGCTGCGGGAGCTTCTGCAGGAGTTTTCCGGAAATACGCCAGTTGCTCTGTATTTCGCCAGTCCAAGTAAAACTTGCTTGTGGCTGACGAAAGAGTATTGGATAGACGGGGCTAGGCTTCGGGATTTTTGCGTACAGGCCGAACACCTTGTGGGAAAAGGTCGCATCAATCGATCCCGAAGCTAGAGAGGAGACACTAGATGCGGCTTGGATTGGGCATAGATGCTGGAGGCACTTATACAGATACTGTATTATACGATTTTGAGCAAGAGTCTGTACTAGGTAAAGGTAAAGCCCTAACCACAAAAGATGATTATACCAAGGGCATTGCGGCTTCATTGGCACAGATAGAAATTGACAAGCCCGAGGCGATTGAGCTGGTAGGGCTTTCCACTACACTAGCCACCAATGCCTTAGTGGAGGGTAAGGGGGCCCGGGCAGGGCTACTTTTGATCGGGTATGACCTTGAGCTCGTACAGCGATTTCTTCGGGTTAATCCTTATTGGATCGTAGCTGGTGGCCATGATATGCGGGGCAAGGAAAGGGCTTTGCTAGACGAAGAAGAAGTGCGCCGAGTAGTTCGGGCGATGGCTGAGGATGTAGAGGTCATAGCTATCTCGGAAATGGGTGGCGCAGTAAACCCTGAGCACGAGCATCGGGTGCAAGCCCTCATTGAAAAGGAATATGGGATTCCAGCCATTAGCGGCCACGAGATTAGCAATGAAATGGACTCTATGAAAAGAGCGACAACAGTGTTCTGGAACGCCCGTTTGATCCCCATCATCCTGGAGCTAATTCAGGCAGTGGAGGTTGTGCTCAAAGAACGAGGAGTAGCGGCCCCCATCATGCTGGAGCGCAGTGATGGGACTTTGATGGGTGAGAAACTCGCTCGGCGGCGGCCCATTGAAACCCTTATGTCTGGCCCAGTGGCCAGTGTTTATGGGGCTTTACACCTGACCGGTTGTAAGGACGCGTTGGTTATCGACATGGGAGGCACCACCACTGACATCGGGTTGGTGCGTAATGGTCAGCCCCGCTTACGAGCTAGTGGTGCCCGGATTGGAGTCTACCGAACAACTGTAAAAACCTTGGATCTCCATACTACTGGCCTTGGGGGTGATAGCGAGGTTTCACTTACCCCGGAAGGGTGTCTGGCTATAGGTCCACGGAGAGTGATACCCGTTAGCTATGCTGCCAGGCTATCTCCGGCTATTGCTAAGGAGTTAGAAATTTGGCAGGATGTGCAAACCCAGCATGTTGATGCTGCGCTTTTGCCTCCGGTTGAGTTTTTCATTCCCACCAGAAAGAGCATAGAGCAGAGGAAATCTGCTAGATCCAAAAGCGATGTAGAGATCGGTACCCGGGAGGAAGCAGCATTGCAGGCCCTGCAAGATCTCGGGGGTGCTTCCCGCTTTCAATTAGCTAAAGCTATTGACTACAGTTACCCCTCCCTTTTGCGCATGGATCACCTGGAAGCGCAGGGCCTGGTTTATCGCGTGGGTTTGACACCCACAGATATTCTCCATGTTTTGGGTAGACTAGAGCTTTGGGATGCCAAGGCTGCGGGGCAGGGAGCCCAGGCTTTTGCCCAGCGATGGCAACACACTGTAGAAGCTACCTGTCAAGCGGTTCTTAGTGGCATGGAGCAACGCTTAGCGGAGCAAGCCCTTGATGCTCTATTGGCAGAGCTGATGCCTACGGGCAATCAGGCCAAAGATCAAAAAGTGCCGGTTGGTGCACTTTGGACCCGCTCCGTGGAGACTCCCTCACTGAAGGAATGTCCCATCTGCCAGTATCTCTTGCATACATCGCTAAATGGGGTTGATAGGCGGGCCTTGGAGTGCAATCTGAAAATCAATTTGCCAATTGTGGCTGTCGGAGCACCAGTAGAGGCGTATTTTCCGGCATTAGCCAAGGCCCTCCAGACAGAGCTTCATATCCCTAATCATGCGGATGTGGCCAATGCCATCGGGGCCATCACTGGCAACATAGCACTTACCGTGGAAGTGATTGTCTCTGTCACCGGAGATGAACGGTACATCATCCAAGGAGTCCCGGATAACAATAGCTTCGAGGAGCTGGAAGAAGCCACTGCCGCCGCGGTGGCCTATGCCACTGACAAAGCGAAACAACGGGCGATAGAGGCGGGCGCGGAAGCAATTAGTGTGGATGTTTCCCAGGAAGAGACCGTCTCTGAGCTCGGTGATGAAGACTGTCAAACCATCTTCCTGCAGAGGAGGATTATTGCTCGGGCCACCGGACGACCAAAGACTAGAGAGTAATACACTGTTTGTGGGGGTGTCTACATGGAGGTTAATAGCTCCTATATCGAGGTAGAAATTGAGGGAGTAGGCAAGCGTCGAATTGCGGTAGGGACTACCCTAGAGGAGTTGGCAAAAGACTGTTGGCCCGATACTTGGCGTAACGTTCTCGCCGCCTATGTTGACAATGACCTACGGGAGCTAACCCAGATTATTACCCAAGACTGTGCGATCTCGTTCTTTGGACTGGAAAACAGAGATGGATACCGTATTTACCAGCGTAGCGTCACCTTTATTCTGATCCGTGCGGCGAGGGAGACCCTCCCTGAGTGTAGGGTCACTATTGAGCATTCCTTAAGTAATGGGCTCTATGGTGAGATTCATTTCGAAAGAGCATTGATGGAGAAGGATCTAAGAGATATTGAACGGAGAATGCAGGAGATCATTGCCCGAGACGAAGCCCTTGAGAAATTCGTTATGCCCAAAGGGGCGGCTCGGGAGCTTTTCTTGAAGGATAATCAACTAGACAAGGTCAATCTACTCAAGTTCCGAGAAGCAGATACCATCAATGTCTATCGCAGTGGCTGGCTTTACGACTACTTCTATGGCTACATGGTGCCTAGTACCGGGTATTTATCTAAGTTCCGATTACGTTTCTACTTGCCTGGGTTTATTTTGCAGATTCCCGATCCCCAAAACCCCGATGTGATTCCACCTTACCGGGAGCAGCCTCAACTGGCGAGTGTACACCGGGAGGCAGAGCATTGGGGCAATATCCTCAATGTGGGTACAGTATCCGCCCTCAATGACATCATTGCCGGAGGGGGCAGTGGGGATCTAATCCGTATCGCTGAAGCCTTGCATGAGAAGAAAATCGCCCAGATGGCAGACATGATTCTCAAGCGACATGCAACCTTAAGAATCATTCTCATTGCTGGGCCATCCTCATCAGGAAAGACCACCTTTGCCCAAAGGCTATCTATCCAGCTACGGGTTAATGGACTTCATCCAGTCGCGATTCATCTAGATGATTATTTTCTCGATCGGGAAAACACTCCCCGGGATGAACATGATGAATATGACTTCGAGTCCATTGAAGCCATTGACCTTGAACTGTTCAATACTCACCTTTCGGAGTTAATCCAGGGTGAGGAGGTGGAGATCCCCTCGTTTAACTTTATCACCGGGAAAAGGGAGTATACCGGAAAGACACTACGGGTGGCCCCAGGTGAGCCAATCATCATCGAGGGGATTCATGGCCTCAACGACCGGCTAACTCAGTCCATTCCCAGTGGCAACAAATTCAAAATCTATATCAGTGCCTTGACACAGCTCAATATTGATGATCACAATCGGATCCCTACGACTGATGTTCGCCTCTTGCGGCGGATGGTAAGGGATTATCAATTCCGTTCTCATTCTGCCGAGAATACTCTGCGGCTTTGGAGTTCAGTTCGGCAAGGAGAAAGAAGAAATATCTTTCCCTTCCAGGAGCAAGCCGATATCATGTTCAATTCGGCCCTTGTCTATGAGTTGGCGGTTCTTAAGACACAGGCAGAGCCCTTGCTGAAAGCAATCGGCCAGAGTGAACCTGGGTACACCGAAGCTAAGCGGCTATTGAAATTCTTGAGTTACTTCTTACCCCTTAATGAAGGGGATATACCGGCCACCTCCATTTTGCGGGAGTTTATCGGGGGCAGCTGTTTTCATGAGACAGTTCCGTTGGAGAATAATTCCTCAGCCCCCGATGGCGTTATTAGGAATGATAACAATTTAATATAACTGTTACATTCGTCGGCAGGACTCTCCTTGGCAAGCTGGAATATACTAGTTAAGCGGAGTCATTACTAACAATTTGTTAGCAGAGGCACACCGAATTGGGTTCACGTGAGATGGATGATCGCAAACTAGTAGCTCAGCATTAGGTGCAACCAAAGAGCAGGTAAGACTTGGCACCGAGGAGGGATAGAATGTTGGCATTGGAAATGGTCTCCCACAGGAATCTCTCGTACAGAAGGGACAAACAACTGGTGACGGAGTATCTCATGTCCTATGAGAAACACCAATCACCGGAATTGCTGGAAGTCTTGGTACAAGCCCATTGGGAACTGGTGGAGTATCTGGCAAACAAGTTCACGAAAGATCCGGAGTTGCGGGAAGATCTCATCCAGGTCGGAGGCATTGGTCTTACGAAAGCTCTCAAGCGATTTGACAGTAGCCATAATGTTCAATTCGTCACCTATGCGACACCAACTATTGTTGGCGAGATCAAACGTTATCTTAGAGACAGTACCTGGAGTGTGAAAATCGGTCGGGAAGCCAAGCAGTTGTACTACCAGATGGAGGAAGCCCGGGCTTACTTATCCAATAAATTGGGAAGAAACCCCACTTTGAAGGATATTAGTCAGTGGCTAAATGTGGAAGAAGAAAAGCTAATTGAGGCTTCAGAGGCTGGGCCAAATCGGATATCTGCATCCTTTCATCAGGAAACCAATGGGGATGAGATGGTGCTGGAAGACTTCCTGGGTGATACCGATGGTGACTATGACACGGTGGAGAACCGCTTGCTACTCAAAGATATGATGGCTGGCCTTGAACCTAGGCAGCGTCAAATCCTTTACCTTCGCTATGTAGAAGGTCTTTCCCAGAGTATGGTGGGGGAGATGCTGGGCATCTCTCAGATGCACGTGTCCCGGCTAGAACGCAGAACCCTCGCTGATCTAAGGACAGCGATTTCTTCTTAGGTAGAGTAAGCAGGGATTAGGGCTGCAACAATGCATGCTAGGATGATGTTGGACTTGACAGAGAATACAAATGAGCCCTTGCGTTTGGGACTCGCTCTTGGTGGTGGCGCCGCCCGGGGAATCGCCCATGTGGGGGTTCTGCAAGTCTTATGGGAGAACCATATCCCAGTAAGGGCTATTGCCGGCACAAGCGCTGGAGCCATGGTAGGTGCAATGATCGCATCTGGGTTTACACCAGATGAATTAGCAGAGGTTGCCAGACGGAGCAACTGGTGGTTTCTAGCCAAGGATGTCTCTTTAAGATCAGGCTTGCTTCGCTCTGTTGGCATAGAAAAATGGCTAAGACGCCACACCAAAAACAAGAGCTTCAACGAGCTGCGGGTACCACTCGCAGTGGTTACCTCTGACTTGGTTAGTGGTGAGTCAGTAGTCTTCGCCAGTGGGGATGTAGCATGGGCTGCCCGGGTGAGTGCTACGGTACCGGGGATCTACGCGCCGGTGGAATACCAAGGGCGGCTACTAGTAGATGGTGGACTCACGCAGAATGTTCCGGTGACTACAGCCCGGGAAATGGATGTGGATGTGGTGTTGGCGGTTAGTCTTAATGGCTCTTTTTTGGATAGCGGGAAGCCTGAGCGCCCCGCGGAGGCAATTCAGCAAGCCATCAGCATTTTACAGCGAGCCCACGTAGAAGAGCAGCTAGGCAGGGCTGATCTTGCCATCACCCCTAATCTAGCAGGGTTGGGGTTGACCGACTTTCGGGCTGTAGATGAATTCATCAGACTTGGCAGGGAGGCAATGGAATCGGCGTTGCCAAAGCTACAGTCAATTCTATGGAAAGGGATGGAAGGATAATCCATGGATATGCAGGCAGTGCCTGGAAAATCCCCCGTAGTCGGGGTAGTGCTGGGTAGTGATAGCGATCTACCTGTGCTCACACCTGGTCTAGAGATACTGGAGAAGTGGGATGTGCCGTTCGAGGTTCAGATTCTGTCGGCCCATCGAACTCCAACTGAGGCAGCCAACTACGCCGCCACCGCCAGGGAGCGAGGCCTGAAGGTGATTATCGCGGCTGCCGGAATGGCCGCCCACTTACCTGGGGTTTTGGCAGCGTATACCACCTTGCCGGTGATTGGGGTACCTATTGCTAGTGGTGAACTACGGGGCATAGATGCCCTTTATGCCATGGTGCAAATGCCGCCAGGCATACCTGTGGCAACAGTCGGAATTGGTGCCGGTAAAAACGCAGCCTTGTTGGCGGTGGAGCTCTTAGGTTTGGCCGATCCTGTTTGGTACCATAAACTAGAAGCGTATCGTAAGGAGCAAGCAAAGGGAGTACTAGATAAAAACACTAAGCTTCAGAAATTAGGATACCATGGCTACTTAGCTAGGGCGAAAGAGGCTGGCAAGTAAGGGTTTAGAAGTTGCACTCATACCATACCCCTGCTATAATTGACATAGATAACCGACAGACAAGTAAATAAGATTTCTTAGCTGAAAGTGCACCTAGGGTTCCGTCGCCTATAGGCGGGTCTGGACCAAGTGGTGCAGGCACTGTTCATGTAACAGTGCTACACCCTAGAAGGATAAAAGCCTGGGCGGGTAGGTTTCACATAGCATAAGTGTAACCTACCTGCCCTTTGCTTTCTAAGGATAAATTTAGGGATAAACTAATTGTGTAAAGAGCCGGGATGATAGGTAGGGCAAAAAGAGCCCTAAGACAAGGAGGCAATAAACGGTGGTATCGGAAAAGCAAAAGCGCAACATCTGGGAAGAGATGGGGCTTACAGCCGAGGAGTATCAGCAGATCGAAAAACACATGGATCGTACACCAAATGAACTGGAATTAGCTCTATTCTCCGTGATGTGGTCAGAACACTGTGGGTACAAGTATTCCCGGGCTTTACTCGGGCGGCTGCCAACCGAAGGTAGTCATGTACTGCAAGGGCCTGGTGAAAATGCGGGTATTGTCGATATTCATGATGGACAAGCGGTAGTTTTCAAAATCGAGAGCCACAATCACCCATCTGCGATTGAGCCCTATGCAGGAGCCGCCACAGGAGTGGGCGGGATCTTAAGAGATATCTTCACCATGGGCGCCAGGCCAGTGGCCGGTCTGAACTCACTGAGGTTTGGCAATCTAGCTGATCCGCATCAACGATGGCTCCTAGAAGGTGCGGTGGCTGGTATGGCGGGATATGGCAATACAGTGGAAGTCCCTATGATCGCCGGAGAGATCTACTTTGATGATTCCTACAGCGGTAATTGCCTAGTAAATGCTATGGCAGTAGGACTGCTTGACAAGGATGATCCCATCGCCAAAGGTATAGCCACTGGGGCAGGTAACCCGGTCATGGCGGCCGGCACCCCTACTGGCAGGGATGGTATCGAAGGTGCCGCCTTTGCCTCAGGTGAACTGACGGAAGAGTCCCAAGAGCGGCGCTCTGCTATACCGAAAGGCTATCCCGAGATGGGCAAGCGACTAATCGAAGCTTGTCTAGAAGCTATCAAGTCAGGCCATCTAGTGGGTATTCAGGATATGGGTGCTGCGGGTCTAACTAGTTCTGCCGCGGAGATGGCGGCTAGAGGACAACACGGTATCGAGCTAGATATGGATCTAATCCCGGTGGGTGAGCCGGACATGACTCCCTATGAGATCATGCTTTCGGAAACCCAAGAACGCATGCTCTTTGTTGTCAAGGCAGGATGTGAAGCTGCCATTGAAGCTATCTTTAATCGCTGGGATGTACCTATCGCTACAGTTGGCAGAGTTACTGATGACGGCCTTTTGCGCCTCACATCTAGTGGCAAGGTGCTGGCTGAAGTGCCTGCCCAAGCCCTAGCGAGTGCCCCAATTTACCATCCCAACTCACGGCGCCCAGACTATCTAGACGAAATCTCCCAGTTTGAACCTGCTAGTCTGCCAGAACCAGAGGACCATAATCAAACTCTACTCCAACTTCTCGCTTCTCCAAATATCGCCAGCAAGGAATGGGTTTTTCAGCAATATGACTATTCTGCCGGTGGCAACGCCTTGGTACCACCAGGCCTTACAGGAGCTGGGATCATTGGGATTACGGGCACCAATAAAGCTATTGGCTTAAGTGTAGACTGTAATGCCCGGCTTTGCTATCTTGATCCTGCCTCGGGTGCCGCGGCAGCTGTGGCTGAAGCTGCGAGGAATCTTGTTTGTAGTGGGGCGAAACCTCTTGCGGTAACCGATGGACTCAATTTCGGTAATCCAGAAAAACCCGAGATCTACTGGCAATTCTCCCAGACTATTGATGGAATTGCTGAGGCCTGTCACATGCTTGACACACCTGTCATCGGCGGCAATGTATCCTTCTACAACGAAAGCAATGGCAAGGCTATCTATCCTACTCCTGTTATTGGTATGGTGGGCCTAATCGAAGATCGAGCCCATATCTGCACTCAAGGCTTCAAACAAGTGGGGGATACCATCGTCCTTTTGGGAGAAAACCTAGGGGAATTGGGAGGTAGTGAATATTTGCAGGTAGTGCACGGTCTTGTAACTGGCTGCCCACCAAAACTTGATCTGGCCTTGGAGAAAAAGGTACAGGATCTATGCCTTGCGGCCATCAAAGAAGGATTAGTTAGCTCGGCTCATGATTGCAGTGAAGGCGGCTTGGCCGTAGCTTTGGCAGAGTGCTGTATCTTAGGGGAGCTGGGAGCCAAGGTTACCCTAAAAGAGAGTGTCATATCGAAGGCGGCATTACTCTATGGGGAGAGTCACAGCCGGATAGTTGTTTCACTTCCCTCGGAAAAGCTACAGCGATTGCAGCAGTTGGCAAAAGAGCAAGGTGTTCCTCTAAGTGTGATTGGCCAAGTGGAGGCTGGAAGCCTGCGAATTACCCAGTTGGTAGATGGCAAGAACAATACAGAAGAGATCTGCGTAAATCTGTCAGTACAAGAGCTAAAGAGCACCTGGCGGGGGGCAATCAAATGCCAGATGGAGCCGTGAGGGCGACTAATCATAGTCTCGGCAAGCCACAGGAAGCCTGTGGTGTTGTGGGGATTTGGGGTAAAGATACCAGCGTACCGGCTGCGTCCCTGTGTTATCTTGGGCTTTATGCCCTACAGCATCGAGGGCAAGAGAGTGCCGGGATAGTTACTTTTGATGGGAACAAGATGTGGCTTGGTAAAGGTCCAGGCTTAGTGCCTGAAGTGTTTGATCAGGATTCTTTGAATGAGCTGCCGGGTTTTGCTGGGATTGGCCATGTACGTCTATCCACCGAGGCGGATAGACACGTGATTAATACCCAACCACTTTGGGTGCGCTCGTCATTTGGCAGCTTAGCGATTGCCCAGAATGGGAGTCTCGTTAACGGCAGAGAACTCAGGCAACAGCTTCTGGAGAGGGGTACTGTGCTTCAGACCAATACAGACTCGGAAGTTATCCTTAACTTGATTGCCCAAAGTGGCGAGAATGACTTACCGGCAGCAGTAGCCAAAACCTTGGAACTCATCCGGGGAGCCTATGCCTTGGTGATTCTAAGTGAGGATATGCTCTTGGCTGCCAAGGATCCTTGGGGTAATCGTCCATTGTGTCTTGGCAAGCTGGGTGAAGGCTACATGGTAGCCTCAGAGTCTTGCGCGATCGCCAATTTGGGTGGTGAGTTTCTCCGGGAGGTGAAGCCAGGAGAACTGGTGGCCTTGGATGTAGCAGGTTATCATACTTATAGCCTAAAGCCCAGTGAGAAGCAAGCACTTTGTGCCTTCGAGCATATTTACTTCGCCCGTCCGGATAGCTGTATAGGTGGGAAAAATGCCTACCTTGTCCGTAAAGCAATTGGTCAGGAGCTGGCTAGAGAGACTATGGCTCGGGCTGATGTTGTGATTGGTGCCCCTGACTCGGGCGTGTCGCCTGCTTTGGGTTTTGCCGAAGCCACGGGCTTGCCTTTTGAAATTGGTGTGATTAAGAACCGCTATGTGGGGCGGACTTTCTTGCAGCCTACTCAAGCCGGGCGTCAGCTGGCTGTTCGCATTAAGCTGAACCCCGTGGTAGATGTGCTCCAGGGAAAACGGGTAGCAGTGGTGGATGATTCCATCGTCCGAGGGACAACTTCTGGCAAACTTATAGCTTTGCTAAGGGAGGCCGGTGCCCGGGAAGTTCATATGTACGTTGCGTCACCCCCTTATCGGTATCCTTGTCTCTACGGAATTGAACCTTCATCAAAGAGTGAGCTAGTTGCCCGAGGTCGCACCCTTGAAGAACTAAGAAGGCTTATTGAGGCCGATTCTCTGCACTATATTTCAGTCGAGGGGTTAGTTCGAGCTCTCGGAATACCCAAAGATGAGCTGTGTCTTGCTTGTTTCACCGGTGAGTATCCAATCGGTGCGAACTAAGCTATGAGGTGCCACAGAGGCTAGAATGCAAGGATTGAGCAAGTTGAGGATTTGGTTTGGAGACAATCCTATCCAATCAACGGAGGGAAGAGTATTGGATAAAAGCACTTACAAGGCATCAGGTGTAGATATTCAGGCAGGCTATGAGGTGGTTCGTCGGATTCGAAAACACACAGAATCCACCCATCGCCCGGAAGTATTAGCAGATATCGGTAGTTTTGGCTCATTTTTTGCTCTAGACAATAGCAAGTACCGAGAACCGGTGTTGGTGGCCGGAACTGATGGTGTTGGGACTAAGCTGAAGGTTGCTTTCATGATGGACAAACACGATACCATTGGGATTGATGTTGTCGCGTATTGTGTAAATGATATCATTTGCCAGGGTGCAGAACCTTTGTTTTTCCTAGACTACTTGGCTGTGGGAAAGACCCATCCCGAGAAAGTCGAAAGGATTGTGGCAGGAGTGGCGGAAGGGTGTCGCCAGGCCGGTTGTGCTCTGGTAGGGGGCGAAACCGCAGAAATGCCAGGCTTCTACCCAGAGGACGAATATGACTTGGCCGGATTTGCGGTGGGGGTTGTAGAAAAATCCCGCTGCATAACCGGTCAAGGGGCTGAGGCAGGAGATGTCCTGGTGGGGCTGGCCTCTAGTGGTCTGCAAAGTAGTGGTTTTTCCTTGGTACGCAAAATCTTCTTCCATGATCATGACTATAAGGTCTCTGATCACTTTGATGACTTAGGGCGTAGCCTGGGGGAGGAGCTGCTAGAACCCACCCTCGTCTATGTGAGACCAATTCTTCATCTGATTAATCACCTTGATATTCTGGGCATTGCCAATATTAGTGGAGGGGGCATACCGGAAAATGTACCCCGTTCCATGCCTGCTAACCTCAATGCAGTTATCCATAAAGGCTCTTGGCCTGTGCATCCCATCTTCGACATCCTGCGAAAAGCTGGTCAGGTCGATGAGGAAGAAATGTATGACACGTTTAATATGGGGATTGGCATGGTGGTAACGGTAAAGCCTGGGCTGGCAGATGAAACTGTCCAAACACTGTCCCAGCTTGGGTTTAAGGCCTATACCATCGGAGAGTTGGTTCCCGGTGAGGGGAAAGTGGTCTTTAGCTAAATAGCTAAGCCTTAAGGAGGAAGCAAAGTGGGACGGTTGGCAGTCTTGATTTCGGGCCGGGGCTCTAACTTGCAGGCCCTAATCGATGCCATAGAAATAGGGAAGCTCGACGCAAAGATAGTTTTGGTCATTAGTGACCGGCCAGGGGCTTGGGGATTGTCTAGAGCTGAAAAAGCCGGGATCCCGACAAAAGTGATCCCTTGGGAAGGCGAGGATGGGCGTACCGCATATTTCGAAAAAATGGTTGGCATTCTTCATGAAGCCCAGGTGGATTTGGTAATCCTCGCGGGGTTCATGCGCTTGCTTTCCGCCAATCTAATCAAGGCATTTCCCCATCAAATCATCAATATCCATCCTTCACTATTGCCGGCTTTTCCGGGACTCGGGGCACAGCGCCAAGCTTTAGAATATGGAGTGAAGGTTTCGGGGTGTACCGTGCATTTTGTCGATGAGGGGCTTGATACAGGTCCAATCATAGTGCAAAGGGCTGTACCGGTTTGTGATAGTGATACTGAAGAAACACTGTCAGACCGGATTCTAGCTCAAGAGCATGAGACTCTACCAGAAGCAGTTGCACTGGTTTTGAGCAGGGAGTGGCAGATACGGGGGCGAAAAGTGATATGCGAGTACTAGTTATCGGTGGTGGCGGCAGGGAACACGCTTTGGTGCAGAAGCTATCTGAAAGCCCCAAAGTAGATGCCATCTGGTGCTTTCCAGGGAATGCCGGGATTGCCCAGAAAGCTAGCATACCCAATCTTGCCTCCGCCGAGCCTAACACATTAGCAGAGTTTGCTTCAGCTAAGGGGATTAACCTGACTGTTGTAGGGCCAGAAGACTACTTAGCAGCCGGTATAGTCGACGTTTTTCGTGCCCGTGGCCTTGCGATTTTCGGTCCTACACAAAAAGCTGCCCAAATCGAAAGCAGCAAAGTTTTTGCTAAAGAACTAATGAAGAAATACGCTATACCGACTGCGGCTTATGAGGTCTTCACCGATTTTCCCAGTGCCAAAGCCTATATCCAGCACGTGGGAGCTCCCATTGTCATCAAGGCCGACGGATTGGCAGCAGGTAAGGGAGTAGTCGTGGCACAAGATATTGATACTGCCCTTACGGCTGCCGAAGCCACCCTTTCCGGAGACGAGGTGGGTGAGGCAGGACGGCGGATTGTTGTGGAAGAGTATTTGTCTGGTCAAGAGGTCTCTATCTTAGCAGTCTGTGATGGAGTAAGCTGCATACCGTTAGCTCCTAGCCAGGATCATAAAGCAATTGGTGAAGGTGATAAAGGGCTCAATACTGGTGGGATGGGAGCCTATAGCCCAGTACCTGTGATAAACCAGGCTGTAGAGCGGAAGATTCATGATTCAATCCTGATTCCGACGCTAAACGCCCTGCGCCAAGAAGGAATTCAATATACTGGAGTGCTCTATGCTGGACTAATGTTGACAAAGGACGGCCCAAAGGTGATTGAGTATAATTGTCGTTTTGGTGATCCTGAAACCCAAGTGGTCTTGCCAAGGCTGAGAACTGACCTAGTGGAGCTACTAGTTGCCGCAAACCAGGGTCGGCTAAGCTCTTTTGGCTCACTTGACTGGGATCCCCGAGCCTCGGTTTGCGTCATAGCGGCATCTGGGGGCTATCCAGGGGCTTACACCACGGGTTTTCCCATTGATGGCCTGGAGGCGGCAGTAGGCGCTTTGCCCGACATCTATGCCTTTCACGCAGGAACGGCTTTGCGTGATGGACGAATCGTCACAGCTGGTGGCCGTGTTGTAGGCATATCTGCCTTGGGAGATGACATACAAGAGGCTAGAGACAAAGTGTATCAAGCTATGGAGCGGCTTCGTTTTCAGGGGATGTATTATCGGCGAGATATCGCTTGGCGAGCGCTAGAGAAGAGTTGACAGATATCGCTTGGCGAGCACTAAAGAGGTTCAGAAAGCTATTCTATATGTAGACCAAAATCGAGTAGGGTGGCGCTAGGTGATAACCCTTGCGCCACCCTACTCGATTACTTGTAATGGCAGGAGTTGTCTTCCGTAGAGATCAGTCAACCTAGTTGATCGTCAATCTTCGTCCCTTGCCACGTGCTTTGGGTAGGCGGATTTCTAGGACACCATGATCAAAGGTCGCTTCCGCGTTTTCAGCATCGATATCTGTCGGTAGAGCGAAGGTTCTGCGGAATTCTCCCGTGCAACGCTCCTGATGGATGAGATCCTGGGACTGTGTTTGCTCTTCGGCAACGGTGTTACCTTTAATTGTAACCATATTGCCTTCTAGCTCGATTTCCAAATCGTCCTTGGCATACCCAGGCACATTGGCCTTCACCAGATAAGCCTCAGGGGTGTCCTCTACATCAACAGCCGGATATGCCATGCTAAATGATGGCATCATACCCCTGTCCCCAAACATGTTGGCCAGCTGCATGAAATCATCCCATGGATTCCAATCACTTCTCAGCATGCGACGATGGCGAAATGGTATTAGGTTAGCCATCTAGAAAACCCCCTTTAGAGTCTGACCTTTATTGACCTTCAACTAGATTATACCATCAAGGTCAGGGAAGGTCAAGGTTTCCTGAGTTTTCTTATCTGGTGGTAGTCCCGCAACGAAGAACCCATAAACGTTGACGACATCATCGACCTATAGCAGGTATAGCAAGGAAGGGCATCACTTAGAGTGGAGTGAGTGGGATCATGTGTGATATACTAGGGGAGACATAGTCCCAGAGCAATTGGTTCTCATAATTCCAATCCCTGACTTGGTTAATCCCTAAGCTAGGATCAGGGTAGCCCGGTGTGCTAGGGTAGAAGGTAGGGAGGGGAGTATGCCTTGCATTTGCTGGTAGTAGCCGATCATATCGATCCCTTGCTTTATGATTATTATCGGCCGGAGCGGTTTCCCGCCATTGATCTGATTTTGGCCTGTGGTGATCTTAAGCAATGGTATATGTCTTACTTGATGTCTACCTTTAATGCTCCCCTTTACTATGTCAGGGGTAACCACGATCGGTCTTTCGACCAAGATCCACCTGATGGGGGAGAGGATATTCACGGCCGCCTCATTTCCTATAGAGGCATTCGGATTATGGGCCTTGAGGGTAGTCAGGTATATACCCGTGAGGCAGTGCAATATACCGAGCGGGAGATGTACTGGGCCTATCAGTGGATGAGACCCAGGCTCTGGCGCCACAAGGGGGTGGATATCGTCATCACCCATGCACCACCCAAGGGCATCCATGATATGGAGAACGTGACCCATGCTGGGTTCACCGTCTTTAACCAGATCATCGAGAAGCATAGTCCCAAGTATTTCTTTCATGGCCATACTCACCTGAATTACGGCCGTAACCAAGAACGGGTGACAAAGGTGGGGGATACGTATGTCATAAACGCCTATGGCTTTTACATCCTCGATTATGAAAAGGGCCCGGCAGGAAGTGGTACCTACCAGACCCCCAGATGATGGCCGCCTGTAGATTTAACTAGCAGCTTCGCCCCGAGTAGTGTTTTGCCACTTGTGACACCGATCACCCCAGCGAGCCAAGACTGTTTCATCTTGCCTAATCTCCACAATCTCGCATTGGTTAGGACACCCATTACACTCAAAACTCCGGGTCGCAAATCTCAATTCACTGGCACCAAAGCCACGGAAACTGGTTTTTTTGCCTTGGGCTCTATTCTCTTTCGCTAGGATTGCCATTCCTAGTGCTCCCATTACTCCGAAATCCTCCGGGATGATTACCGGAACACCAAGTTCTTTCTCAAAGGCATGTCTAATACCTTGGTTGGCCGCTACTCCGCCTTGGAAGACTAGAGGGGCTGCTATGGATTTGCCCTTACCTACGTTGTTTAGGTAGTTTCGCACCAAGGCATCACACAGACCAGCAATAATGTCCGGTGTCTTATGGCCCATTTGCTGTTTGTGTACCATATCTGATTCGGCGAAAACAGAGCAACGGCCAGCAATCCGCACGGGTTGCTTACTTTGTAACGCCAATTTTCCGAACTCTTCAATGGGAATACCTAACCGTGCCGCCTGATGATCCAGAAAAGAACCGGTACCAGCGGAACAGACGGTATTCATGGCAAAGTCGACTACGACACCATCTCGGATAATGATCAGTTTGGAGTCCTGACCCCCGATTTCAAGCACTGTCTGTACATCCGGAACACAATGCATAGCGGCCACAGCGTGGGCGGTGATCTCGTTTTTGACAATATCGGCTCCAATAATTACACCAGTCAATTGGCGGGCTGACCCAGTAGCTCCCGCTCCTAACACATTGAGGGAGGGGGGTACTTGCTTCTCCAAGGCTTTTAGGCCCGCCTGAATCGCTTGGATAGGCTGGCCCTTGGTACGGATATATAGACTATCGAGTAGTTTCCCCTGCTCATCCATTAGTACAAAGTTAGTACTCACAGAACCGACATCTACACCTAGATATGCGTTCAAGCAATCTCACCTCCGAGTCGTACCCGCCGCATAGCCAATAGATCCACAAAAGCCTCTAAACGAGTACTGATACCGGCTTTGCCCGTCTGCTCATCTAGCATCAAGGTTAGAACCGGTAAGTTATAGTCCCTACTGACTTTAGGAATAATGCTCTTGGCAACTATCTCCGGTATGCAAGTAAAGGGGGCCAACTGAACTACACCATCATAGCCCTTCTTGGCATAAAGAATGGTTTCACCAATGCTATTCTGACCGTGACCACCAATCATCTCCGGCAAATAGGGTCGGGCGGCCTTTTTGATATTCATCTCACCCTCCACCCTAAACGCATCTAGAACCGTGTTTTCTATGGTCCAATCAGTAAGAAATATGGAACGGTGCACGTACACACCCATATGACCCAATGTCTCGACAACATCGAGATTAACAAAAGGTTCTAGCACCACATAGATCTCCCCAATCACACCAACTTTGAGAGGATGTCGGTGGGCATCCTGGGGAAGGCTGTTCATCTTCTCTAGATTATCTCTAGTCACATCCTTGACTTTCTTGACTGAATCAGCTTTGTCGATATCGGCAAACGCCTTAGATACTACGCGGCTTGTGGATCCGGTATTAACCTCCAATGGTCGTACCCGGTGACTTTCCCGTTCGATGGCATCTAGGGCCAGCAGCTTTTGCCAGGTAAGCCAGAGTAACCCTATGAATTCTCGCAGGTTAACCCTAATCAAATCCCGAAAAATCCTATAGGTTCCTACCCAGTTGCGGTTAAGTGGTTCAAAGGTGATTACCCTAACATCGTGGCCGAGCTGTTCCTGCAGGATGCGCTTTTGCAGTTGCGTATAGTACCCAGCTCGACAAGGGCCAACCCCACCGGAAGAGATAATCGTATCAGCGCCCAACTCAATGGCTTCTAAATATGTGCCCAAGAGTACCTTAAAGGGGAGGCACGCAAACTCCGGTGCGTATTTGGTGCCAAGATCCAATGTGCGTTTGGTGGGGGGAGGGGGAAGCACTACCTCATGGCCTATTCCTTCGATCAGAGTCTTGAAGCCTATCCATGAAGTTCCCATGTGTGGGAAAGTTATCTTCACCGCAAATCACCCTTCCTACGCACTAACATATCTACAAAGGCCTCGAGACGGGTCATTACTCCAGCTACACCTGTATGCTCATCTAAACATAATGAAAGGTAGGGTAACCGATTCTGTTTGCGGCAATCTAGTTCAAGCAGCTTATCCACCATGGCATCAGGTCCACAGCCAAAAGCCGTCACATGAATCAAGCCATCGATCATTTTTTCTTCGAAGAAATGATATGTGGCCCGTATCACCTGATTACTATAGTGCCAGAACAAGTATTTGGGTTGCTTCTTGGCCTGTGCTTTCCGACATTTGGCCGGAACCATTTCAGGTGTTAAGATATTGGCACCCAAGCTCTTCAGATTCGTGAGCAACCCACAGGTGACATAGTCATCGTACAGCATGTATGGATAGCCAACAACGGCCAGTTGGACCTGCCTACTGGTTGCAGTGGCTTCCATTGGCGTCTTCGATGCCTTGGCGGAGGCAATACCGCTTCTGGCCTCAGCCAAACTCAATGGCCGCTTCTTTGGCCAGGATGCCCGCCATTTATCTGCAGCTAACATGGCTTCGCTAGGAAGCATATGGTTGGCCAATAGTGCCTCATAGTATTGTCCTACTTGCACTGCTTTCCGATACGCAAGCCAGGCCTTCTGGCGGCCCGCTCCCAGTTTTTTGGCAACCCGTAGCCAGGCCTTCATGGGGGCAAACCGTCCGTCCCGAATATCCAGCCTGGGTGTCAAAAGAGGAGGGATACCCTGTATTGAGGCTTTGATCATATCGGAGAGCCCAAGGAATTTGGGACAAAGGGTAGCATCGCCATCGATGCTGACCAATCGGGGAATCAGAATATAGTCCACCTGTCCGATCAAGGCAGCAACATGCCCATGGAACACCTTTATGGGGATGCAGGCATCAGTCACCGTATATTTGATGCCCTGATCTATGATATCTTTTGTGGTAGGGGGACTTAGTACAACTTCCGTTCCAAGCTCCTCAAGATACGTCTTCCATTGTGGGTAAAATGCATAGTATGCTAGGGATCTCGGAACTCCTACACGTGCTGTCATCGCTTTACCTCCCCACACTCCGACATAATTACTTCGAGACAAAAGGTAAAAACGCCTGCCCTAAGAACCGCTTTTCTCTAGGCGATTAGGAAATTGGCTTTGTTAGGTAAACTGTGACGAATCGCTTAAAGACACTAACTCCCGGCAGAGGGCCATGGTACTATCACAGGGCTACTACGACTGCTCTCGTTTCCTCCGGCATCTAGGCTCGATACGGCAATTTGGATGGGGATGCTCACCCCGGCAGGATAAGATGAAGTATCTGGTCGATACGAATACGAGGTCGCAGATTTGGGTACCGTATCGATAAGTTGAAACCCAGTAAAAGCATGAAGCTGCGCATATACTAGATATGCTTCCAGATCATCCTCTACAGGTCTTACAGCAGTCCAAGCTATGAATATGCTGTCATCCTGCAAAGTTGCACTTACATCGCTAGGGGAGGGGGGAGGGGCGTCAATCACACCGATGACCTCAATACACCCCCAAGCCGGATGCCAACTCATCTCCAGGATCTTGCCCGGCTGAATAGCAATAACCTCCCACGGCCCTTGATAGATGCGATTGTAGGAGTGGAAAGTGTTCTTATACAGTTCCACTCGCAGATCGTGACTCCGGGGGTCTAGCTCATCAATAGTGACTGTGAGCAGGGAGTCTTCTCCTCTTGTAAACTCCTTGACCAGCTCAGGTTGCTCACCGGTGCCGATGATGATTTTACCCTTGATGAGCTCATAGCTGTCAAAATCACTGATATCTAGCACCATGATCAGTGTGCCGGGAGCGGCTCCAAGCTGAAGCTCTATGCTAATAGTTTTGCCTTCCTCAATCAACACACTAGTTGATCCTGTGTAGAGTAGTTCGTCTCGTTTGCTATAGACGTCGACACGCAGATTCCAGGTGCCGATAAGAACCTTGGATAAGTTGCCTGAAGCTACCATTCTATCTAGATCTACCACCAGGTTGTGCTCTATTCTTTGGCTACCTCGCGTTAGGGTGGCTATCACTCGGCCGATGGTATGCCCATCTCCGCTATCGGAGATGAGTAAAGCCTTTACAGCCACGCCACCGGTGGGACCCTTAGGTGCTGGTGGGGGATATGATACGGTTTGGCCAAGGCCTCCAAAACACCCGCTGATAAGTAGACTAAGTCCGATGAGCATCAGAAAAAGGCCGACTCTATGCCTAAGATTGCTACGAAATGATACAGGTGGGGAATAGGAACATAACAACACAAAAACCGCCTCCTATTCTCGACAGGCCAAGGCGGCGGTTAAGCTCATACCAGTATCTTTCCAGCACCTTCAGTATAGGTAGTGTGCATCTTCCTGTCAAGTTTGCCCAAAGCCTTCTCACCCACTTGCAGGAACATATTCACCATATGCTGAGTCATTTCCATTAAGAGATCTCAGTGCTTGAGCCTTGAGCTCTGCCGTTTGCGATGGCAGTGAGATCTCTTTTCTATTCACTGGTTAGATATTCCTACCGGCCACCCTACAGGAATTTTACACTAACCTAATCTCTTGCAGGGTTCTTGGTAGTTTCCGGAACATGTCCCATTAGCATACTATGATTGACAAAGCTTCCATGCGAAGGTATATTTGAGGCGATCATCGATGATACAAGCCATCAACTGCTACTGCTTTACGTGTTATAGATGGCATAATTGGATGGAGGGGTGCATCTAACTTAATCTAAATATGTCCCGCGACAGGAAACGTTTCCATAGGCGGTGAAGATGAGGCTACAGTGACGCCGGTCTGGTAACCTTCTGGGGACGGAATCAGTAATTTCGGAATGAAACCCGGTTAATCGTGCTGTGTAAGTGTCAATTTGATGTAATACACTAAGGGAGGCTTGTTAGGTGATTTTCCATGGGACAGAATTCAAGCAACCATCACTGGATTACTCCATTCAGCCCTTTTGGATGTGGAACTCTAGGCTCAGACCAGAGGAATTGGTTCGACAGTTACACGAGTTTCGGGATAAGCAGATATCGGATATATATATCCATGGCCGCTATGGTTTGATTACGCCATATTTGTCAGATGAATGGTTTGACTGTATAGAGATAGTCTGCAAGGAAGCTAAGAAAATCGGAATGAGGCTATGGATCTACGATGAGTATAATTGGCCTAGCGGGACCGCTGGGCTTAAGGTATGTGAGGATCACCCTGAGCTTACCCAGCGACTTTTACAGCTAGTCGAGACCCATCAGATAGGCTCCCGTTATAGCTTTCTCAAGACAACTGATGCTCGGTATCTAGATACTGATGGTGGGAGGATTATTGCTGCCTGGGCAGTACCACTTGAAAGCGGGAGGAAAAACTGGAGCCGAGCGATTAATCTCAATCAATATATTTCCTTTGACTCGATGATCATGGCTTGGGAGGTTCCCGAGGGTGAATGGGCAGTACTACACTTCATCGAGAAGCAGACTCCATGGTATATAGATGCTTTAAACCCCAAGGCTGTCGATAAGTTCATAGAATATACCCATGAGCACTATGCGAAGCGGGTAGGGGAGTACTTTGGTGATGTCATCCCTGGGTTCTATACTGACGAGCCAGCCATGCACTATTACCAGATTAACCCGGAAAATGGCTTTATTCCCTGGACAGAAGGGATGAGAGAGCTCTTTCAGACTGAGAATGGCTATGATCTCTTGTCACGGTTAGCCTCACTGTTCTACGATGTCGATACCAACTCAAGAATAGTAAGATATGATTTCTGGAATACGCTCACAGAGCGTCTGTCCACAGTGTTCTATGAGAGGGTTAGGCAATGGTGTCATGATCATGATCTGCTTTTCACAGGTCATCTTCTGTTTGAAGAATGGTTCCATTTGGCAACCCGCACTGAAGGCAATGTCATGACCCACCTCAAACACTTTGATATCGTCGGTGTAGACCATATTTTCTCCCCCAAGGGATCAAGGGAAAGGCCCGATCTGCATGTAGCCCTCAAAGCAGCCAGTTCTGTTGCTCACCAGGTGGGTAGTAAACGAGTACTGTGTGAATCCATCGGTGGTTTTGGGTGGGCAACCACCATGCTGGATATGAAAACCATGGCTGATTGGGAATACGTCCTTGGTGTAAATCTCTTTAACCCCCATGGTGGACATTATAGTATTGAAGGGGACAGGAAGCGAGATTGGCCACCTTGTCAGTTCTACCAGCAGTCCTGGTGGAAGTACTATGGGCAGTTTAGCGAATACATTTCCCGCTTAAGCTATCTTCTTAGTACCGGTAGACCTGTGGCCGATATGGCGATTTTATATCCCGTAAGAAGCTACTGGCAAAACTACACTTCCCAGGTACGCACCCCCTTGGCAGATATCATTGAATCTGACCTAGCGTATCTCACTGATGCCCTACTACGTCTCCACTATGGTTTTGATTACATAGACGAAGACACCATCAGTGAGACAATAGTAGAAAATGGAGCTATGTCTATAGGACAAAATCGTTATTCGCTTCTGATCCTACCTGCTACGAGCATGCTAAAGAGGGACACAGTAAATAAGCTGCAGGAGTTTCTCGATGAGGGAGGCAGTCTTCTAGCCTGCACAATGCTACCAGAGGATTCGGATGTGGTAGCTAGTGACCCTAAGGTACTGGATTTTGTCCGAGAAACCTTTAACGTTGATTTAGGACAGGCAAGTCCAGCTGCCGTCATTAGCCAAGGGGCGGGAGTAGTGGGGGATTCAAAAGACTGCGCCAATCGAGCTATATTGCATGCCGGAACGCACCCCGGAGGCGGCTATGTGGGTTTCTTGCAGAGCCCAGGCGGGCTTAGTAAAAGCCATCCCGAAGAGCTGCTTGCTCAAGGGCTCGACGCAGCAGTCGATCGGAGAGTGCACATTGATGATCAGGATATTTTCTGCCTGCACAGGCAAGCTGACGATCTAGACCTGTACTTTTTGGTCAATACTACTGCCAATAACAAAACAATCCAGGTCACCCTAAGCAAGATTGGACATCCGGAGCTCTGGAACCCCGAAACCGGTGAGACGGCGAATGGGGTGGTTAGTGCCCTGGACACCAGCGAAATGACGGTTAAACTAGATATGTGGCCCCATCAGGCAATCTTTCTTATGGTGAGACCAGGACAACCGGAGCTGGAGATTGAGTCCTCAGAATTCTCGAAGCCAAACGACGTTTTGACACCCATCGATCTGAAGGGCGAATGGGACTTCACCCTGAGCGGAGATAATGTGTTGCTCATCGATAGTTGGCGGCTAGGAATTGATCCTAAGGGAGAAGGTTTATCCAAGGGATATCATCTGCCGGAGTTCGATGATACGGAGTGGGTTTGGGCCACCAACGGTCCCTGGATGAGAGTCGTCCGGAGCTATGTAGGCGATGTACCTACACCAACTACTCTGTGGTACCGCACTAAGATAGATTTACAGCATCTGCCCAATAGACTCCAGATGCTTATCGATGGTTTTCTGGGCAAATACCAGCTCTATGTCAATGGCAGCCTAGTAAGCAGCGATAATCTCAAGGCTTCGTCTTTGGATTGTGACATCCTTGCCGTACCATTGGAGGCATATGTCCGCCAGGGAGTGAATCAACTGGCGGTCAAAATAGAGGTTGACTCTGAATGGGGAGGTATTGTCGATAAGCTAAAGGTGGTGGGGGATTTTAGTGTCTGTATGGCTGACTCCTCACCGAATACGGAATCGGGGACTGCCACTTACAGTTTAGGTGCTCCTAGAACCAAGCTAGGCGTGGGTTCTTGGACAGATTCCGGCTACCCCTTTTACTCTGGCACGGGCACCTATAGCACGACCTTTGATCTGCCCGGGAGTTGGAAAGGTAAACGGCTCATGCTGACAGCTGATGGCCACGATGGAGTGGTGGAAGCTTGGGTCAATGGGGAAGAAGCAGGTTGTCGCCTGTGGGCGCCATATGTGTTTGACGTTTCGGACCTATGTCATGATAGCAGTAATACAGTTACTCTGGCAGTTACCAACACCTCCGCAAATACGCTAGAAGGGAAAACGCTTCCTTCCGGCTTGGCGTCGGCTAGAATAGAGGTTTTATCTGGAAAGCAGGTATGAGCAAACTATCTCAACTATAGGGATGAACATAGAGATGAACTATGAGGACTAGGGGCTCAAGACTAAGTACTCCTCACATGTCCCAGACCTTATACCTCATTAGGTAGCCAAATAGGTAATCACTTCTCATCCACGTAGCGTCACTTCCTAGTAGGCCCTAACCCGTAAGAATGTGTAACTTGCAGGGGAATGGTCACAGGGAGTGACGCTAGGTTGTCTTGTTTTTGGCAGATTTTTGCGCTTCTCTCAGTGCTCTTCTTGTCCTACCTTCGCAAAAGGATTTTTGTCCAGAGAAGCGATCAATTTCTCAGCATCTACATGTGTATAAATCGTGGTCGTGGCGATGTTCTCATGGCCCAAAAGCCGCATCAGGGTTCGCAAATCCTCACCGTTTAGATAAAGAGCCGTGGCGAAGGTGTGTCGTAGCTTATGGGGCGTGAGCATCAGCTTTTTGCTTTCCGGTAGCTGAGTTAGCTCCACATATTCCTTTAGTTTCTGTTGAACAGCCCTAGGTGTAATCCTGGTATATCTGTTGCCGAGAAACAAAGCCAGGCGGTGCTGACCCTTAGCTTTATCTCTAGGCCGAACTCGCTTATAACTTGCTACGGCTTCTCGTACAGCCCCGGGAACCGGTACAGGCCGATTCTTACCGCCTTTGCCGCCGGTGACTCGGTAGAACCGAGTGTCTCGCCCAATATCGTCGACATTCATCTGTACAACCTCGCCAATTCGGAGCCCCATACTAAGCATGATGAGAAACATGGCATAGTCTCGTTCAGATCCATGACGCCGCACGGTATCGAGAAAGTGAAAAGCCTCCTCGGCAGTTAGATGTAAAGGTGCTTCATTACGATGGATAGTCTTGGTTTCCAGATCATAGATCAGAGAAGGATCCGGTAGCAGTTCGTGTTGGAAAAGATACTTGAAAAAACGTCTCACAGCCACGATCTTGCGGTTGATCGTGGTCTGGGCATAGCCTTGGGTCTCTTTCAGGAAGAGAAAATATCCCACCAAATCATCGGGTCTGATGGCCTCCAGATTGACTGTAAAACCATCTAAAAGGCGATTAGAGACGGCCGATAGCTTCTGATCATTAGCCTCCAGCGCTGCTTCCAGCTCACTGTAAGCGCTTTTGCTTCGGGGCGGGATAACACAAGGACACCGGGCTAAGACTAGATGTAACTTAAGAAGTCTTAGGTCAGATCTATAGGCTTTTGCGGTATTCAAGCTCTTATTAATGCCTAGAGCGGCAATGAATCTTTCTACCTGTAAGTCAAAGTCCAGCACAAGTGATACCTCCGATAACGTATGGTTCTATGTATCTATTCCAGCAGCCAATAAGCATTTCCTGTAAACCTGGGGGAAGAGCAAGGAAGGAGGCAGCAGGGGGAGTATCTCTGGAGCAGCCGACTGATTCATTCACATTTATTATCTATAGGCGAACCTTGGCTTTTTAAAGTCTTCACCTCTGTGACTCCAAGGCCACTTCGCAGAAGATATATTATGCGAAGTGGCGTGCTCGTCATCCGACCATTTTCGCCACACCTGGCCGCCATGACAATGCATGAATGACTTTCTATCTATCGTCCCGGGTCTGATAGCCTCCAGATGGACTGTAAAACCATCTAAAAGGCAATTGGAAACGGCCGATAGCCTCTAATCATTGGCCACTAGCCTCCAGCACTGCTTCCAGCTCACTTAGAAATCATCTGGTTGCATCACCTTATAGCCTATACCCAAGTCCTAGACTAGATCGGTATGAACAAAGTCTGGCCAGGCCTTAGATCTACCGATTTCAGCTCATTATGCTGCCTAATCTCGTAGATGGTTTTCCTGGGATCGGTTCTTGGTTTGACTCTCTTGGCAATGGTCCATAGCGTATCTCCTTGACTTACAACCACGGTCTCGTAATTTGGCTCCGGCACATTATTGGATATCATGGCTGCAAAGATCGGTGTCGCTACGAGTAATATAATCACTAGGACCAGCAATTGCTTAAGGCGAATGTAGCCAATGCCGCGGGTTTGTCGGCTTTGACGTACAGTGCCGCAATGAGACGGGTTTTCCTGTGACAGCGTGATTGTCTTCCTACAGCGTGTCTGAGCACGATTCCTTTCCATCATGTCTTAGCCCTCCCAAGAACAGTTGTCCGCTGCGAACAGATGTATGCCTGGTTTGATTTTACCACGAACAGTTGTTTCCGTCAAGGGTGATCTATGGAATTTTGGAATATGCGTTCGGTGCTACAAGCTGCGAATCCGTGAATGTCGTCGTTTGTGTGTCATGAAAATGCTTTCGTATACGTTGTCATACCTCGAAGCGAGACTGACGCGATGCCTCCTCCCGACAATCCTCAGTCTCCAACACCGATGGCAAGCTCGACAAAGACTATATATCACTGCGAACGAACGTTTGCAATAAGGCTGTTGCCGTGCTATAATAGAAGCGGTATGTTTGAAACGTGTATGCTAAGTTAGAGCTTCGGGAGGGAGCCACCTATGCAAGAGCTCACGGAACGACAAAGTCAAATACTGGGGTTCATTAAACAACAAGTTAGGGAGAAGGGGTACCCACCCTCTGTCCGGGAGATTGGTGATGCTGTTGGGTTGCGTAGTAGCTCAACCGTACATGGGCATTTGAGACGTTTGGAGAGCAAGGGATATATCCGACGGGATCCCACTAAGCCCAGAGCTATCGAGGTTCTTGACGATGAGTTGGCCGAAAGCCAGATCATGAAAGACCTCATTGCTGTACCAGTGGTGGGTAATGTTACAGCGGGACAGCCTATCCTAGCGGTAGAAAATGTTGAGGACTATTTTCCTCTACCCCGGGATTTTGCTTCTGACGAGGCCACTTTCATGTTGCGCATCCAGGGGGATAGCATGATTGAGGCAGGAATTCTTGATGGTGATTACGTCGTGGTCCGCCAGCAACCAGATGCCATTAACGGGGACATAGTTGTAGTGCTTCTAGAGGATGAAGCCACTGTTAAGCGGTTTTTTAGAGAGCCGGAGCATATCCGGCTACAGCCGGAGAACCCCCTATATGAGCCGATTATCACTACTAATGCACAGATCTTAGGGAAGGTCATCGGGGTTTTGCGAAGACTGCATTAAGAGGCGATACCCTTGGGTATGGAAGCAAGGGGGTAGACCGGAGTCACACTGCCTGATGGCTACCGGCCCCCTACTCCCTCCCATATGGATAGCAATCTACTATCGATTGCATTATCGGTTGGCAATCTGCTAGGCGCCGCTCTCGTACTCATTCTTGCTAATGAAGGCACCATTTTGCAGCCACTTGTTCACTACTCGGTACATCCCATCAAACTCCAGACGCAGCTGCATGCGGTTGAAACACTCATTCCCAATTACGGTCTTGTTAATGAACATCTGGTAGTCTTGCTTACCCGCTTCTTCTCGTTGTATCTCCGATGATTTCCGTAGACGTAGTGCCAGCTTTTCCCCACACCGATCACACTTCAGATAGACCCAGACTGCATCTTTAGTGACGTGAATACTCTGTTCCGCGGGAGAAGAGCTAGGACCCTTAAGCTTATTGAATAACCTCGCCAGAAAACCCAATCCTAGACCTCCATAGTCTGACCTGTCTCCCAATGATTAGGAGCATTGCTTAATCCATTCTGGGGTCTTTGGTCACCTGACGAGCGGAAGTCAAGCATCTCCGCTGGGCCGACACCCAGTAATGTAAAGAACATCTCCAAAGCCTGTTCTAGTCCCTTCGCCTCAGGGGCAATGGCCTCGCCAGAATCAAAAAGAGGTAGTTTAGCATACTCCGCCACAGCGAGTTCATATGCCAAATCTACCCCTCTTTCATCCACAAGCTCCATCAGGTCACTATACTTTTGTCGCCGGGTCTCCGCCTGTACTCTCCAAAAGTCGGGGTTGGAGGTCAAGCTGCTTGCCAGAAGATCCTGTTTGGCGAGGCGCCTGAACTTCTTCAACCCCTTGAGGACATCATCTTTGGCCACCTGTATCATAGCGCATCCCCCCCTAATAACCATCACTTGTTAACTACTTCTACCTCTCTAGCTCAAATCCTCTTCACAGGTTTAGCAAATCCTCCACGGCCTCAAGAAAACCAAGCAATGGTGCTCTAGCCACAGTCAACCTACTATAGCCTATGCCTCCAGAGCAACAAAAAGTAACCAATCATAGGATTAGTCACTAGCATCTTGAATATGTACTCCAGGCATTTGAACACAGCTAAAGGCCCAATGCTGTGTGACAGTCACATTCTAGCTACCCACTTAGCCTGGGCCGCACTTCATAGATAGTCAAACAGAGACGACCATTGGCGCCACGGCTGATGCCAAAGATAAGATCCTTGTCCTTAAGTGTCTTATTCAGGAAAGTCACCAGACGGGGATATTCTCCCTCTAGTTCAAGCTCGGTCCGCCCCAACACAACAAGGGTATCTGCCCAATTGTCCTTCATGCCTTACTCCTTTGGGTTTTTCGTAAGCATCGCCTCGGGTGATCATTTAGATGAGATAACCCCTAAGGTCAAAAGATACCGTATCGCTTTAGTTCACTAACAGCCTGTGGGGCTTGCATATAATGGTAAATAGCCAGTAGAAACTTCTGCTTTTCCTTATAGACTGCACTCAGGAGCAGATGTGTGTATTGATTCTCCGTGTCTAGTTTGAGAGAATGCTCCAGGTGGTATAAAGCTCGATCTAGCTCACCAGTCTGGCCGTAAACGATGGCACAGAAGTTGCGAGCCCAGACACTATTGGGATCCAGCCGAATAATATCTTCGAAATACATGGTAGATTGTTCTAGATCACCAAAAGCATAGGAACCGAAAGCAGCACAATTAAGCAGTAAAAGGTCATTCGGAGATCGCCGCAACCGGCGCAGCTTGTCCAGAACAAATTCGGCAACCTGATCACTGTAGGTTGCTTCTCCAGCGATCTCCAACTCTTTTAGGGCGATTGGTAGCTGCCCTAAGTTAGCCGAAGCAATGCCTCGCAGCAATCGGCTTTCCAAAGTATCTAACCGAGTGTTTTCTTCAATTACTTTTCGCCAATTGATATTGACCATCCTGGATGGAGGTTGATCTTGGGCGTAGCTGTTGTTAGGCCAAACGACACTAGCCGAGCCAAATAGCAGGGTCAGCATCAAGAACACTAGGGTTACTTTTTCCCACACCACTATCTGACCTAGTCCACCCATACCTATCCTCCTAGACCCTAGGAAACACAATGTGTGCTATCCAAGTAGCCACCAGTAACATCACTGAGCAGTAAAATACCCAAAGAGCTGCCACAACTATCGCCATCAGTGACTCTGACCATCGGCCTTCTCTTACACCAGCTTTAAATGGCTGTAGGTTGCTGCTATTTGGGCCAGGGCCTATCTCTCGCGGGTCTTCGCAAGGCATCCTTGTCTCCGGGCCCTGTGATGATAAGCAGGACCAGCTACAAAGACAAATAATTAGGCCGCAAAAAGCTACAGTTCCACTGACTAACGCCACATGCAGCATGACTGAACTCAAGCCCATGATAGAGATCCCCCTATGGTAACATATGCGATGACCAAAGAGGGAGCTACTGGTTTTGGTTACTTCCAATACCACTCGGCTAGTTCATCTCTAAAGGTTTCGTGGGTGAGCTGAAAGCGAACCGGCGTAACAGAGATAAAGCCTTCTCTGACGGCACTTGTGTCAGAATCTGCCCCATCTTCTAGATCAATAGCTTCACCCGTTAACCAGTAATATGTTCTGCCCCATGGGTCTGTTCTTTTCTCCACAAAGTCTCGGTATCTACGTATGCCTACTCTTGTGATTCTAATCCCTTTGATCTGGGCTGCTGGCAGGCGAGGCAGATTGATGTTTAAGAGCGTATCCTCCGGCAATCCTCTCTCTTGGACGTCCTGGGCGGTGCGTCCTGCCAAAGCCACTGCAGCATCAAGTCCTAGCCACTCGGCGGAATAATCAGCTATGGATACGGCCAAAGCCGGGATCCCCATAATAAGTGCTTCCACCGCTGCTGAAACGGTGCCTGAATAAAGCACATCAGTTCCCAGGTTAGGGCCAGCATTGACCCCAGAAACCACTAAATCCGGCCTGTGATCCAGCAAAGCCCCCAGGCCCAGCTTCACGCAGTCTGCGGGGGTACCATCTACTTGAAAACCGGCGACTGCGCCCGGTATACTTTGCTCAGCTACACGCAGAGGTCGGTACATAGTCACCGCATGCCCTGTTCCACTGCGTTCACGATCCGGAGCTACAACGTACACATTGCCGACAATGCTAAGGGCCTTGACTAGGTCTATCAGCCCTTTGGATCTGATTCCATCATCATTGGTCACAAGAATGTCCACATACTGGCCTCCTACTGCCATTTGATCTCTTTGACGTCGGGCAGGCTTGATAGCTCCTCCATCAGGTCTTCCAGCCGTATGCCGTAGGGAGTCTCTACCCTCATTTCTACATAGCATTCCCCACCAGAGGTTGTATCTACCTTCATAGTGCGGATGTTCACCCGCCTTTGACCAAGCAAAGTAGCAATAGCTCCTATTTGCCCAGGCCGATCAGCGACATGCAGCTGTAAAGAACGCTCCCCGTGAGGTAGCAAGTACCGCTCCACCCTATATACTAAGGTGAGGAATCCCAATACGGTAGTGATCACTGCGCCAAGATAAAATCCCGAGCCGATGGCTAAGCCTATACCTGCTACAACCCAAAGACTTGCGGCCGTAGTGAGGCCTTTAATACTTGGGCCGTCCCGCAGAATCGTACCGGCACCAAGAAAGCCGATACCACTTACCACCTGAGCCGCTAATCTGGCTGGATCCCATCTTGCTTCATCGATTCCTGAAGCGGCAAAGCCATAAATGGAGATAAGCATGATCAGTGTAGCACCTAGACAGACCAAGATCTGGGTGCGAAATCCAGCTGCGCGACCGTGGATCTCCCTTTCCAGCCCGATGAGGCCTCCGGCGATGACAGCTAGACTTAAGCGAAGTAGGATTTCCCACGGAGAGAGCATTTACGTCTACCTCCATTCTTGGGTTTTGTCAAGCCGGTTTGATTCATTGGTCGGTAGACCTCTAACCCGCATAACCTAAGTCGTACGTCCTTACCCTAGTTTGGCACGACAATGTGGACAAAACTCGTTCTCAACATCAACTGCGGCAAAGCAGCGATAGCAATCCCGTTTTAAGACTCCTTTACAGTGAGGGCAAAAAGCTAGCCAAGACAATGCCTTCTTGTTGCAGTGGGGGCATGTCCGCATCGCTCCCTTCGGCCTAACGATGCTATAGATAAGCAAGATGATGACTGTTCCTAATGGTCCTAAGGGGCCTAGAAAAAAAAGGCCAGCTAAGATAATGGTAGCTGCCCACAGAATCGAATTGGCATCCCTTCCCTTGGCATCCCGATAGGTCCAGTATGCAGCTGGAGCCGCAACAGCAAGATTGATGGCCAGTACTGTCCAATTCATTGCGCGGCGCTTCGTTGAAGTTGTTCAAAACTAAACAGCGCCTTCTCCCCTTTCCCCATACATATATTGGCATTCCCTTTAGGAGGGACGTGCCCCTCAGAGGGAAATGCCCGTAGATTGTAGTTCTTCAGGTCACCGAAAAAACCCTGCCCCTGCCCCGATTAAGGTTTTACCAGCTACCTAGCACCATCAGAACTCTTTCCCTATCTTCGTCTTGATCCGACAGAGGGCATTGTCAATCGATTTGGTATGAGTACCGAGCTCTTCCGCCATCTCTTTATAGGATAACCCGTTAATGTATAACCGGAAGACCCGATACTCAAAATCACTTAATACGTCTTTGATGTACTTTTGGGTGAGCTGCAGCTTTTCTCGATCAATGATTAGGGCTTCCGGATCATCCACTCGATTGTTGGATAAAACTTCCATCAAGGTGCGGTCTCCTTCAGCATCATAAATCGGTTTATGAAGCGATGTATATGAGTTGAGTGGGATGTGCTTTTGCCGGGTAGTACCCTTAATTGCACTAATAATGTTACGGGTAATACACAATTTGGCAAATGACCAGAAAGATGAGGAGCCCGGAGCGAAATCGCGAATGGCCTTATACAGGCCAATCATGCCCTCTTGTAGAAGATCATCATCTTCCGCTCCTTGCAGAAAATAGGGCCTAGTCCAAATGTAGACTAGCTTTTGATACTTGTAAAGCATGTAGTCTGTAGCATCTTGACGGCCAGCTTGTGCCTGCTCTACAATATCTTCGTCAGATAAATCTCGGAAAGCTCTAAATCCATCTACATGATAATCGAGCGGTAACGCATTACCCATGGACAAAACCACTCCTTTGGGTGAACCAAACGTTTCCGTGTTCCGAATATCTACCAAAATATACATTTCAACATTTCATCTCTAAATCCTTCCATTCTGGCTCACAAAACAACAAAGCCCTTTACCGTATACCTCAACGGCAAGGGCTTTAGGCGATGAAACTCGCTCTATGGTAACACATACAGTTCTAGCTTCGCCTCCCTTTGGGCAAACTAAGAAATCCTAACCATCGCATGTTGCATGACACCTCTTTTCACCTCAGAAGAAACCGTGTTCGTCGCTCGCAATTGCTTAACAAGATAGTCCAGAGCATTCCAAGGATCGACGGCATCTCCACAGGTAAACACATCAATAGCAGCATATCCGAGCTCCGGCCATGTATGAATCGTTAGGTGGGATTCGGAAATGACCACAACACCACTGACCCCTTGCGGGCTAAACTTGTGAAACGCCACTTCTCTTACTTCAGCACCTGCAGTCAACGCTGCCTCCACCATAATGTTTTCCACTATCTTTCTGTCATTCAATACCCCAGGATCACACCCATAGGCTTCACACAGGATGTGACGACCCAAAGCATTTTTCATTCCATTCGTTGCCCCCTTTCGGCTATCTCGCCACCCTTCTTTCTCATACTAGAGACTCGCTAACAGCTTCAATTCTAACAGAATCAGGCCAAATGTCAAGCTAACCAGCATGTTGTCCTACTAGCCGTGACTACTTACCCCTAACGGCATATATCTTTGAATTTCTCTTCCCCATACCCGCATGCGACCCCGTGGGATGTTCTAGCAGCCACCTTCTACAAGTGGGTCATCTGATACAAGGGATTCCACTACCTCGTAAAGAGCCAATTCTACATGTTCCTTACATAGTCCCCCTTGTAGGTAGACCGTGTAGGGCGACCGCAGCGGCCCATCGGCACTTAGTTCCATGGTCGAGCCTTGAATGAAGGTTCCTCCGGCCATTACTACCGCGTCTTCATAACCGGGCATGTCCCCAGGCACTGGCAGCACAAAACTGTCAACCGGGGAGGCAGCTTGAATGCTGTGGCAGAAAGATAGAAGCTCAGTTTTTCCCTGCAGCCTTACTGCTTGCACGATATCACCTCTAGGTTCATCCCACTGGGGAGAAACCAAATAGCCTAAGTCTTCCATGACTTTTGCCACTAGCACTGCACCAGATAGTGCCTCACCCACCATGTGAGGTGCCATCCATAGTCCCTGCAGAATCCAGCGATTTAACCCATAGGTTGGCCCTAACCTCCGCCCTAGCCCCGGTGCTGTCATCCGATCAGCAACGATTTCGACAAGGCGGTCTGAGCCAGCTATGTAGCCTCCACCAGCCACCAATCCACCACCGGGGTTTTTAATCAGAGACCCGGCCACAATATCAGCACCCACATGGCAAGGTTCCCAGTGTTCCACAAACTCACCGTAACAGTTATCCACAAAGATGATGATATCTTTTCCTATACTCCTAACAAGAGAGACAATGTCACCTATCTCCTGGATACTGAGGGCGGGCCGCCAGGAGTAACCACGGGAGCGCTGTATAATCACCATTTTTGTCTTGTCACTAACAGTTGCTAAGATCGCCTCTTTGTCCCATTTACCATCTTCATTGAGTGGAGCTTCCTTGTATCGGATACCCTGACGGAGCAGGCTACTAGAAAGATGGCCTTTTACGCCGATCACCTGTTGTAGGGTATCATAGGGAGCACCGGTGACGGATACCAGCTCATCTCCAGGATCCAATAAAGCTGAAAGACAGGTAGCTATGGCATGGGTACCAGACACCAATTGAGGCCTGACTAGTGCATCTTCTGCCCCAAAGACTTGGGCATATACGGATTCAATCACCTCTCGTCCACTATCGTTATACCCATATCCAGTACTGCCCGCAAAGTGATATTCGCTCACTTGGTGTTGACGAAAAGCTGCCAGCAGCCGATCCTGGTTGGCTAACTTCATTTCTTCGATCCTTTCCCATTGGCCCTTAACCTTTGCTTTTGCCTGATTGATTAGCTGTCTTAGTGAATGGGATTTAGATGGAATAACCTTCTGCAATGTACTTGTCTCCTCATTTGACGTCTTTTGGGTGATGACTAACAAGTGGTATAGTCTTCTAGCTCGTTTTGCCGTTCTTTGGGCTTACCGTTCTTTGCGGGCATCCCAACTAGAATAGTTGATTTTGGATCAACAAGGCTGCCTGCCTAGCTTACTTGCTGTACCGGATCCCAGCCTCTTCTAGGCGCCTAATGGCAGCCTCAATCCGATCCTGTTCCACACATAGGGATATACGAAAATAGCCTTCACCATATTCACCATACCCGATTCCGGGTGTTACCACCACTCCGGCTTCTTCAAGGAGCAGTGTAGCGAATTGTGTGGATGAATAGCCAGGTGGTACCGGTGCCCAGACGTAAATAGTCGCTTGCGGCTTCTCTAGCTCCCAGCCTAAATGCTGTAGACCCTCTACCACTACATCACGCCTCTGGGCATACAATGTTTGCATCTGGGCAATGGAATCTTGAGGACCAGTTAAGGCCTTAATACCAGCATACTGAACTGCGCTAAACACTCCGGAATCGATATTGCTCTTGACACGGGCTAATGCTTCGATAACCCCTCTGTTACCTGCCGCCCATCCAAGGCGCCAGCCAGTCATATTATACGTCTTGGAAAGTGAATGAAATTCGATCCCAACATCCTTAGCACCTTCGATCTCGAGAAAGCTAAGGGGGCGAAAACCATCGAAGGCTACTTCACTATAAGCCGCATCGTGGCACACAATTATGTCATATTCCCGGGCAAAGGCGATGACATCCTCGAAAAACTCTCTGGGTGCAACCGCACCTGTAGGATTATTCGGGTAATTCAAGAACATGAGTTTGGCCTGCCGAGCTATATCATGGGGTATAGCGGAAAGATCCGGCAGAAACCCGTTACTCTCCAAAAGAGGCATCTTGTAGCTGGTGCCTCCGGCAAACATAGTACCAGTACTGTAGGCTGGGTAGCCTGGATCAGGAACCAGGTTTATGTCTCCAGGATCAACATAGCATAAGGATATATGGGCTATTCCTTCCTTGGAGCCAATCAAAGCCACGATCTGGGAAACAGCATCTAGCTCGACACCCCGTGTCTTTCTATACCACCCGGCGACGGCTTCACGAAAGGGAAGCATCCCCTCGTAAACAGGATAGCGATGTGTTCTAGGGTCTTTGGCGGAAAGCTGTAGGCTTTCCACTATATGGGAAGGAGTTGGGCGATCCGGATCTCCCATCCCCAAACTGATGATGTCCACCCCTCTTGCTTTGGCTTTTGCGATCTTCTTATCAATTTCTGCAAACAAATACGGCGGCAATGCTTGAATACGTCTAGCAGTCTGCATAGAATCAGCGCGGCCACCTTGTTCCAGCCGGTTATCCCTTTCTGGGATGACCGACGATAGCCGCTTCCTCGCCTCCTTTATCCTAGACATCTATATGCTTTGAAATAACCTCGGCACAAACCGGTACAAGCTCCCTTAAGCAAATTCCATATCAAAGAGTAACATCCTGCAACCACAATGGCTCAAATTCGCCCGGCAATACATCTGCATCAGGCTTATCTAGGGCTACTGTCAGTTTAGAATCACCACCATCGGTCAGTGAGTCCTGGGCTCTTATCCCTCCCGTAAAACTGCAGATGAGACAATGACCCTGCTCAAGACATCGCCGCCTAATATCTACAACACCATAGGCCAGACCCACATGAAAGCCCTGCCTGAGGCCTAGCCTGCGGCCAATGCCGAAACCGACAAGAAGAGTAGCCAAGATCAAGATTGTTAGCTTAACCACGGGTTCCATCTTCCTTTCTTGTCCAACACCGCTGGACACCAAGTACTAGAAAGCTATTCATTAATACTAACACTAGCTTGGCAATATCCAGACAAGACAAGATTAATATGGCGATGATTGTGGCAAGGCCAGTCTCTACCATTCCCCAACGACTGGCCCAATTGCCTGCTCCTGTCATTTTATCCTGTTGTTGATCAACTAGATCATCAATAGCCTGCACCGTAAAGATTGCCAGCCAAGAAGAAATGGTGACCTTCCACCCAAAAGCTAACCCGGAGATTACCCCTAGCACCAAAGCTTCTTGCCAACCCCTTAGACCCAAGGGTAAAAGTCTAGCCATATCTCCCCGCATGCCCATAGCGTAACTTGCCCAAAAAAGAGTGATTGCCCAGATAGGTTCGGCAATGACAGCAAGACTTAGCGCGAGCAATGCATAGGGTAAGGCTGCTTCTTCTAGCCTTGCAGCCCAAGTCTGCCTACCGATTATTCGGTCTACTGGGGTATCGAGATAATCGTCCATGATCTTAACTGCTGTACCGGTGAAAAAGCAAGCCAGCCAAGGGCGAAGAAACGGAAGGATGACTACACTAAAGGTGCCGCCAGACAAATTGTTTCACCTCAGCAAAGCCGGTTTTGTGTAATGCGGAAATCGGTAAGACGAGATGGCCGGGGAGTTCTTCCCGGATTTGACGAAGGCCCGCGGCGGCTTCAGGCAAGTCCATCTTGTTGGCCAAGACGGCATATCCCTTCCGCATTCCGCCAAACTGAGCTACCTGCCAGTCCACCTGTCCCATGGCCTCGATGGCTCCCGATTTACCATGACTGCTAGCGTCGATCATATGCAAGATGATGGCAGCTTCCCTGACTTCGGCCAAAGTCTGGGCCATGGCCCTTCTGATGTTGGTCTCATCAGGAATACCCTCGGTCAGCCCACTAGTATCCATCAAAGAAAACCGTTTCTTGCCCTTGAGGCCTGGCATCTGAATCTGAATACATTGCAGTCCTAGGGTCTGATGGGGTGTGGTACCGGTTAGCTCCTGTAAAGCCTCTTTGCGGCTTAGACTGCGACAATGGGTCTTTTCGCCGGGGGGCGTAAACTCTATCTCCAAACGGGTGACTTGGAGGTAGTCGGCAAAGTTGATGGCAAAAAGGGTTTTGCCTACATTTGCCTTACCAATAATCATACATGCCTTCAAACTCACCAACCCTCTCCGAAATCCCCTGCCTCTATATGCAGTAGGTCCTTGCGAGTCATCTCGCCTGACTTTTGGACAAGGCGCACAGCCTGGCGACGGATGGCAAGTTCGATCCAGTTTCTGACAGTACGGGCATTGCCAAAACTATATGCTTCTTGACGCAATCCTTTTTGAACGAGTAGAGCAAGTCGCCGACGGGCTCCTTCTGTGAGCCGATATTGGCGTTTTTCCAACATTAACTCAGCGATGGCCAGAAGCTCCTCGGAGTTGTAGTCTGGGAAATCAATATGTAGTGGAAAGCGTGAACGCAGTCCCGGATTACTCTGGAGGAAAAACTCCATTTCCTCCGTATACCCGGCCAAGATCAGAATGAACTCCTGTTTGTGATCTTCCATGGCTTTTACCAAGGCATCAATGGCTTCTTTCCCGAAGTCCTTCTCGCCACCCCTGGCTAGGGAATAGGCTTCATCGATAAACAAAATACCGCCAAGAGCCTTTCTGATTTGTTCCCTGGTCTTTTGCGCCGTATGTCCAATATACTCTCCCACGAGGTCAGCCCGCTCAACTTCGATCAAATGCCCCCTGGGCAGAACTTCCATATGCCTGAACATCCTGCCCAGGATCCGAGCCACTGTAGTTTTGCCGGTGCCGGGATTGCCCCGAAAGATTGTATGCAACACTAAAGGTTCAGTGACCAAGCGCTCTTCTGTTCGCCGTTTTTGGATCTGCACAAAAGCCTGAATCTCTCGGACCAATTGCTTTACTTCTTTTAGTCCAATTAAGGCATCTAGCTCAGCCAAAACGTCCTCCAGCTGTTCTTGGTTATCCTTTACGGAGTCATTGGGTAACTCAACTTTCTCTTCAACGGCCCGGAAAAGGACAAAGGCTTCGGCTGGCGAAACCCTCCCCTCTTCCAGCCAGTCGAGCACTTCCTCTACAGTCATCGGTGCCAAATTCCTACTCTGCATCCTCCCACCCCACGGAGGCAACATTTTACCTTAACATATATATGTAAAAAGGCGAGCAAATGTGTTTATCACTGGGCACGCAAAAAGAAAAGAGCCGCCAAAGACAAGCCCCTTCCTTTTTACTTGAGCTATTATTTCATTCCGTTATTTGTGGTATGGCTAAACTGAAGGTTTTCTGAGGGGTAATTGTGGAAATAGCATGTTTATAAATCAGGTCATTTTTCCCGTCATTCTCCAGTAGTACAGTGAAGTTGTCGAAAGCTCGAACCAAACCTCTAAGCTGCACACCATTGACCAGGTAGATGATCACGGGGATATGCTCCTTGCGAATTTGATTAAGATAGACATCCTGCAATCCAGTTGCTGTCTTTGTCATGATGCTCCTCCTATGCTAGCCGACCGACTGCCGCTGGTGCTAATTGGCACCCCCATGATTCATATTTCGTGTTTTGTACGAAGATTCCTCCAATAAGTAGTAGCGATTTTGTCTGTAGCGTCTTCTATGGTTAACTTATCTAAATCTAGCCAGATAATCTCCTCATCCCGCCGAAACCAGGTGAGTTGACGCTTAGCGTAGCGCCGTGTGTCTCGTTTCAAGAGGCGAATTGCCTCAGCAAGATCATACTCACCTCTTAAATACCCCACCAGCTCCTTGTATCCCAAGGCCTGCATTGCGGTGGCACCCTCGGCTAATCCCTGTTCTAGAAGGTTCTTGACCTCATCTAGGAGTCCCGCCTCTATCATCTGATCAACCCGGGCATCGATGCGCTGATAAAGCCGCGGCCGATTGCGAGCAAGGCCGAATTTGACCGCCTGGTACCTGGGTTCAAGCTGCTTTTGGGCATCTAGATGCTGAGAAAGGGGTTGGCCGGTAGTATGGTAGATCTCAAGAGCTCTGATCACCCGGCGACGATCATTGGGGTGTAGTCTTTTGGCTGTATCGGGATCGACTACGGCAAGCCGCCGATGCAAGGCTATGTTGCCTTGGCTCTCAGCCACTTCTTGCAGTCTTGCTCGCAAGTCGTCATCTTTCCCCTGGGAGTCAAACACAAAGCCCTCCAGTACAGCCCTTATATAAAGCCCAGTTCCTCCGGTCAAGATGGGAGTCTTTCCTCGTTTGGCTAAGTCCATCAAGATATCTTCTACCATCAGCTGGTAATCAGCTACACTAAACTCCTGGTCTACAGCCACCACATCCAGTAGGTGGTGAGGAACCCCTTGGCGTTCCGCTTCCGTGGGCTTGGCTGTACCAATATCCAGCCCCTTGTACACCTGCATAGAATCTGCGGAGATAATCTCTCCGTCAACCTGCTTGGCTACCCGAATAGCCAACCCTGTCTTGCCTACAGCTGTAGGCCCAACAATCACTAGGATGGGCCGCACGCCCTACATCACTCCTACTTGAGTAGTAATCTTATATCCGACCGAAACGTCGATGGATGTCACGTAGGTTCAAACGCACCACCACTGGCCTGCCATGGGGACAGGTAAAGGGATTCTTGGTGGCCATTAGATCTGTAACTAGCTGCTCCATGACTGGTAAAGAAAGCCATTCACCGGCCTTGACCGCTCCTTTACAGGACATGATTATCAGGGTGGTTTCTCTGTAATCATTAGTTTGACCCTTGGCGATGATCTCCAGCAGCAACTCTCCCAACTCTTTTTCACTGATTCCAGACAAGTCAGTGGGAACTGTCCGCACCAAACAATCCTTAGGCCCAAATTCAGTAACTTCAAAACCGAGTTCTGCTAACTTTGGGCCCCATTCCAGGACTGCCGAAGTAGAGGTTATGCCTAATTCCAGGTGCAAAGGTACCAGCAGAGCCTGAGCCTCGATGCGCTTGGCCTGTAATTGCTTTTGCAGGCGCTCATATAGGATTCGTTCATGAGCCACATGTTGATCAATTAGCCAGAGTTCTTCCTCAGCTTCAGCTAAAACATAGGTTCGCTGAAACTGCCCCAAAACCCGATATTGCATATCTCCGATGGGATCAGTGTTAGTGTCCATGGATAGGCTAGCTTCGCTTACCATCATCACTTCACCACATGTCCCTTGCTGTTCGGGTGTATACCCTATCCTGGCAGTGGCTACCTCGTCATTTGCTAACCCAGTCTTCGGGCGAGATGCAAAAGGTAATGTTGGTCTTATCTTCTGGTAAGAATCTATCTTACCCGACTTGGATTCATATGGGAACCGGAGCCGAGGCTGTTTGACTGCTTCTTTGGTTGCCATGGGAGTGGCTTTTTGTGATGAGTCCAGTGACCACGCCTTGAATGACAGTCGTGATTCTAGAGTGTTTCGTACAGCTAGCATCACTTGCTTATATACTTCACTACTGTCACTAAAGCGAATCTCCCGTTTAGCTGGATGAACATTGACATCCAGGTGACTTGGTTCCATAGTCAGTGAAATTACCGCTATGGGAAAACGGCGCCGAGGCAGCAGAGACTGATAGCCCTTCTCTACTGCACTAGCCATAAGTGAACTCTCCACCACCCGACCATTGACGATGAAAGTCTCCGCCTGGCGATTTCCACGATGAACATCGGGTTTACAGACTAAGCCCCTGATGGTGATGTAATTGGCTTCACGCTCCACCGGCAGTAGGTTACTACCAATGCGGGAACCGTAGATACTCCACATGACTGCTTCCATGTTCCCATCTCCAGGTGTGACAAAGATCTCCTCCCCATCAGATACCAAGCGAAACTGCACCATGGGATGGGCTAAGGCCAATCGCCCTAGGATATCAAAGACGTAACGACGTTCGCTGGCTGCTTGATTTAGGAATTTCAACCGAGCAGGCGTATTGAAAAAAAGGCGTCGAACAGTCACTGTCGTACCCACTGGAGCCCCCACTTTCTCCAAACGCATCTTTTTCCCACCGGAAAAGGCGATTAGAGTTCCAACAGGAGCATCAAATGTTTTTGTTATCATTTCTAGCTCTGATACCGCCGCTATACTTGGTAAGGCTTCTCCTCGGAAGCCAAGGCTCAGCACCTGGAAAAGGTCTTCTGCCCGCCGGATCTTGCTTGTGGCATGGCGCTCAAAGGCTATGGGTACCTCGGCTTCAGGGATACCCTGACCATTGTCCACAATCCGCAGGTAGTCTTTTCCACCCTCGCGGATCTCAACATCGATACTGGTAGCCCCTGCATCCAGGGCGTTTTCCACCATCTCTTTGACAACCGAGGCGGGTCTTTCCACTACTTCGCCTGCAGCAATCTTGTTGGCAGTAGTCTCATCTAGGCAGATTATTTGGTTCAATCTCTCCCTCCTCCCCAAAAGGGCTATCTTGCAAGCGACATTGCTCCTGCAATCTCGCAATCTCGCTTAGCTAGACTCATGGCTCTTCACGTTTTTGTAGATGATCTTGCCATTCCACTAGTCGACTCAATGCCTGAAAAGCCGTCCAATGAGATAGGTCAGCTGTTTTGATTTCTTCTAGGATAGCAAGATCTACCCCGGAGTCTCCATCTTCCCTAGGTTGCTCATCTTTGCCATTGGCTAAATCGGCAGCAGCCGCCTCCACTTTGGCTGCTTCTATGCCGGATACCACATTTTCCTCGGCCAAGAAAAGTCTATCTAGTGTAAGCTGTCGGTAGGGCAAATCTGGCTCTAGATCATCTAGAATGGATTTGGCTCTTTTGAGCACCTGCTTCGGCAATCCTGCTAGCCGGGCTACATGTATCCCATAACTTCTGTCAGCCGCGCCTTCACCTACCTTGTAAAGGAAGACGATCTTCTGTCCCTCTTCCCACACTTCCATTCTGAGATTCTTGACCCTTGGCTTAGCTAAAGCCAACCTGGCCAGCTCGTGATAATGGGTCGAGAAAATGGTTCTGGCTTTGCAGACGTCGTGGATGTATTCCGCTATAGATTGAGCCAAGGCCATGCCATCATAAGTAGAGGTGCCACGCCCCAACTCATCGATAATGATTAAGGAACGGGGTGTTGCTTGGCTGAGCGCGATATTCACTTCACTCATTTCCACCATGAAAGTACTCTGTCCGGTCCCTAAATCGTCCGCTGCGCCTACTCTGGTAAAAATCCGATCAACCAAGCCAATTTGGGCGGCATCTGCGGGCACGAAAGATCCCATCTGGGCCATGAGTGTGATCAATGCTACCATCCGTAAGTAAGTGCTTTTGCCTGCCATATTGGGGCCAGTAAGGATCAGAAGCTGCGCTGTCTTCCCATCTAGGTAGACATCATTGGGAACGAACTGTCCTTGTGGTAGCATGGCTTCTACTACGGGATGGCGTCCAGCTCTAATATCGATAGTGGTATCTTGCAGTATCGTCGGCCGACAGTAGCGGCGACGCACCGCAACTTCACCAAGACTAGCCAAGACATCTAGCTGCCCAACAATACCCGCCAGCTCCAAAAGCTCGGAAGCTGACTGGGCCACCTCATCTCGAATCTCGGCAAAGAGCTCATATTCTATCTGTATGGCTCGTTCCTCTGCCCCTAGTACCAGGTTTTCCTTTTCCTTTAATTCTGGGGTAATGTATCTCTCTGAGTTAGCTAAGGTTTGCTTGCGCAGATAATCATCTGGCACGCTGGCCAGATTGGCCTTGGTAACCTCAATATAATAGCCAAAAACCCGATTAAAGCCTACCTTTAGGCTCTTGATGCCGGTGCGCTCTCGCTCCTTTGCCTCCAGGGCGGCAATCCACCCTTTCCCATCCCGAGCGGCTGCCCTAAGTTCATCTAGCTGTCTTGCATACCCTTCTCGAATGACTCCACCATCTTTGATGGTGGCCGGTGGTGATTCTACAAGGCCTCGCTGCAGCAAATTCGCTAGCTCAGGAAGCGGTTCTAATCCATGAGCGAGAGCGTTTAACCTCTTGGATTTGACTTTGCTAAGTATCTCCCCGACTAGCGGCATTTTCCGCAATGATACACCCAAGGCTACTAGATCTCTAGGGTTAGCACTGCCATAGGTAACCCGGCCCACTAGTCTTTCCAGATCATGTACCCCGGAAAGCTGTTCCCTGAGGCGACTGCGGAGCGGCGTATTCTCCACCAGCTCCTGGACTGCGTCCAGTCGATCCACAATTTCCGCCTGGTCTAGCATCGGCTGCAGCAACCACTGGCGTAAGAGGCGGCCTCCCATAGCTGTTGTCGTTTCATCTAGAAGCCAGAGCAATGATCCTTTGTATTCACCATCTCGCAGGGTGTGGGTCAGTTCCAGGTTGCGACGGGTGGCCGACTCCATGAGCATGTAACTTTCCGTCGAGTACACCTTGATACTGGTAATATGCCCCAGAACCCGCTTTTGGGTATCCTGTAAGTAAGAAAGGAGCGCTCCTCCTGCCCGGACTGCTGCCAGAGACTCTTCTATACCGAATGGATGGAGCGAATTCAAACCAAAATGCCGTTGTAAGGTTGTTTTGGCGTAATCAGGCCGCCAATTCCTCTCTTCACAGACCGAAAGTGTACAATCAAGGCGCCTTGAGGCTTGTGCTTTCCACGGGTTATTCTCTCCAAGCACCGGATCCAACAGGCATTCAGCGGGAGATAGACGCTCTAGCTCATCCCAAAGCTTGTCCTCGGCCGTATCGCCCCCTAGTTCAGTCAGACCAAAATACCCGGTGGAGACATCCACCACTGCTAGCCCATAGAGCCTTTGATGGCGGCATATAGCGATAAGGTAATTGTTGGATTTGTCATCCAAAAGCTGGGGTTCGATAACGGTACCCGGGGTGATGACCCGAGTTACCTCACGTTTGACGATGCCCTTAGCAGTCTTAGGGTCTTCAACTTGGTCACAAATAGCTACTTTATGTCCATGGCGCAATAGTGTCGCCAAATATCCCTCTACCGCGTGATAGGGAACTCCACACATGGGGAGTTCTTGCCCTTTTCCCATATCTCTACTGGTGAGAGCAATATCTAGAACTCGAGAACTGATTTCGGCATCTGCACCGAACATCTCGTAGAAATCTCCTAATCGGAAGAAAAGTATGGCGTCCTTGTATTGCTGTTTGATGGAGTAGTACTGCCGAAGCATCGGGGTGAGATTCTCCATAATGGTCACGATCCTCCTCTTCTCTAGCATACTGCTTCTGCAAGTTCTAAGGTGGCTCCTGCCCATGATTGGTGCCATGCAGCAAGAAAAACGCCTTGCCCAGCGGGATAACCCGACTGCCAAGGCAGCAAAACCTTGCAGCATGATCAAGTGTCCATCTCTCATCCTCGCATCGCAGGGATGTGGCTTGGATATGGCTAGTTGTTAGTTCTCATCCGTGTTTTTGGAATTGATGCCCAGCTCAGCCTCCTCAACCCAATAAGGAGTTTGCGAAAGGATGGCATGGACTTGCTCTTCCTTTGTCCGATCAAAGGGGCAGCTTAATGTAGGTAATAAAGAAAACCCAGCTGCATCGATGTCACAGAAGACTGCCTTCTCAGTTATCTCAAGGATGGTGTCAGCCGGTACAGGTACATGGTGTCCGGAAATCTTGTCATAGACGATCAGGTATCTAATGGTGCACATGCTCGGCTCTACTAGTTGCCGAATTACGCGGCCACAGACACGGTCATCTCGGCTAACTAAGTCTAGCTGCCATAAATCTCGATTGGCCACTTCCAGTAGTGCTACATCCAACGTGTCTTTCCCAGCACCATCTGTACCTGAAGACTTCTGCATAGATTCTCCTGCCTCCCACCTGGCGATCTTGCTAGACAATCTCACCGACCAAACTCCAGGTCTTGGCCTCTGTGATTCTAACACTAACTAACTGGCCCACTAGATCCTGGCTTCCGGGAAAAGCCACGGTCTTGGCTGTTCTAGTTTTCCCAGACAAGAAATGGGCGTCATGCTTACTAGTGCCCTCCACGAGCACCTCCAACTCTTCGCCACATAGCCTTTGATTTAGTTCCAGGCTAATCTTGTTCTGAACCTCGATTAACTGGTAGATCCTCTCCTTCTTCACTTCTTCCGGTACCTGATCAGGCATTTTCGTGGCAGGAGTCCCTTTTCTAGGTGAATAGATAAAGGTAAAGGCCGAATCATATCTAATCTCCTCTACCAAGGACAAGGTGTCAGCGAAATCGGCATCTGTCTCCCCGGGAAACCCTACCATGATATCAGTAGTCAGACTAATATCCGGTACATGGTATCGGACTTTGTCTACCAGTTGCAGATAATATTCCCGGTTATACCCCCGATTCATACGTTTCAGGACATGATCACTGCCGGCTTGAACAGGGAGATGTAGATGCTCACATACCTTCTCTAGACGGGCCAGTTGGAGAATAAGCTTATCACTGATATCCTTTGGGTGGGAGGTGGTAAACCGGATCCGCTCTATCCCTGGCACCTGGTTAAGCTCACTTAGTAGGTCGGCAAAATCCATGCCTAGCCTCAAATCTTGGCCATAGGAGTTGACATTCTGCCCCAGCAACGTGATCTCTTTGATCCCCTCATCGGCTAGACTCTTAGCCTCCCGTAGGATCTCCTTGGGCAAACGACTGTGTTCCCGCCCTCTTACATATGGGACTATGCAGTAGGAGCAGAAATTGTTGCATCCATGCATTACCGTAACCCACGCTTTGAAGTCGCTTTCCCGATGGGCAGGCAAGCCCTCGACGGGTTCTCCACTTTCATCCAGTATCTCAACGACTCGCTCCCCAGTTGTCTTTATCCTATGCAGCAGCTCAGGCAAACGATGAATATTGTGCGTTCCGAAGATCAAATCCACATGGGTGAGTCGCTCCAGCATCTCGGTGAGTTCTTCTTTCTGCTGTGGCATGCAACCACAGATCCCGATAATTAGCTCAGGATTATCGGCCTTGGCCCCCCTAAGCATTTCCACCTGTCCATAGACTTTCCGCTCGGGGTTCTCCCGTACACAACAAGTATTAAACAAGATCAGTTGGGCCTCTTCTATATCTGTGGTAAAGCGATACCCTTCCTGGGCCAGTAGGCCCTGTATTGTCTCTGTATCTCTCTCATTCATCTGACAACCGAAGGTGCGAATGCAAGCTAGCAGTTGTCTGTCCATTCAAATCACCCTTACTTGAGCGAAACGAGTATCTTTAACCAAAAAATGCGTTGCTATTCTCCGTCGCTATCGTCATTGTTTCTTGCCGCCGATATTTCACCTAGTACCCTCGCTATATCCACGCCTTGAGGCTCTTCTGGGCCAGTGCTCATGTGATCAACTCTGTGCCCAGTGACCATGTACATGACCCGTTCAGCGATATTGGTGGCATGGTCAGCAATTCTCTCCAGGTAGCGAGCAACGAACAAGAGATTGATAGCTTGACCTGAGCGGCGACCATCTTCCCCTGTAAGGACAATGCCGATGAGCTCATCAAACAACTGGGAGTATAGTTCATCAATTGGTTCATCTGCTTGCCGAACTACCTCAGCCAGCACCAGATCCCGCTCGACAAAACATGTAAGGCTATCTCTAACCATAGCCTTGGTTTTCTCCGCCATGATGGGTATATCGATTAAGGGCTTAATCAGGGGCTCTTCCCCAATCCGCAGTGTCAGTTCGGCGATATTACAAGCATGGTCACCAATCCTCTCAACATCTGTGGTGATTTTGAAAATAGCCACTACCGTACGGAGATCTGATGCCACTGGTTGTTGTAGTGCGATCAAGCGCATGCAAGCTTCCTCAATGTCGATTTGCATCTGATCAACAATATCGTCGTTGTCCAATATAGCCTGCGCACCGACCAAATCTTGGGTAGTGAGGAAATGGACTGCTTCATGGATCTGCTTTTCCACTAGGCTCCCCATCTTCAGCATTTCCGCCTGAATGGTCCGCAATTCCCGATGGAAACTCTCCCTAGTCATGGCTACAAGCCCCCCTCCATTTTGTGGAGTACGATTAATTGAATCTACCAGTGATGTAATCTTCGGTGCGTCTGTCTTTGGGCCGCGCGAAAATGTCCGATGTGGAACCAAATTCAACTAGAGAACCCTCTGCCAGGAAGGCAATGTAATCAGACACCCTACCGGCTTGTTGCATATCATGGGTGGCGAGCACTATGGTATAATCTTCCTTTAGTTCTAGAATCAGATCCTCTATCTTAGCTGTCGAAATTGGATCAAGACTGGAGGCCGGATCATCAATCAGCAGCACCTCTGGCTCTACAGCTAAGGCCCGGGCAATACACAACCTAGCTTTCTGTCCCGGTGACAGCATCAAGGCTGAGGTCTGCAGCCGGTCTTTAACTTCCTTCCATAAAGCTACTTGTTTAAGGCTTTTCTTAACTATATCATCTAGCGTACTCCTTTGTTTCACACCATGCAGCCGGGGACCATAGGCAACATTTTCATAAATGCTTCTAGGAAAAGGGCTTGGCCTCCGGGCCAATAGCCCAACCCGCCGCCGAACCTCTGTGACATCAATACCTGGGCCATAGATATTTTCGCCACCGAGTAACACTTGCCCTTCGGTTCTTGCTCCATCCCAAAGCTCATTCATGCGACAAAGTGAGCGTAGAAAACTGGACTTACCCGCATTTGTGTGTCCGATTATGGCGGTAGCGGCATCGGAGGGAATGGCGAGGTTGATTGAGGCTAGTGCCTGGAAGGAACCATAGTAAACACTCAGATCTCTTGCTACTAGTTTTGCATCTGTCATTACCACCATCGACCTCCTTCTTGATATTCTGTGCCTAGTACCGGAGTCACGTGAGTGATCTCGATCAACATAGCGATAAGATGAAGGAATAGTGATGTAGCAAAAAGCAGCAATGCCGCCGCAAACTGGGCTTCCCTGCTCCCGAGGGGGAATTCAATAATGGATCGGTAAAGATAATATGGTAGTATGGTTAACGAGTCTCCTCCAAGACCCGGCTCTGCGGCGATTACGATGATGGGGGCCACTTCCCCACTGACCCGAGCCATTCCCTGTAATATCCCTATGGCAAGTTGTCGCCTTGCCGATGGCAAGACAGCTCTCCAAGTCGTTTGCCAAGGGCTTGCACCCAAGGCTAGGCTTTCCCTACGATAGGAAACAGGGACTTGCTGCAAAGCAGCATAGGTCTCAAGGACAATTCTAGGCAAAAGCCATATGCCTGATGTAAGCAACACAACTGTGAGAACCTGCTCCAGCCCTCGGTATAAACTGAAAGCACCCCAGCCAAATAGCCCATAGACAATGGGAGGTACTTCGGCAAGGCCTATGATGCTGTCGATGGTGTTGTGCATCATCCGACTATCAGGAGCGTATTCACTAAGATAAATACCGGCCCCAATACCCAAAGGCAACGCTATGCAGATGGCTCCTAAGAAAATCCGCACAGTCTGGAACCATATTTGTATCAGGGTGTTACCTCCATACACAGGGGTTGCTCGAAAAAAGCCTCGACCCAGCGGGCCCAGTCCCCTTAGCACAAGATATCCAACTACTGCTACCCCTACTCCTGCCACCAAGTAGGAAAGAAGGGTGATACAAAAACATGCCATTTTTCCGCTAAACGCCCTAGGGGTGTCCGCTTTTCTCACTCCAGCTCACCCCTTTGAGTTCGTATTAGTTGTCGGCCGAGGAGACTTAAACTGAACGAGGCCACCGCTAGAAGCAATCCTAATAGGTAAAGTAGATGATAATGGGTTTGTCCTGGTACTGCAGACTCCGCGCCTAGGGCTATGGCTGTCGGTACAGTCCATAGAGGACTATTTGCTGCAAACCGGTCCAGGGGAAGGATCTGGATTAGCATGAGAGCGATGACGGTATCCCCCAATACTCGCCCAAGACTAAACAATCCCGCAGCAGCGATGCCTGGCCGAGCCGCGGGACAAATAGTATGGACGATGGTTTGCCAGTGACTGGCACCAAGAGCATACGAAGATGCTTTAAAAGATGCAGGAATACTCCGCAATGTCTCTATCAAAAAACAGACTATCCGAGGGATAGCCATGAATGCCAGAAGAACTGAACAGAGGAACAACTGCTCCCCATCTGATAGCAGTAAAGTCCGGTTTCTCCCGGTGACTGTCACAATTCCTAGAAACCCCACCACCACCGGAGGAACAGCACCCACGACCCTCATTAAAAGCCAAAACACCTGTGCCATTTTGGCAGATGCTATCTCTGTTATGTACAGTGCTGTAATTAGGCCTAAAGGCAGTGCCACTACAGTGGCACAAGCTGCTAACAATACTGAGTTAATCAACAAAAAAGCAATACCATATCTGGCAGGTTCAGATACCGGATTCCACCGGGCTAAACTCCAAATACACTGTGATTGTGGTTGGTCAAAACAGACGGTGATCTCCTTTGCAATGAACAAGATTACCACAGCTAGTACTACTATGGCACCGATAGCTGCAATCCAAGTCAGGCGTTCCATACTGCGCCCAACAAATCGCCAGAACCCCATCTTCTGCGCTTGTTCACCTTCCTTGCTGTTCATATCGATCTTGTCCATGAGTATCAAGGCAGAAACCCGGGCAAGTAACCGGGTAGCGCCACGCCTCCTCTCTGGTCTCTCTAGCCGTAGAGGTTAAGCTATGCATCCTGTTTGGCACTCACTCTCTTGTGACTTTCTGTAGATCGTCCGTTACATGGGCGGTTTTTCCCGCGCAAAAAAAGCCGCCTGTAGTATTTAATGTTATCATGTTGGTGTTACTCGTTTGTTACAGAAATGCAAACTTCTCGTAACACCCCAAACCAATGCTCTGCTAAAGGCTTGTGGCAAGCACTAGCGCGGTTTTCACCGTCTGACGCTTTCTCCATGGGCCAGGAAAATATTCAATCATCATTGACAAATGCAGGAGCTAATGGTATATTAAAGACGAAGAGATTGTGTATACAGGATACAATCCTGTTCAGTGAGATGAACTGTTACGGATTGTCTATTGTCGTGACCCTGCAGTACTGAAAGGAGTGACCCCCGTGATAATCTCTGTTGGTAATTGGGAGATTGCCATCAAAGTCCAGGAACAAGAGAGACCGGAGACAGCTGAGAGAATTCACCGTCAAAGGCTGCAAGAAAGACAGATAGAGCGTGACCGGGATATGGCCTACGCTCGGCTCTTTCTCGGTCGGGGGAATCAGTATAGAGGGAGTTACTATAACTGATCTTCTGGGGAAGCGTCCCCACCCTCGACCCCCAGCTAGCTTCCACCGGGTGGGGCATAAACCCCTGTTGGAACATGGAGACAGATTCGGCTAAAAGCAAACCGCGGCACAAGCCTTCGTAATGAAGAAGTGATGCCGCGGTTTGCTTTGTTGCGTTTTACCTTACTTGAATAGTGTCCTAGTGGTGCCCTTGATTGTCCCTTGTCTATGGTCTATCGAACAAAGCCTATAATCAAAGCCAGTACTGCTGCGATTGTGGCAATATTGCTGGCACCCTTGAGACTCTTGGTCTCTTTCTCGGAATGCTTGCGATAGCTGTCAAACTCATCTCGCAATTCCTGCAACTGACGCTCCATGCGTTTTTCCCTCATCAAGGAGGCACTTAGTTGCGCGGAGGACTCAGTTGCCAGCTTTTCATCTATGGTCGCGATCTTGTCCTCTGTTACAGCCAAACGATCCTGCAACGTGATGACATAGCCCTGCAGCTCACTAACATATT
>JAAYSL010000083.1 GCA_012518315.1 Bacillota bacterium | reverse complement strand
TTGACTTGATTGTGAATCTGGTCACAGGCAGAAGTGACTTGGGGTATTACCGGAACCTTCTCCACTGTCATCTCCACAATCAGCCTTTACCGTCACTACCCAAAGCTAAGCGCCGACTAAGCTTCAAACGAGCTTATCACATCATGTGTGAGCAGATCCAGGCTCTTCTAGCCAAAGAGGATCCTAGCTGGGCCGAGGCCGCTAGGCAAGAGCTGAAAAATGAGACAGATGCCCTGGCAAAGTACTACACCGACCGCCTTGCCAAGGAAGGATCCAATGAGCTTTTGCTTCTTGAGAGAAGTAAGCGAATCGAAGAGCTCAAGCAGCGAGCGCAGCCTCGAGTGATGGCTAGTCCTTTTGCCACGACTCTTATCTATATACCACTTGTCTTCTACCAGGTATCCACGGGGGACGAGACTTTGTGTCTGCGATTTGACCCCATATCCAATCAAGCATTGCATTAATTCGGCAAAACATCACTTGGTGGAATTGAATCTTTGGATCTGTTGCCGAATCCGTAGTTCCACCCGCTCTGGAAGAGGGGGGCTGGCGGGACGAACCACTACAGAACTTGCCGCCACCTCTCCAGCCGCTAAGGGACTGGCTAGGGGCTCGGGAGTGTAAGGCTCTCTGCCCAACAAATCATGGAGGATTAAAAGGGCCGCTTCCTTATCTGGAATTGTGCCTTTTACGTCACTATCCGGATCTGTAGCCATGTACGGGGGCAAGGGCGAACCCACACAGGAAGGGCAGCCTCCACTACAGGAGCATTCCTGGATCAGCTCAAGACACGCCTCTAGAATCTCACCGATTAGCTCATACCCCTTGCCTGCATAGCCTATCCCGCCTGGGAAGCGGTCAAAGACAAAGACAGTAGGCACACCGGTATTGCTTGAGTCAACCACTGAGCCGATATCCATAGAGTCACACATAGCATAAAGGGGCAATACGGCCGTAATCACATTAGCGATGCCTAGCAAACCCTCTTGGGGGTTACGGCCCCACTGCCTTGTCCGAGCCAGGGTCTCGAGGGATGGAGAAAGCCAAAATGCGCAGGTCTCCAGGGTACTAGGTGGCAAAGAGACTTTGCCAAAGCCAATGCTATCTTGGCTGTAGAATTTGATCTTCTTGAACATGTAGGTGATATAAGTGACACTCACCTCTCCAAAGCGCACCTTGCCATCGGCAACATCTTTCTCTATCTCCGTATCCACAACTTGTACTCTACGATCGGTGATAGCTTGAGTGTAGTAGTCTAGTTCCGCTCGATGCACATAGGCGACCTTTTGGGTCAGATTCAGCTCCGAGACAAAATATGTATCCCCTTCATGGATGTACACAGCTTCGGTATGTAGCTGCATAAAAGCGCTAAGCTCATCGGTGCTACCAATTACACTATGCTCCCCCGTGGTGTCTACTATGGTATAAGTATTCTCAGTCATGTTTCTCAGATTGACATCATCGGCGGGATAGCCACGGCCTGTCCAAAACCAGCGGTCACCACGGTAGACCAGCTGACGATCTTCACCGAGAATATCCAGAAGTGCCGGTGCCAAGGGGCCAAAATCAGTCTCTTCATCGACTCGAATTGGCAGTTCAAAGGCAGCGGTTCTAAGGTGCCCCAGCACAATATAGGGATTGTCTGGATCGATAATCGCACTTTCTGGACTTTGCCCAAAGAAATAGTCTGGGTGTTGCATGAGATATTGATCAATGGGGTTATTGTACCCAATCAGAATAACAAGGCTGTCATCACTTTGTCGGCCAGCCCGTCCAGCCTGCTGCCAGACACTGGCCATGGTTCCAGGAAAACCCACCATTAGGCACGCATCCAAACTGCCGATATCGATTCCAAGCTCCAAAGCATTAGTGCAACTTACACCCAGGAGCTCTCCGGAGAAAAGCTGCCTTTCGATAGCTCGGCGTTCCTCCGGTAGATAGCCACCCCGATACGCCCGCACAGAGTTGGCCAAGCTCTTACCATACCGCCCCAGTTCTTCCCGCACATATCGATAAATCAGCTCTGCTACCACCCGGGCCCGAGTAAAAGTAATAGTTTGGATGCGCTGTTTCACCAGACGTACCATCAATTCTTTGGCTTCAGCATTGGCACTGCGCCGCTGCAATCCATCAGACAAAAGAGGCGGGTTCCATAAAAGGAAATGCTTCTGCCCCTTGGGTGAACCATCGTTGTCTACCAAGGTCATCTCTTGACCGGTTAAGTGGCTAGCCAACCCAGTTGGGTTACGAATAGTGGCTGAGCAACAAATGAACTGAGGATTAGCCTGGTAGTGCCGACAGATCCTGGCAAGGCGCCGAAGGACATTAGCCACATTACTGCCGAAGATGCCACGGTAAGTATGAATCTCATCAATAACGATAAAACGCAAGTTGGCAAAAAAATGGCCCCAGCTAGGGTGATGTGGCAAGATGGCACCATGAAGCATATCTGGGTTTGTCAAAATGACGTTACCTTCTTCCCGCAGCTTTCGCCTTAGATCCCTAGGTGTATCACCATCATATGTGCCAGCCCTCAAAGGCAAACCAGGAATCAGTGACTGCCAGCGTAGAAGGCCCTGCAACTGATCTTGGGCTAAGGCCTTGGTAGGAAAGATATACAGAGCCTTGCTAGTTGGATCCTTTAGCAAAGCCTCCAAAACCGGTAGATTATAACACAATGTCTTGCCGCTAGCCGTCGATGTAACGATTACAACATTGCTACCTGCCTTAACAGTGTCTATGGCCTTAGCCTGATGAGTATAAAGCTGCTCGATCCCCATTTCGACCAGGGCCATTCGCAGATCCGGCAATATGCCACCTTGCGGCTCACTATAGACAGCCTCTCGGGCAGGCAACTGCCGCATAGCCACCGCTTGACCCCTGTAATCCCTACTGTTCAGCAGTTCCTGCAAGATCCGTTCGACTTTCATTGACGCCCCACCCCGTCCTTTTCCACTACGCTATCGCCTTCGCTAGAGTTCGCCATCAGTTCTTTAGTCACCTGCTGACATAATTCCCACCCATAGCCCACAAGAGAGATACATACACTACAACTTTTCTGTAGGCATGTAGGACAGGTGGCCAAGGCCGGAAGCGAAAAAGGGCAACTTGCGGCACATTGTTCACAGGTGAAAACACCACAGATGTAGCAAGCTGCCCCGGCACAATCCCGACACACTGTGTTGCCACAGCCAGGGCAAACACTATAGCAGTCATCACAGACTACGTTACCACAGGAACAGGGGTTTAGGTGACAAACGAGCTCCATGCAGGTATCACATACTGTATCTGCAAACCGATTGGCTGTGCAATTGTACAGATACCTGTGCTCGCCTGGCAATGTGGCTAAATGGAAAGTAAACTCAATGTAAGGTGCCCAGATACAGGCCATACCATCTAGAGACACCTGTACCTTCGTAGCATAGCGGGCCTCTAGCTCATCTAAACGCCAGCTCATATCCTGCCCAATTCTCTCTAGATACTCCTTGTATACTGCCTCCACAGCTGCGATTTCCCGCTTAAGAGCCATGATCCGCTCAGCATAAACGCCGTGGGTCTTCGGGGATCGAGCTAGATCTGCCCTTACTGTAGCCACCGCTAACCTCCGAAAGAGCTTTCGCAGAGGATGCATGGCTTCCTGGGTCAGCTCATGATAGTACTCATGCAGTTGCCGTTTCTCCTGTTCGTGCCGAACCCGCGTCCCGGCTTCCAGCCCCTGCATGGCCCGTGGCAGCCGTGTCTGCAAGTACTCACAAGCCTTGGCATATAGGCGATTTAGCTCATAATCCCCGCTTTCCAGGGAAATCCTCCCTTGGTGTGTTGTCCAAGATTGCCACCTGGCTCCCTCTTCTTTGTCTGCATACCATTGCTTTTCCCCTGTAGCAAATCGAGAGCTCAAGAAGAGAGGCCACACCCGGGGCAGAGCCACCCATCCAACCAGATCTCCAACTCTCACTGGCCGCTCCCCACAGGGATCCACCAGGATTTGCCAAAGACTGGTTACCCTTGTATCTGCCAGAAACGTCACCTGAAAACTAAATAACACCTGTCTTCTGTACAAAAAGCGCTGCCTCATGGGAAAGGCTCTAGTCCCGGACCACAGCCTGCGGGCCGGGTTTTTTGCCCCCTTTGCGCAGTGCTGATCCCAAAGGATGAATTGATTGCTGTCTACCCGCTTTATATGGCTTGCCATTAGCCTATTTGGCCGCTCCTTTGTGGGACAGTGGACATTGGCTTGGGCAATGCACTGTCGAAAACAGCATAATTCAGCTTACTTACTTCGTCATAGCGGCAACGGCTAGCCCACAACTCGCTCCCTAATGCTTCGATCTTTTGGGCTAGAACTGCTTCATCCGAGCTACCCAAAAGTGCATGGGCAAGCTCCATCTCCAAAGATCTGCCGGTCAGAGGCAAGATCATATCCAATTCACCAATTACCTGTTCAAACATGCGAATCTTTTTTTCTAGAAGGTACAGAACATGTACTTCGATGGTGTCTCTTAGAACCAGGTTAATCACTTGCACATCCCGAGTCTGACCCAAACGATGCACTCTACCAATCCGTTGCTCTAGTCGCATGGGATTCCAGGGTAAATCATAGTTGATTACTCTGCGGCAAAACTGCAGGTTTCGACCTTCACCACCGGCCTCTGTGGAGACAAGGATTTGGGCCCCTTGTCTGAATTCTTCAATTGCCGCATCTTTACCTTGGCGGGTCAGGCCACCATGGTAAACCACAACTTGTCTGCCCATGGCTCTTAAGTATTTGGCGATCTCTCTTTGCGAACTGCGAAATTCAGTAAAAATGATGGCCTTTTCGCCAGTTTGCCCAATGGCCCCTGGCAGACAGTTCAGCTTGCTACCATGTAGGTTCGCCAATAGCCCTCCAATCCGCGTGGCAGCTTCTGGATCGACATATCTAGATTGGTTATTGGCTATCAAGCGAGAGAGTGTGGTCGACGCGGCCGCCGGGCTGCTGCAAAGCTCCCGCAAGAGGATGACCATAGGCAGGATGTTTTTCTCCTTGCTAGAGAGTCTCAGATAGGCTGCGTGGAGCTTTTGCCAAAGCAATAGATAAACCTCGTGTTCCGCAAGAGAGGGTTGGGAGAAAATCGTACTTACCTGTCTTCGGCGAAATCCGAGCCCAGTTGCTTTTCGGGTGGAACGCACCAATACCTCGCCCAGTCTTCGACGAAGCTCAACTACGTTTTTGGGTGTGTGCCGATCCAGCATGAAGGCTTGCTTGAACTTCGTGTAAGTATCCAGTTTTCCGGGCCACAGTAAGGTGACTAGATTGTAAAGCTCTCGTAGATCATTTTGAATCGGTGTAGCCGTAAGCAGTAGCAGGTACGTCTTTTGAATTTGATTGATAAACTGCCAAGCAAGGGTAGTGCGGTTCTTTAGGCGGTGGGCCTCATCGACAATCACTATATCCCAGGGTACTGATTGAATCTTGGTGGCATGCTCTTCCCGCTTGCCAGTATCCAGTGATATGATCACCCTGGCCCTTTCCCTGGCCACCTCGGAGAATTGATTGACTGCAAAGGGAAGACCTAGCTTTTCATCAAGCTCGGCTTGCCATTGCCCCACCAGGGCCGGTGGTGTCAAGATCAGTGCCCGCTCCACAAGACCCCGATGAATGTACTCACGGAGGATAACGCCAGCCTCAATGGTCTTGCCTAGACCGACTTCATCAGCCAGGATAGCCCTACCCTTCATCTCTTGGATTACCTGTAGCACAGCTTTCTCTTGATGGGGATAGAGCTCTAAATTCGGTAATGTATCTAAAGACTCCAGCCCTCTGATTTCTCCCGCGCCAAGGAACCTTTCCGCCTCCCGCCAAGGAAGCGGCCAGGGCAAAGGAACCGGACGGCCCTGGGCGGTGTTTCCTAAGAGCCTTAACCCTTCGACATCAAAAAGAACTTCCACGCCTCACCACCACAGCTTTTTAGATTGCTACATGCCTTGGACATCCTTTCGCTGCAAACGCTCTACAACAGCATGGGCCACCTGCCAAACATCACCAGCTCCCATCGTGATCACCAGATCGTTGTTGGTTAGATGGGGGAGCAAAGCATCGGGAATGTGACCTTGGTCTCCAACATAAAGTACACGATCTTGGCCAATATGCTGGGCAACTAGGTGGGCTAATCGCTCCGCAGTGACGCCAGGTAACGGTTTTTCCGGTGGTGGGGCATAAATATCGGTTACCACTACTAGATCGGCATCTTGAAAAGAACGGCCGAATTCCTCCATCAATAGCTGGGTACGGCTATATCGTTGAGGCTGGAAAACAGCTACTACCCTCCGTCCAAATTCCCTAGCAGCCTGTAGCGTTTTCCTTAGCTCAGTGGGATGATGGGCATAATCATCATAGACTACAATTCCATCTCCGGCACCTACCCACTCAAAGCGGCGATGGGCTCCGTGAAAACCATCCAGAACACCAACCACCTCGCCAAAGGTTAATCCCACCGCCTGTGCCACCGCTATAGCGGCTAGGGCGTTCTCAACATTGTAGGCACCTGGGATCACCAACCTAGCTTTTCCTAAAGATCGCCCTTGATAGTCCACTGTAAAGATGGAGGTCGAGCCAGCCAGGTGAACATTACTCGCTCTGTAATCCAGTTCTCGGCCATCCCTAAACCAATTATCACCGAGGTGATCACCTTTGGATTCCAGCGGACGTCCCATTTGGTAGTCCAGACCATAGACACTGACAGCGAATCTACCTTTGGCCTGATCTATAGCATCCTTAAGGACTAGATAAGCCTGACGGCTGATCACAAGGGTTCCACCATCCTTGATATTGGCTATGAATGCCTTATAGCTATCGACCAAGTGATGGGCCCTACCCCCATAGTTTTCTAGATGATCCGCTTCGACGCTAGTGATGACTGCGATATATGGGTAATACCGGAGGAAGGAGCCATCACTCTCATCAGCCTCTGCCACCACATATTCACCCCGCCCTAGGCGCGCGTGTACACACTTATTCTGCATTTCTCCCCCGGCCAGTACCGTGGGATCTACCCCCAGGCTAGTCAGGATGTGGGCAATCATGCCAGTAATTGTTGTTTTACCGTGGGCTCCAGCCACAGCAATACCATCATGATTGTTGAGAATACGGGCAAGCATTTCTGAGCGATGCAAAACCGGTATGCCAAGCCCTTTGGCCTCCCGTATTTCAGGATTATCCTGTGGAATCGCAGACGAGAAAACCACCTGGTTAGCCCCTGCTACATGAGAAGCGGCGTGACCTATGTGTACTTCTGCACCTTTTCTCATTAAAGAACTCACCACATCTGAATCCTTTAGATCTGAACCACTGACTTTATACCCCATCTCCAAGAGAACGGTTGCTATGGCACTCATACCTGCCCCACCGATCCCGATCATATGAATGTGTTGTACCAAGGCAGGGGCACCTCCAGTCTTACCACTAATATCCCCAGAACTAGGCTAAGCTATTAGCGGCTAAGATATCTATATACAGTCAGCCCTAGCACTTCGCCGCTTTCCTATGACGATCCTGCTGGAGATTTTCGCCATCACAAAAAAACTCCCACCCCAAAGACCACAAAGCTAGGGTGGGTCTATACGCACACAAGGATTACCCAGTGAAGGGGGTTGTGTCGCCCTAAGGAGTTGTTGTAGGCAAAACTAGCATACCTTCCTGGGCCTGTTCCAGCAGTACTGCCGCCACCACATCGGCAAGGATTCGGGCGGAAGCCTTAGCCTCAACCAGCGAATTGCCGTGATAGTCACCAAGATAAGCCACCAATACATTGGAGTGCAAGCTGCCGTTGACATTGCGGTGCTGAACTCTAACCCCCCGACTAACTCCGGCATACATAGCCTCAAGGCGAGCTTTCGCGGCTTCAGTAAAGGCCATGTTGCTGTTACGATTCGGGTTAGCTACATCTCCAACGACAAAGAGGATTTTCGCCACCCTCTGCCCTGCTATAATGGCAGTAGTGTAATCCTTGTCTTTATTCTTGGGTAAGCCATCCCGATGGATATCGATGATTGCCTTAATGTTAGGATTCTCTGCCAAAGCTTTACCCACGTCTTCCCCGGCTTTTCGAAAGGCTTCACTGTATTCTGGTGTATCATATGTTCCCTTCAAATGAATAGCCTTAATGCCTTTCTCACTAATGGCCTGACAAAACTCGGCCCCCACTTGCAGGATTTCTCCCTTGCCACCCTTATCATGGGATGGTTTAGATGAGTAGTTTTCGCTGGTGTGGGAATGGAAAACCAGTACTGTCACTGGCTCCTGACTTCCCAGACTCTGTTGTTCTTCTGTTGAGACTCTGGCTGCAGTATCTTGCACTAGTCTTTGGGGACTTAGGGTCGGCTGCTCCGGTGCATATAGCCCTAGGTATTTTGCACCTGCAGCCGCCACAACCACCAAAGCAATAAGGATAAACAAAAGACCTGGACCATTTTTCTGGCGAGTTTTCCAAGATCTTCGTGCCAAACCCATCAACCCCCTTCGCCATAATAGATATTCGCGGTATCACCAAGATATTCCGCAAGTATGTCATTATGGCGAAGGACTTAAGCCCTAGCTATGTCACTGGGATTGTTCTTGTTCGGCTAGCTCCCGCAGCAAAATTTCCAGTTCATCCAGAATTTCACCGTAGCGGCCCCAATCACCGCTTTGCCTTGCTGTTTTGGCTTCTCCAAATAGCTCTAGCGCCGCCTGGGCCTTGCCTTCCGTCCGTGAGAGTGGACTATCTGGGGGCACAGACTCTGGCTCTAGTACTATCCCCACCCCTGATTCGCCTGATTCCTCTGGCGTTGATAACACTCTTTCCTCAAACAGCTCATTGAGTGCTTCCTCAACGGTCTCAGCCATAACGATCTTACCACCAAGTGAGGCAATTACCCGCCTTAGCTCTGGCAGCTCACCTTGTTTGGCCTTTAGGTAAAGAGGCTCGACATACAAAATCGAATCACCTAAAGGTAGTACCAAGAGATTTCCCCTAACTACTCGTGACCCCTTTTGATCCCATAAAGCCAGCTGGCGGGAGATCTCAGCATCTTGATCGATACGGGCCTCAATTTGCATTGGACCATAGGTGAGTTTTTGTTTGGGGAATTTGTGTAATACTAGCTGCCCGTAATGCTCGCCATCATTGCGAGCCGCAAGCCAAGCGACCATGTTGGCCTTCTCGGCCGGGGTGAAAGGCAACATCAAAACAAACTCTGCGGCTCTATCTCGCCCAATCTCGCCGGGCAGCTCCATAATTGTATAGTAGGCCTGCATGTCGATCTGCTCATCACCATAGATCTCCCGAGGAAAGTTCCACAGATCCTCCTGGTTATAAAAGACCCGGGGATTGGCCATGTGATAGGTCCCGTAGATGCGGGCCTGAAGCAAAAACAGCTCTTCTGGGTAGCGGATGTGAGCCCTAAGGGAAGCGGGCATCTCTGTCAAGGGCCGAAATAGGCCAGGGTACATGTGCCCGAGTGTCAGGGCTAATGGATCACGTTCATTCATCATATAGTAAGTTACAGTACCATTGTAGGCATCAACTACCACTTTCACTGAGTTGCGTACATAATTACCCCAACCAGCCACAGGCTGTACATAAGGGTACCGATCTGAAGATGTGTAGGCATCCAAGATCCAAAAGAGCCGCCCATCTGCCACTACCATATAGGGTTCGTTATCATAGCGCAAAAACGGAGCTATCTTCCGAACCCTCTCCTGGATATTGCGGTAATACATCACCCGGCTGTCTTTAGTAAAGCTTTGGGTCCAAAGGATTCTGCTATCTTGAAATCGCAAAGCAAAAAGCAGCCTCCGTCCCCACGAACCCATAGGCACCCCACCTGTGCCTTGATAGAGAGTTTCTGCATTTTGATCACCCCGGGGGTAATCAAACTCCGGCACCTCGGTTCTAACAAAGACGTAATGGTTGGTCTGTTCGCCATAGTAAATCTCCGGCCGAGTGACTGCCAAAGCTTCTCCCATCTTGCTCTTAGGAGGAATATCATAGATCCAAAGATCTGGTAGGCCCTCGGGTGTCACTCGATTTACAGGACTCATCACCAGCCCATAGCCGTGGGTATACTGTAGCCTTTCATTTACCCAGGTACGGTTATGCAGCTGCTCGATGGCTAGTTCCCGAGGAGCAACCATAACTTGACGATACTCACCATCCACCCAGTAGCGATCTGTATCCACCCGAGTAAAATCATAGTAAAGCCTGAATTCCTGTAATTGACTATATGTTTCCAGAAGGGGGCGCCAGTCCCACAGCCGGATATTGTCAACAGTCTCACTTTGGAGGCATTGCTTAGGAGGCAGCTCATCTTGGGTCACAAACTTGTGTTCCACTATGTTATCTAGCCCAAAGGCTTGACGGGTAGCATCGATATTGTAACCGATAAACCTTTCTTCTTTGGCCAATTCGTTAGGTTCCACCACATAGCGCTGTACTAGGTTGGGATAGACACTACCCAGGAGCATGGATTCTACCACCAAAAGGATGATCCCACTAATCACCCAGCGCAGTCGAGGCTGGAAGGCGTTCCAAAGAACACTAACCGCCACTGCTCCTGTAGTAATCGCCATAGCTTTGGCGGCCAGTATCTGAGTATGAACATCTGTATAGCTAGGTCCAAATACGGCGCCCCGGGGAGAATAGACCAATTGATACATTCCCAAGAGATAGTCTAGTGCTTTGAGAGTGAGCACGAGAGCGATAAGGATAGACAAATGTACCTTGGCCTTGGTTACTATGTGTGGTTTTCTCTCCTCAAAACCTACCACCCGACCAAGAACATAGGATAGCCCTACTGCCACCAAGGTTACCAGAAGTAGCCCCTGCAAAGGCACATAGAGCTGTTCAAAAAGGGGCAGTTGGAACACATAGAAACCGATATCTTGGTGAAAGACAGGGTCTGTGTATCCAAAGGGGGTCCGGTGGATGAATCTAGCCACAACCTCCCACCTGGTACTAAATCCTGCACTGATGACAAACCCTAGAATGAGACTGACAAGGTAAAGACCCCGTCGAAGCCGGGGGCCATCCCAAAACGGAGATGTATCCATTCTAGTTCTCTGCTTGAGGGCCCAGGTGGTAGCTCTTAAGTTAAAGAAAATGAAGCCGGAAAATAATAAGCCCGAACCTAGCCACACTATACACGTCCAAGCTAGTCGAGCTGTAAAGACAGACCTATATCCCACCTGTTCAAACCATAGCCAGTCTGTATAGAAACCGATGAGCCATAGACTGAGGCCCAATAGGATGATCACCACTGCCAACAGCAGTAGCATTAGCCGCCTTGCCATCCCCCTACTCCCCTTCCAGCTGCCTAATGACTAATCCTGTGCATCCGAATCTGTCGTGAAGACTCGGGTAGTGACTCCCTTCCCCGCTGGCCCCAGTGGCTTGCCATTTAGTGTTAACTCCACAACACCGGCATTACCAAACCGCACCTTGAGCTCCTCCAAGGCACGCCAAGTATGGTGCTCACCCGCTTCTAGAGTACGGGAGGCAACGAGTCGTCCATCACTGCGCACTTCCACCCAGCACCTGCCAGTAGTAGTCGCATCCAAGGTGAGAGGCCATACTTCATCTCCAACCTCTACTGGAGGCAAGCGATGGACTGTGTCGCTTGGCAGGGTAACCTCCACCCCCAGCAGAGCGGCATCATCCTCGGGCAAGATGGTATCGTCTATCTCGTCAGTTTCAACCGGTTCAGGCTCCACCTTCTGTTTTTTCAGATCGAATCCCATATCAGTGGAGCCATCTAGGTCAAAATACGCGCCTTCATCTATCTTACTATCTACCTCTTGTTCTCGTTCCACAATCGGGGTTTTCTCTGCAGGTACTTCACTAAGAGCTACTTCCGGAGTCGAATCTGGTGCCTCCTTCAAAGACACCTCTTCAGATACTACCCCGGTATCCTTGGGTTCTTCGTATTCAATATGCACTTCTTCGGAGGGGAGCGGCTCCCCGCCGGTATCAGAAAAAGGCTGTTTCCAGGTCAAAAAGAGATACGCTGCCAAAGCCACCACCAATATGAGGGCCACAACCAAGCCTCTCTGGCCCTTCCGCCGACGCTTTGTTCTACCTTGGTCTTTGGCACTGAGCTGGAAAATCCCAGTATCAGTCTGTAATTCCTTGGCTCTAGTGAAGACACCGACCGGTACATCGTCAGCTATAGTGTCAATCCCCTGGCTTTCCCTCCAATATTTATATTCTTCGACTAGATCCTCGCCAGATAGCCCTAGATAGTCACCGTAGCTGCGCAAGAAGCCAGTAGCATAAGCATAGCCAGGGAGCTTATCCCAATTACCGGCCTCTATAGCCAAAAGGTAATGCTTGCGGATCTTAAGCTCAGCCTCTACCTTATCTAGGGTAATGCCCTTCTTTAACCGGGCTTCCTCCAGCATCCGCCCCACTTCAGTCACCCTCTACCCCTTCTCTCTAAGAAAGTCAGATACTTTAGGATTCCCTATCTTCTCTAGATTCTTGATATGCATCAACCAATACCTCCCGGGGCTTGCTGCCCTGGTGGGTCCCGACAATCCCTTTCAGCTCCATAGTATCGATGAGCCGCGCAGCCCGGGAATATCCAATCTGAAAACGGCGTTGTAGCATGGATATCGAAGCTTGTCCTGAGTCAATCACCAGCTGAACAGCATCATCGAAGAGTTCGTCATCCACCACCACTTCATTGTCGATGGATTCCTGTATTTCAACGATGTTCTCTTCTTCAGCGTCGGGATCTGCCTGCTTTGCCCAAAAGTCCACAAGCTTTTCGATATCTTTCTCCAAAATCAGGGCACCCTGGGCCCGGATGGCCTTGGCGGCCCCCACTGGGAAGTATAGCATGTCCCCCTTACCCAAGAGCCGTTCTGCTCCTGCCATATCCAAGATGGTTCTCGAATCCACCTGGGAAGATACTGCAAAGGCAATACGGGATGGGATATTGGCCTTGATTAGGCCAGTAATCACATCCACTGAAGGCCTCTGGGTAGCAATGACCAAACACATCCCGGCGGCTCTAGCCATTTGGGCCAAGCGACAGATGGCATCCTCCACCTCCGCGGCCGCTACCAGCATCAAGTCTGCCAGCTCGTCGATGATGATCACAATATAGGGCAGAACTTCTCCCTCACCATAGCGTTCGCGGTTATTCTCCATCCAGTCATTATACGATTCAATATTGCGGGCCCCCGCATCGGCAAATAGCGCATAACGGCGCTCCATCTCCTTCACTGCCCAGCGGAGTGCAGTAGCAGCCTTCTTGGGATCGGTGACCACCGGAGAGATCAAATGAGGAATGCCGTTGTACATTGTCAGCTCCACCCGCTTGGGATCAATCATCAGTAATTGAACTTCTTCAGGTGAAGATTTGTAAAGGAAGCTGGCGATGATGGTGTTAAGACACACACTCTTACCTGAACCGGTTGCCCCTGCTACAAGTAGGTGGGGCAGTTTTCTCAAGTCCGCCACCACAGGATTACCAGCTATATCCTTACCTAAAGCCATAGCCAATCTGGAAGGATGCTTCTGGAATTCAGGACTAATCAATACATCCTGCAGAAACACAGCACTGGGCTCTCTGTTGGGAACCTCAACACCTACCACTGACTTCCCTGGCACCGGTGCCTCGATCCGGACATCTGGTGCTGCTAGAGCTAAGGCGAGATCATCAGCCAAAGCTACAATTCGGCTTACTTTGATCCCCGGTGGTGGTTGAATTTCGTACCGAGTGACGGTAGGCCCTTGACAAACATCTACCACACGGCCCTCAATCCCGAAGCTAGCCAGAGTTTCCTCCAGAAGCACAGTCTGGTCAATACTCTGTTTCCTAGACCTGCGGATTCGGGTGGGTGTAATTAGATCTAATGCCGGTAAGGTAAAAGGTCCCACCCGCCTTGGGTGCCGAAAAGATGCATCGATGGCAGCCTCTTCCTCACCACCTACCTGTGCCGTAGTCCTCTGGTGTCTTAGATCGCCTTCTTCGGTTACTGCCACTTCCTTGATAGCTTGCTCCTGGCTTACGGGCTTAGTCTCATTCGTCTTGACTTTAGCAGAAGCCGCCTGGCCTTGTTTGCGGGAACGCCGTTTGCTACCTTTGCCTGTGCCTGTGCTTACAGCTGCCCTCTTCGTCAAGGAGCTAGCTAAAGAGAGGGCATCAGTTAGCAGCTTCTTTAGGCTCTGCACCAAGCCAGCACAGCTTTGCACAATCCATCGGCCAAACCCAAAGATGGCCTTAGAAAAAGGTACATCAAAAAGCAAGATAGCAGCAATCAGCAAAAAGGCAATAGTAAAAACATAAGTACCGGCAAGACCCAAGGCCCTTAGGCATATTGCCGTGAGAAACTGACCAATCATGCCAGTTCCTTGGTAATGAGTTACCCAAGGGTCAGTAAACTGTATGTATGGCACTGCCACAATGTCTGTGGTCTGCAAATGGAGCAAGATTAGAGATGCTAAGGCCAAAATGATGGCACCCACCAAGACCCGGACAAAGAGTGCTTGTTTTGTAATCCCTCGCAAGCAAAAATAGCCTGCCAACAGAAAAAACAGAACCGGGAGATCAGCGGCCAAACCCAATAGCCAACGGGTGTATCTTGAGACCCACATACCGATGACTCCCACACTCTCGGTATGGAGACTAAACCACGTAAAGATACCCATGGCAAAAAGCAAAACAGCAAGGATTTCCTTGGGTCTACGCCCAGGTGTAGGCTGCTTTACACCTTTTGCCTGTTCCACCATCTTCGCCAAAACACTCACTCCCGTTCCCTTTGGAGATTCCCCATCTACAGGTGAAACTCCTTGTTGCCTCAAAAGTGACCAGAAAAGTGACTACGGGAGCAATTATTGCTCCCGTAATCCGATAATGGCTGTCATTCTGCCTGTGGGACTTCCATCCCGCCTATGTGAGAAGAAAGCCTCAGGGTGACAGGCGGTGCATAGATTACTTACGTGTATTTGATCTGGTGGAATGCCAGCCTCCACTATAAGCTCTCGATTGGCTGCCCGAAGATCAAGATAACTACGGCCATGCCTGTGGCTAAGGGATCCTTGGCCAAGGCGCTTCTCGAAAGCCATAGCTACCTCTTCACCGACCACGTAGCAACAAGCACCAATAGCGGGCCCAATCAGTACCTGTAGATCTTGAGCCTCACATCCAAAAGAACTCACCATTTGCCTAACTACACAAACACCGATATTTGCCAATGTCCCACGCCAACCGGCATGGGCAATCCCGATGGCTCCTCTCAAGCTATCCCAAAAGACTAATGGCACACAGTCGGCATAGTAGCAGCTTAGCCACACTCCGGCTTCAGCTGTAACTAATCCATCTGTGCCACACAGAGCAGTCTTTTGGGAATAGGCACCAAGTCCTCGATGCTTTTGGCTTACCACAGCCACATTGCAGCCATGTACCTGCTGGGCCGCTACCCAATGTCTTGGGTCTACGCCCAAAGCACGGGAAAATCTCTGACGATTCTCCAATACACAGCCAGGCTCATCGCCAACATGGAGTCCTAGATTCAACGAGCCAAAGGGGCCTTCGCTTATCCCTCCTTGCCGACTAGAAAAAGCACAAACAACTCCCACCGGTTGAGGTATTCCCTTAGGCTGCCAGTAGCCAACCCCATTATGCACTTGATAGCTCAAGACTTCCTCTCGCTCCGGCTGATCCCGATTCAAAGATTAACTCCCACCTATTCATTTTCCTGTCGCAGTTTCTCTAGCTCTTCCATAAAGCGCCCGATATCCTTGAACTGCCGATAGACTGAGGCAAAGCGAACATAGGTGACTTCATCGATCTGCCGTATGCGTTCCATCACCATCTCACCAATAGCCTGTGAAGAGATTTCCCGATCCATTTGGTTACGGAGATCCCGCTCTATATCCCGGGCTAGATTCTCGATAACTGTGTAGCTAATGGGCCGTTTTTGTGAAGCCTTTAATACCCCGGTAATGATTTTGTCACGGGAAAAAACCTCTCGTCGCCCATCTTTCTTCACTACCATTAGGGGGATCTCATCTAACCGCTCATAGGTAGTAAAACGTCGTCCACAGTCTATACACTCTCGTCGCCTGCGTATAGAACTACCTTCCTCTGTGGCCCGGGAGTCTACAACCTTACTTTCCATAAAACCACAAAAGGGGCATTTCACCGATGATCCCACCTAACTAAGGTCAAAACTAACCGCTTTCATTATACTACAGCGGTCTTGGGGAATCTACCTCACGCCTCGGTAGAGCCCAAAGACCGCTGCCCGTAGCCTAGCTCGCCTATGTTTGATCTTTATGTTTCCTAACCTTGACTAGCCAGAATTGATGCCACTTGGCGAGCCAAGTCACGACTAGCCTCGAGATCTGCCGCATCAGGAACCCACTGAATGGCAAGGCCATCTCCCACTAGCTCCATTCCCGCATCAGCCAACATGGCAGCGATTTGGGGAACCGCCCCACCTCTCCACCCATGGGAACCGAAAGCTGCTCCCATTTTCCCCTTGGGCTTTAGTCCCACCAACCCATACAGGAAAGGACTCAGCGAGGGCAGCATCGCATTATTGATGGTAGATGAACCAACGATAACAGCTTTAGCCTCCAATACCTCCCGAATTATGTCACTATCATCGCTTTTGCCGATATTATATAAGCTGACTCTAAGCCCCTGTCTTGATAGCTCATCACTAATGGCCTCTGCCATCTTTTCTGTACTGCCCCACATGGTATCAAAGACGACCACAACCTCGGGGAACACCCGTCCTGGAGTCTCCAGCCCATTCGCCCAGCTTTGGTAGGCAGTGATAATCTGATTAGGATCCTTTCGCCAGATTACACCATGACTTGGGGCAATGGTATCGATCTCGATTCCTAGCTTGGCAATCTCTTTTAGTTTTCTATCCACCAGGGAGCTAAAGGGCAAAAGGATATTGGCATAGTACTTAGCTGCCTCATCCATCAGTATAGCATTATCCACTTCATCATCAAATCGACCAGATGAAGCCAAGTGTTGTCCAAAAGCATCATTGGGAAGTAAAAGCCTATCTTCTGGTATATACGAAAACATACTATCAGGCCAATGCAGCATCGGAGCTTCAATGAACTGGATAGTCTTGCCACCTAGATCCAAAACATCTCCCGTGCCCACCACAGTCATATCCCAGCCGCGTTCACCAAAATGCTTCTTAATGGGCCAAGTTGCCCTTTGGCTACAAAATATCTTCGCCTGGGGACACAGCTCCATCACCCTAGGCAAAGCGCCCAAGTGGTCGATCTCCACATGGTTTACAACTACATAATCAATCTCCGTCGGATCCACCAGTTCCTTCAGGTGAGACACCAAGACTTCACTGAAGGGTGTGTAGACCGTATCAATCAGGGCCTTGTATTTCTCGCCAATCACCAAATAAGCATTATACGTGGTTCCCCGGTGGGTTGTGTATATTACCCCGTGAAAATAGCGGCTCTGCCAGTCCACTGCACCTACCCAATAAACATTGTCTTTCACTTCTACGACAGCCATTGCCAGCCTCCTTTACAAGCATCCGGGAATCGGCATAATCTGGGCCAACTCCTCAGTGTCAGCCACTTCCAGTCTTCTTCAATCAAGGTTCCGCGTAATATATGCCCCATTGCAATAGAATCTAATAATAGCTTGGCATATTCTGTGCGAAATTCCTGCTAGAATTGTCATGATTCTCCCGGGGGCCAGCAGGAAAAGGAAAGTCCGCGGTGAAAACACAAGATACCCTACCAATGATCAATCATTGGACAAAAGTGAAGGAGGGTTCACGCAGATGGAAAAATGGGAATGCACTGTATGTGGGTATATCTATGATCCTTACGAAGAAGGTGGCATTGCCTTTGAGGACTTGCCAGACGACTGGGTCTGCCCTTTGTGTGGTGTAGGCAAAGAGGATTTTGAGCTTTTAGAGGATTAGTCAGATAGCGAGTCCCCGGCACCAGCTGTGCTAGGTGTCGGGGACTATTTGATTACCTTAGGTTAACGGCCTCGCTTGGGCTCCCTTAATGAAGCCATCTCTACCAGGATTACATCGATACCGATCAGGATTACTCTCTCCCAGGGGATCTCTAGATCATGACTTCGCCTAAACAGACCGAAAAAACCGCTAGACTCAGTCAAAATAAGTGCATTGATTCTGCCGGTGGCTAGGTCAATATCTAAATCAGTGATGTTTCCTAGCCTTTGACCATCGATAGTATTAATGACATCAAGCAGCCAAAGCTCCGATGTCTTGACCAGCAAGACCCCCACCCCCCGGTACTAAGTACCATTGTATTATATGTACCGGTATGGGTAAATGTACTCTCTTTAGGCAGCGTGCCTATTTGGGAGTCTGTTGACCAGGGCCTTTCATTTGTGTATCCCGGTGTGTTTCATTCATACTCCAGCATAGGTTTGCTAGTGTCGCAAGATATGAGCTGGCATCTGGGCTGTGGAAAACAGACGACCCCCAGAGGCAGAGTAGATTAACACCGCCAGCTTCTCACCATATTCTCGATATAGATCATTCAGGTACCTGAAGCGCCACTCCACTACCACCTTTCTAGGGGCCTGGCTTTCGTCATCTGGCGCCCGCTTGATGATAGCCTCCTCCATCAAGGCGCCTTCCATAAAGCAGAGTGGTGGGAAAAGCACACACCACCAGTTTTTGCCTTTACCCTCTCCGATGACCACCTGCATAGCTTGGTACTCGCCAGCTGGCACCAGTAGCTGCCCATAGGTCTTCTCAGGGAAATCATGCTTACCTAATCGAATTTCTACCGGGTAATCCTTGCCAAACCGATGAATCGTCTCTTCAGCCACTTGGCGGATGGTGTCCTGGTGGATATTCAGTTGCTGCCAAGCCTCTTCTCTTGTGGTGATTTGGGTGAACAGACCACTCGTTTCCGCAATAATGGCATCCCGTACCTGCAACTTCAATTCCTGATCACCGGGCAAATCGCTATGGGCCAGAATATGCAACCGTATGAGACTTTCCGTATTGTACGCCTTTTCCACAGGCAAAACATTGCTAGTCACTTGCACACAAAGAAAACCAAAGATCAATGCCACCGCTATTATCATACTAGAAACAAGTAAACGACTGCGTAATGCTTTCACAATCACCCTTGCCACCTCCTGCGGTACCTAACTTGCAGTTCTTGTCTTGTGATCATTGATTAATCGATTCCGCTTCATGAACCATCATGTATCTGCGCAGGTGCTTTAGGGCAGCCTTCTCCAGCCGGGATACTTGGGCTTGTGAGATGCCGATCTCGTCGGCTACCTCCATTTGTGTACGTCCATCGAAGAACCTCATGGTGAGAATCAGCCTTTCCCGTTCTCCTAGTTTGTCCATAGCCTCCCGGATAGAAATGCCTTCTAGCCAATTGGTGTCTTCGTTTTTCTCATCGCTAATCTGATCCATAACAAAGATGGGGTCTCCTCCATCGTGATAGATAGGCTCAAAGAGCGAGACCGGTTCTTGGATGGCGTCAAGGGCATAGACGATCTCCTCCCGGGGCATCTTTAGTGCCGCAGCGATTTGGCCGATGGTAGGTTCCCGGGAATACTTAGCTACCAGAGAATCCCTAATCTGTAGTGCTCTATAGGCGGTATCCCTTAGTGAACGTGAAACACGGATGGGATTGTTATCCCTTAGATAGCGCCGAATCTCCCCGATGATCATGGGAACTGCATAGGTGGAGAACTTGACATTCTGACTTAGGTCAAAGTTGTCAATGGCCTTCATCAGTCCAATACATCCCACCTGGAATAGATCATCCACTGGCTCGCCACGGTTGTTAAACCTTTGGATCACACTGAGGACTAATCGGAGATTGCCCTGAATAAGCTGCTTACGAGCGGATTCATCGCCTTCTCGCATGCTTTTTAGGAGCTCTCTCATCTTTTCGTTTGAGAGAACTGGCAGTTTCGATGTATTCACTCCACATATCTCGACTTTGTTCAAACCGTTCTCCCCCCAACTACAAGCCGTCTGTATAGTTCAGTATTGCCACAGCCTTGTCGCTTTATTCCGGAGGAGTCAGGCATTGATATTTATCTTCGTCAATAAAGAAGGAACTGGCAATTATCCTAAGTATTATGAATCAGGAGGCCAACAGGTGAGGTGAAGCTAAGTGAGACTTGATTACGTTGTATATGTGGATATCCTTATGCTTTATCTAGTGGCCAATTTTGTCTGTGATTATCTTTTGCTGTGGGCTACCGCTGCCATCACTCTGGCCGAAACCACTTGGCAACGGTTATCTTTGGGGGCGGCAATCGGCACCGGGCATTTCCTGTTGCTTTATCTAGCTAGTTTACGTATCATTCCATACTATGGTTTACTGCGTTTCATACCAACTATTCTAGCAGTTACAGTGCTTATGCTCTTTGCTGCTTTTTTCCCAGTATCACCCCGGCGCCTGGGAGGGCTTCTTCTACATTTTCTCGGGTTAGGTTTTGGTGCTGGTGGTACTGGGCTTGCCGCTGCTTATCTTTTGGGCACACCCACCAAACCTAATACTTTCCTCGGCTTACTCATCGCCATGGCAGGCATCCTTGTCATTGCTGAGCTAGGGTGGGGGGTTGTGCAATACAGAATGGTGCGACGCATCTATCAGCTGCCACTAGACATCCAATTTGGCCCTACCTCCATTAGGGTGATCGGACTAATCGACACAGGCAATCATTTGACTGACCCATTAACAGGTGTGCCTGTCATCATTTTGGAGCAAGACCTTTTGACTAAACTCTTACCACCCGACTTGGCCAAAAACATGGATCAGCTAGAAGCCGGAGATGAGAAGGCTCTCACCCAGCTTCTAGCGTCATCACATTGGTCTAGCCGCTTTCGGATCATACCCTATACCTCACTGGGAAAGAAAAACGGTATCCTCATTGGATTTCGACCAGATGGGGTGACGGTAGATATTTCCGGGCAATCTGTACCAACCAGTGAGGCCGTTATCGCCATTTGTGATCACAAGCTCGATCCGGCTAATGAATACCAAGCGCTAATACCCCCTGCCATCGTGCAAGGCACTCTAGCTAGTATCTCTGCATCACCGGTAGTCACCCCGGCGACCTTGGGAGGAGAGCGGCAGTGAAACGAAAAAGACTCCGTATCTCGCTTTTTTTGCGGATAATGGCTCTGCGCCTTTGCCAGCGAATCGGACTCGAACCACCGGCCGTATACTATATTGGCAGTAATGAAGTACTACCTCCTCCTCTGGAGGCAGAAGAAGAAAGCCGATTACTCCAGAGGCTTGGCCAAGGAGATAGTGCCGTCAAGAACACCTTAATTGAGCGCAATCTAAGATTAGTTGTCTATATAGCCCGCAAATTCGAAAGCTCGGGGGTGGGCATTGAGGATCTGGTATCCATAGGCACTATTGGCTTGATCAAGGCCGTGAATACCTTTGATCCAGGCCGCAATGTCAAGCTGGCTACCTATGCCTCCAAATGTATAGATAACGAGATCCGCATGTTCTTAAGGCGCAATAGCAAGACTCGGATCGAAGTGTCTTTGGAGGAACCGCTCCATACTGATTATGATGGTAATGAGATCGGCTGGATCGACATTCTGGGAGTTGAGAGTAATGTCACCAAGGCGATAGAGGAGGAAGTTGATCGGGCACTACTGGTGGGTGCCCTAAAACGACTAAGCCCCCGGGAAACTCGGATCATGAAGCTTAGATTTGGGCTAGAGGATGGTGAGGAAAAAACCCAAAAGGAAGTTGCCGACTGTCTAGGTATATCACAGTCGTATATCTCACGGCTGGAAAAGCGCATCCTAAAAAAACTGAGGCGGGAGATCAAGAAACTAGAGTAATGTGCCCCCGCCCCCTTTGTCTATTTGCGGCGCAAGAAAGCCGGAATATCCAGATCGTCAGTGGCAAAAGGCTTGATATCAAAGTCATCTCTGATGCTCTGGCGGTTAGCCTGATCTGCCATAGCTTCACTGCGTTCACCAAAGCCAGTGGCAATCACCGTGACCCGAAGCTCCTCTTTGAGAGATTCATCGATCACCGCCCCAAAGATGATATTGGCATCGGGGTCGGCCGCGGCGGCGATTAGTTCGGCAGCTTCATTGACCTCAAATAGTCCCAACGAAGAGCTGCCGGTGATGTTAAGTAAAATCCCCTTAGCACCCTCGATGGATGCTTCCAGTAGTGGGCTGGAAATCGCCATATTAGCAGCCTTTGCAGCCCGATTCTCACCAGTTGCATAGCCTAAACCCATTAGTGCCGAACCGGCGTCGGTCATAATTGTCCGCACATCGGCAAAATCAAGATTGATTAGGCCCGGAACTGTGATCAGATTAGAGATGCCTTGCACTCCATGCAGTAGTACATCATCTGCCATACGGAAGGCTTCGATGATTGAGGTTTTCTTCTCCGCCACCTGTAATAACCGATCATTCGGTATAGTGATCAAGGTATCGACTTTGTCCTTCAGTTCGGCGGTTCCTTTTTCTGCCTGCTTCATACGGCGTTTACCTTCGAAGCTAAAGGGTTTAGTCACTACTCCCACCGTGAGAGCGGCCACTTCCCGGGCTATTTCCGCGACTATAGGTGCTCCACCAGTGCCAGTTCCACCACCCATTCCCGCAGTGATAAAGATCATATCCGCCCCTTCAAGCAAGGCTTTGATCTCATCCTTACTCTCTTCTGCTGCCTTCTGACCGACGTCTGGGTTAGAGCCTGCACCTAGACCTCTAGTTAGTTTCTCTCCCATTTGGATCTTATGGCTGGCATTAGACAGTAGTAGGGCCTGGGCATCGGTATTGAGAGCGATAAACTGCACACCCTGCAATTCTGCCTCGATCATGCGATTTACCGCATTGCTCCCACCACCACCAACTCCAACTACTTTTATATTGGCAAACTGGCCAGCTTGCATATCGAATTCGAACATGTCCCTTTACCTCCCAAGAACCGGAACCCACCGGCTATCTGTTGCTAAAACTTGAGCCAACCACGTATCCTGGGCCACAAAGCGGTCCACGCGGGTTTCTTTGTTCGTGGTTTGGGCAGTGCCGATAGACCTGTTGTCCTATGCTGAACCAGCCCCACCGCCGATGCATACCCGGGGCTTAACCAGGATTCGGGCAAATTCGCCATTTCTACCGGAAGTGACGCATCCACCGGTAGACCTAGAATGCTGGACCCTAGGTCTTTTAGTCCGGGAATGAGCACTCCTCCGCCCACCATTCTCACGCCTGCCTGCAGATTAGAGTTACCACCGACCTTCGCTATCTGACTTCTCACCAGTTGCCAGATCTCCTCTGCCCTCGCGTCGAAAATTTCGGCATACTGCTCGAGACTGAAAGACCGGCCACCAATATCACCTTGCCAGCCTTCCTGAAACCTGGCAATATTCTCGGGGGACAGGTGGCATCCAAGTTTTCGCACTAAGCATTCAGCATCCTCCAAGGTGATATCCAAACCCATCATTAAGTCGAGGGCAAGATTGCGGGTGCCCATGGGTAGGCAGGCCATATGCTGTAGCTTGTCAGCATGATATACGACAATGTCAGTCAACCCTGCTCCAAGATCAACTAAAACAACTCCCAACTTTTTTTGGTCGAGAGCTAATACCATGTCTGCTGTGGCTAGGCACTGAACCGTCATCTTGGCAACCGCGACATCCCCTTGTTCCAGAAAACTCGTCAGTTCCTCCCAAGCGGATAATGCTATGGTGACAAATTGCACCTCTACCTAAGATGCCGCCCTACTAAGCCCACTGGTTCTCCTGGCAGATGTCTACCATCCAACCAGAAGCCACGCAAAATTCGGTGAATTACCCGCCGCCCCGGTGGAATAGACATAGCCTTGGCCGCGCCAAGGGCTCTTTCCACATCTTCGGCTTGCACACGATGTCCGGATCGCCTAATTGGAACCGTACCCCGAGCAGTAAAGGATGAACTCAAACTACCCGGTATACCTACTACTGCCGGTGGCATGGGCCTTTGTGCCATTCTCTCGGCTTTGATGACAGCCTCCGTCACAGCCTGCCTAACTGCATCGGTATCACGAATAACTCCCCGCTGTAGGCCATTGTGCAGACCAGTACCCACGCCGATGATCTTGCATGAGCCCAAACCATCCTTTGCAGCTATAGCTACAGCGACCTTGGATGTACCTATATCAAGGCCTGCCACCAAATGCTCCTCTGCTAAACGGCTTACTTGCAATATCTTCACCCTGTTTGTCCAGGCTCCTTCATTAAGGAGCAATTTGCCTTTGCTTTCTAATTCCACAATCTAGGTTGATTCCCTTTTTGGCAAGCAGGTTTTCACTATCTACTGCAGTTTGCGAACTACGGGTCGTTTCGGATTGGACAAATCCACTACTGTGTATGGTGGTAACTGTCCTGATTCGAGGTTAGCCAGAAAAGCCACCACTGCATCAAGCTTTTCAGCTAAGTGACTCAGGTCCCCTAAGTAGAACTCGACTAGGTTGCGACTAATCACTCTTAACCCATCTCGGTCTCTTACATTCACCTCAGAGATGCGATCCCTAGCCATTTGGGGCAGCCCATTGATAATGTTGGCGGCCATCATCAATTCACTCACATTTTTGCTGCCCACAGTCAAGAACTCGCTATTGACACCGGTGATCACTGGCAGACTGATACCACCTAGGTCTATCCTGCCTAGAAGCGTTCCATCAACCGCCACGCCCCAAAACCCTGTCTCAACCGATACCATAGCTACGGGGGTGTATTCCTCCACCTCGATAAGAATGGTATCAGGCAAGTGGCGACGGACAATCGCCCGTGAGATGATAGGCTCCTGTTCTAGAAGGCGCATTGCCATTTCCACATCTAGCTTCAGAAGGCTTGTCCCCACCTTGATTCCAGCAAGATCAGCTATCTTCTCCATTGTATAGCTCGAACCACTAACCTGAATGCTTTGCACCGTAAAGAAAGGGGAATGAAAAAACCCGACAAGGCCTATAACCAAAAGTAACACCACCAGTGACAGGCCAAAGGAATAGCCGCCTCGCACCTTGGGCATGAGATCTCCCCCCTCTTCTCGGCTACATCCCAATTATAGCATAGCTAGCAGGACTAATTTGGCAGGAATTGTCCCTAATCAAAACTATTTCCAGCTAGTCGACAAGCCTTATGTCAGCACCCAGTCCCTGCAATTTGCCGATTAGGTTATCATAGCCGCGACCTAAATGGCCCTCATCTTCAACTATGGTTGTTCCCTCTGCCGCGAGAGCTGCTAAGACTAAGGCGGCACCAGCCCGAAGATCAGGTACCACGACTTCTGCACCTGTCAGATGTGAAACTCCTTGTATTACAGCTGTTCGATCGGCAATCATGATGTTTGCACCCATGCGCCTCAGCTCACCGACATGCTTGTATCGATTGGTATACACTGTTTCCCGAATCACACTAGTGCCTTCAGCTATAGTCATCATCGCCATTACCTGAGGTAACAAATCCGTCGGGAAACCTGGATATGGCAATGATTGAAAGTTCACAGCCCGGTATCTGCCGGCGGAATGTACACTGATCTTATCTTCTCCTACCAAGACCCGTACCCCTGTTTCGTTAAGCTTGGCGATCAGGCTTGCCACATGCTGCGGTATTGCAGGCCGGATGGTTGCGTTGCCTCCCGCCATAGCAACTGCCACCAGATAAGTTCCCACCTCGATTCGGTCTGGAATAATGGTGTGTTCCGCTGGAGATAGGCTCTTTACCCCGTCAATCCGAATCACATCGGTACCTGCACCCCTGATCTGGGCTCCCATCTGATTAAGAAAGTTCTGCACTTCGATGATCTCCGGTTCTCGAGCGGCGTTGCGGATCTGGGTGGTTCCCGTGGCTAAAGTGGCGGCCATCATCAAGTTCTCGGTGGCACCTACACTGGGATAGTCCAGCTGGATATCTACGCCTTTTAGCCGATCGGCTTCGGCACAGATATATCCGTGTTCTTCCCGAATCCTAGCCCCTAGCTGTGTGAAACCCTTAAGGTGAAAATCAATGGGTCTTTCCCCAATAGCGCAGCCACCCGGCAATGATACCCTAACCCGTCCCAAACGTCCAAGTAACGGCCCCATTACTTGAATAGAGGCCCTCATTTTTCTTACTAGATCATGAGGTGCCTCTTGGCCAATATCACTGCCTACCGATAGCCGCAAAGTACTGGCCTCAAACTCCACACCAACCCCCAAGTTCTCCAGTAGTTCGATCATAGTAAAGACGTCCTGGATATGGGGCACATTGTGGATGATTGATTCCCCAGGAGCCATCAAGGCCGCTGCCATCAGCTTCAAAACTGCGTTTTTTGCTCCACCAATGGGGATAAGACCCTCAAGTGGCCGTTGGCCATGGATTCGTATTCTAGGCATTTTGATACCACCCGCTCCTTTTGCCAGTTTAGAAACTTTATTCCTGCCTCCCGAATATCCCCTGCCCCTAGTGTCAGTACCACATCTCCACTAAGCACGGTTTTTGCCAAGAAACCGGGGATATCGCCCTTATGGGGGATGTACGTTAGACGGGGATGGCCTGACTTGGAGACTGCCTCAGCTAGAACTCCCCCAGAGATGCCGCGTATTGGCTTTTCTCCAGCCGGATAGATGTCGGTGAGGATGAGCTGGTCGGCATCATAGAACGAGGAGGCGAACTCATTGACAAGCCGAGCAACTCGAGTATAGCGATGGGGTTGAAAAACGGCGACAATCCGTCGGTGTAAATGCCTTGCCGCTGCCAGTGTCGCCTTAATCTCAGTGGGATGATGTGCATAGTCATCAATGACAAGTACATTCCCACTTTCACCAAGTTTCTCAAAGCGGCGGGCCACACCTCTAAACTCACCCAGTATAGCCATGGTCTCACCAATGGGAAGATTCAGCTCATGTGCCACAGCCAGTACCGCCAGAGCATTGGAGATGTTGTGTTTGCCCGGAACCTGCAAATCCAAGCAGCCGACTCTCTCTCGGCCACGCCAAATCGTGCTCCTGGAGCCAAACGGGAAAAACTGCAATTCCGTAGCCCGCCAGTGACCCACATTTTGCAGCCCATAGTCTATGTGGCGACAGTCAAGCTGGCTAACGAGATCAGCTAAGCCTTGGTCATCGGCACAACTGACCACGATTCCATCGGGTGGAACCAGGCGCATGAAAGCCAGGAAAGTGGCCCTGACAGCATCTAGGTCAGCATAGTGATCTAGGTGATCCGCCTCAACATTGGTAACCACTACAATCTGAGCCGGTAAATCCAGAAATGAGCCATCACTTTCATCCGCTTCTACTACCAAATGTGGCCCATGACCTAGTTTGCCATTACCGCCGATATCAAAGACTTCGCCTCCCACCACTACACTAGGATCATAGCCAAGTCTCTCCAAAACCAAGGATATCATTGATGTAGTAGTAGTTTTACCATGGGTACCGGCGACGGCAATCCCGAATCTGTCTTGCATGAGGCGCCCGAGCATTTGGGCCCGAGTCACTACCCTAATACCATGCTCATGGGCAAAAAGCACCTCACTGTTATTCATGGGAACAGCGGCGGAAACAACGACTAGCTTGGCCCCAGCCACGTTCTCCTCACGATGGCCGATATGCACTCTAACACCGGCTGCCGCCAAAGACTCCGTTTTTTCAGAAGCGACCAAATCAGAACCAGACACCGGCCACCCCATCTCTACTAGGATCCTCGCTATCCCACTCATCCCAATACCACCGATACCAACAAAATGAACATGAAAAGGCCCCTGCTCCATGTGTATCCCCATCCGCTCTTTGCCCTCCCTCTTCTAGATTCTTAAGGGCAAGGATACTACATAGTATGCAAGGGCCGCGGAATGTGCGCCCCCGAGAAGCGGAAGCCCTTGGCTGCACAAAACTACAAGCATCTCTTATGCATACTTCCAAGCTATGACCACCCGGCTAGTTCTGCAATTCGATCAACAATCACCGAAGTAGCATTGGGCTTTCCCAAACTCTTGCTAGCTATAGCCATCTTAGCTAGGACATCACGATTACTTAGCAGGCCAAACATGAGATCGCCTAGACTCTCACCTGAGACTACCTCATCGAGCAAAACCCGGGCCGCTCCGGCCTCTTCTAAGACCCGCGCGTTTTTCTCCTGGTGATTTTCCGCCGCGTAGGGAAAAGGAATTAGGATTGCTGGTAAACCTCTAGCTGTGATCTCAGCGATGGAGAGGGCACCAGCTCTGCCCACCACCAAGTCAGCAGCGGCCAATGCCGCAGGCATGTCGTAGATATATGGTACGATCCTCACACAACCATCCTTGACCATAGAAGGAGGTTCGCCCCTTTCCCGACCAGAATCATTTCCCAGTACTTCCCACGCAATATCTGCGTAACTCTTTGTACCCGTTTGATGGATTACTTGTAGCCAGGGCTCCCTATTTAGCCGAGGGGCTAGCTCCCGCATGGCTCTATTGATGCTCAGACCCCCTTGGCTGCCACCAAAAACAACCACTGTACGATAATCAGGATGCAGCTGCAAGCGCCTTCTGGCATCGGCTTTAGTGATGGCAGTAATCTCAGAACGGATGGGATTGCCGGTTACCATCACCCGACCATCGTTGGGAAAATAGCGAGTCGCTTCGACATAGCCCAAAGCAATACCCTGCATAAATCGGCCTAAAAGCCTGTTAGTGATCCCTGGTAGGGCGTTTTGCTCTTGAATAAAAGTAGGGACTCTGCGTATCGCGGCGGCAAGAAGTACTGGCCCAGCCACATAGCCCCCTGTACCCACTACCACATCTGGCCGAAGATCTCCGACAATACCAAAGGATTGCTTAAGACCCTTGAGGGCGATCACACTCGTCTTAAGAAGATCCAACGATAGCGCCCTGCGAAAATACTGTACTTGGATAAGCTCCAGAGGGTACCCTGCACGGGGTATAATATCCTTTTCCAACCCATAGTGGGTACCGACAAAAATAACCTCGCAACCAGGATAGCGGGCCCGAATGACATTGGCTATGGTCAAACCAGGATATATATGTCCACCGGTACCACCTGCGGCGATCAGCACACGCACACATCTTCACTCCCATTATCACAATCAGTGAATTTGCTTTGATATGTTCAGCAAGATGCCTATACCCGCCAAAGTTATTACCATGGAAGAACTGCCAAAACTAATAAACGGCAAAGTCACACCTGTTACCGGCAACAGACCACTAACTACACCGATATTCAGTACTGCCTGCAAGATGATCATGGAGGTGATCCCCACTGCCATGAAACAACCGAACAGATCATTAGCTCTAAGGGCAATCCGAAAACCCCGCCAAGCCAAAAGGAAAAACAAAAGCAAAGTCACAGCCGCCCCGAGAAAGCCTAGCTCCTCACCGAGTATAGCAAAGATAAAGTCAGTATGCTGTTCAGGCAAGTAAAAAAACTTCTGACGACTGCTCCCCAGGCCCAATCCAAAAAGCCCTCCAGAGCCTATGGCTAAAAGGGATTGAATGATATTCCACCCGGTGTTCATCGGATCGGCCCAAGGATCGAGAAAAGACAGGATTCTCTCCATCCGATATGGCTCTAGCCAAATCATCACACCAAAAAGGGGTATAGCCATACCTGCCAGCATAAGCAAATGTAGCAGCCGAGTCCCACAGGCAAATAACATAATCACTGCGGTTCCGGCCATTGACACCGCAGTACCGAAATCCGGCTCCAGGATGATCAGTCCAAAAAAGCCTGCTGTCACCGCAACCGGTGGGATGACACCCTTCCAAAAGCCCTTCATTGACTGCGGACGGGAGGCAGCATAGGCCGCTATAAAATTGACTAAAGCTAGTTTGGCTATCTCAGAGGGTTGTAGGTTGATTACCTTCAGGTTAATCCAACGCCGAGATCCCGAGATCTCTGTCCCTAGAATCAACACTGTTGCCAAAAGGATGTAGGCAATCACAACTCCAAGGATGGCGACCCTTTGGTATACGTGGTAATCGATTTGCATAATCACTAGCATGGCAATTGTACCTACGATGACACCAATTAGTTGGCGCCTTAAATAGTGAAACTGATCCCCGGTCTCTGACATGGCCATTACAGAACTAGCACTAAAAACCATCACCAGCCCCAGGCTCACCAAAAGCAGGGCCGCGGCAAACAACACGAGGTCAGGCATACGGTAAGTCTCCCGGGACAAGTCTCTCCCTCCCCATCTTCAAAACCCTAATACCGCAGGTAATCCAGCCAATCCCAAAACGGCAAAGACAAAGGCTATGATCCAGAAGCGAAACACCACCTTGGTCTCGGGCCACCCTTTCAGTTCAAAATGATGATGCAAGGGAGCCATGCGAAATATCCGCCCACCACCGGTTAGACGAAAATACAGTACTTGTAGAATCACCGAGAGGGTTTCCATGACAAACACCCCACCGATGATAACCAAAAAGAGCTCTGTTCCAGTTAGTACTGCCAATGTGCCCAAGGCTGCCCCCAGCCCCAATGAGCCAGTATCCCCCATGATCACCTGGGCAGGGTAGGCATTGAACCAAGTGAAACCAAGACAGGCACCGGCAATGGCAGCAGCGAAAACAGCCAATTCCCACTCACCTAGACCAATACAAAGCAACGCATAACTGACAGCAGCAATGGCAGTAGTCCCTGCCGCCAGACCATCAAGACCATCTGTGAAATTGACAGCATTGGCGCTTCCCACCATGGCTCCAGTAGCCACCACCACAAACATCCACGAAGGTAACACAAGTACCTGGTTACTAAAAGGCACCAGCAGCGTTGGACCGAGCTTTGGTGATGCCAAAGCATAAAGACTAATCACCAAACCCAAGATAAGCTGGCCTAACAGCTTCTGCCGGGCCTTTAGACCCAAGGATCTTTTGGCCACAACAATAATAAAATCATCTACTAGTCCAATCAAGGAAAATCCCAGTGTAGCCAAAAGGCCATAGAGTACAGCCACATGCCCTTTAGTAAAAAGCAGGGTGGAGGCGGCAGCCGCTGTTACAATTAGGATGCCACCCATGGTGGGGATACCAGCCTTTTTTAGATGGGTCTGGGGGCCATCGACCCTAATGCTTTGACCCAATTTGAGCCTGCGTAAGAACCTAATCAGTGGGGGTCCGACGATCAATGCTATGAAAAAGGCCAATAACGCTGCATAAAGAATCCTAGCGATCATGCCTTCCCCTCCTTCCTCTGTCTCTTACAGCTTGGTACAAAGTGCCTGTACAACGTTTTCCAGAGCAATACCCCGAGAACCCTTAACCAAAATGATATCCCCAGGGTTTGCCACCCGAAGTACTGCTTCTTCGGCTGAGGTATAGTCTTCACATTCAACAATCTTCTTGGAAGACAGACCTGCTTTGCCGGCACCTTCTGCAAATCCTCTAGCGTTAGTCCCAACACAGACCAAATAAGCAGGCTTTAGCCCAGCGGCCTGACGGCCGATATCCAAATGGGCCTCTTTGGACAATTGGCCTAGCTCGAGCATGTCACCGAGTACCAAGATCAAAGGTCTACCAACCGCGATCTCCTGGGTAGTCTTTAGTGCAGCGGCCATGGAAGTTGGGTTGGCATTGTAGGCGTCATTGATTACAAGACCTCCATCCAGCCAGGGAATTAGCTGCATTCTCATTCCAGACAAGGTCGCTCTGGAAAGACCCATCTGCACATCATCAAGGCTTGCCCCCGCAGCCATGGCTGCCGCTGCGGCAGCTAGGGCATTACTCACCTGATATCTGCCTGGAACCGGGAGCTGAATCTCTACAGACTTGCCTTTATAGCATAATGTGAACGAGATCCCCTTGGCACCATGGGTGACTAGATGAGTGGCTGTGACCAATGAAGCATCTGTACAGCCCGGTGCCAGACTGGGCTCATCATGAATAGTTGTTTGCCAACCATAATAAATAACGTCCTTGCCTACAGCTACCTCCGCCATCTCTCTTACTAGGGGATCATCGGCATTAAGTACAATAGTACTACCCGGTTCCATGGTTTCCACCAGCTCTTGCTTTGCCCTTTGAATGGCTCTTTGGGATCCCAAAAGCTCCAGATGAACAGTCCCGATATTGGTGATCACACCAATACTGGGCATGGCTAGCTTCGTCAAAGTCCGGATCTGTCCTGGCCCCCGCATCCCCATTTCAACTACTACTGTCTTATGCCAAGGCTCCAGCTGTAGCAGTGTTAAGGGTAAGCCTATCTCATTATTGTAGTTTTCCGGGGATTTGAGCATCGGGCCGACCTCGGCCACTATACTTGCCGTCATATCTTTGGTGGTAGTCTTACCTGTGCTTCCCGTGATCGCGATCACTTGCGGATCAAACAGACTCCGATAGCCCTGAGCAATCTCCTGTAAAGCCAATAGTGTATCGGGCACCGTAATAATGTTGGGCACCGTTTCCCAAAGGCCATCACCCATAAGCCTTGCCTTGATGTCGCTGGCGGTGTGCTCTTCAATGACAACGGCAGCTGCCCCTTGGCGAAAGGCCGAGGGCACAAAATCATGGCCATCAAATCGCTCTCCCCGAAGGGGGATAAACAACTCCCCTGGGCTTAGGGTGCGACTATCTGTGGAAACCCCCTTGAGAAAAAGAGAGGCAGAACCGCTATACTGCTTACCCCGGGCCCATTGTTTGATCTGGGCAATAGATATTGGCTTCATTTTGGCTCCAGGCGCTCTTTTAAGGCCCTGGCGGCCTCCTCTCTGTCATCAAAATGAATGGTTCTACCTTTTAGAATCTGATAAGGCTCATGGCCTTTACCGGCAATTAAGACAACATCACCTGGCCTGGCCATTTCAATGGCTCGAACGATAGCTTGCCGCCGATCAATGATGACCTCCCAGGGCTTATCCCCAATAGTCTCCTTGACGCCTATGCTCACCTCTTCACAGATCGATGCCGGTGCTTCACTACGGGGATTGTCTGATGTAACTATTACGGCATCGGCCATCCTGCCTGCGATTTCACCCATCAGTGGTCGCTTCGTTCTGTCCCGATCACCGCCACAACCGAAAACTACAATACTGCGTCCCTGGGTAAGGCCATTTATTGTATCCAGAACGTTTTCCAATCCGGCAGGGGTGTGAGCATAATCCACCAGGACCGTGAAATCTTGACCCTCATCTACTAGCTCTAGCCGCCCTGGAACCGGCTGTGCCTCTTGAAGACCCTTGACTGCCATTGGTAAAGACACTCCCGCGGCAAGACAGGCCGATAGTGCAGCCAAGGAATTGTACACATTGAAATACCCCGTGATCGGCAAACTAACTTGAGCTTCACCTTGGGCATGCTCCAAGAGATAAGTAAGGCCACTAGGTTTGATGGTAATGCTCGCTGCCCTGTACGCGGCTCCTAGCTTGGTACCATAAGTGATAACCGGCACCTTAGTCCGCTTCTTTATGTAATCACCATAATCTTCATCGGAATTAAGAACCGCCATCTTGCCTTCCTTGGTACCCATTTGTCCAAGATCCGCGAAAAAGCTAGTTTTGGTATCGAGATAGTCCTGAAAGCTAGCGTGAAAATCCAGGTGATCCTGACTAAGGTTAGTGAATACTCCAATATCAAACTCACTACCGGTGGTGCGCTGAAGTTTTAGGGCATGGGACGAAACCTCCATTACCGCAAAATCGCATCTACTAGCTACCATCTCGTCAAGTAGAGATTGTAGATCTACAGATTCCGGTGTTGTGTGCTTCGCAGGCAGTACTGAATCCCCTATCATGTTTTGAATGGTGCCAATAAGACCGACCTTGTACCCGGCAGTCTCCAGGATAGACTTGATGAGGTACGTCGTAGTTGTTTTGCCATTAGTACCGGTAATCCCGATTAGGCGTAGTTTCTCTGAAGGATGATCGTAGAAATGAGCACCGATTAAGGCCAGAGCCTGGCGGGTATCCTCGGCATATATGACTGGAATAGAAATGGAGTTCGGGATAGGCGCTTTAGTGCCTTTGCCAGAGGCACTTTGGCTGCTCTTCTTGTCTACCACCAAACCAGCAGCTCCCCGCCGGACGGCATCATCGATGAAAGCATGCCCATCGAAACGAAAGCCTTTGACACACACAAAAAGATCTCCTGGCCGCACCTGCCGGGAGTCATAGGCAATACCTCTGATCTCTGCATTGGGGTCACCCCATAGCTTGGCTTGTGGCAAGCAACTAGCCAGTTCCCCTATTCTCACTTGCAACCATCCCCTGATTAGTTATCACATATTTTCCGCAATATGTAGTTTCTCCCAATAAGACACCTTTTATTGCTTAGACTCTGTAGGCTCTCCACCCCACCATTTTGTTAGCTCGAATCAGGTGATTGGAAGAACACCTTCACGATGGATTCTACCGAAACCGTGGAGCCTGGAGCCGGATCCTGCTTGACGGCCACGCCAGAGCCATAGACCTGTAGCCTCAACCCGGCATGGGCCAGTGTCGCTGCCACCTCGCGAATCCCGAGGCCAAGAACCTTAGGCACAGTGACTCGCTCATCGCCCGCATCATACACAACTTCGTTGTAAGCCAGCAATTGGACGATGGTCCCCCAAGGGACTTTCGTCCCCGGTTGTGGCACCTGGTCAAAGACGATCTCACCTTCACCATGGAACTGATACTTCAAGCCAGCCTGTCGTAGGATAGTCTCCGCATCCTTCTGCGGGAAATTGGTCACATTGGGAACACTAACATCTTCTTTCTGAAAGATATTCCCCTGTAGCTTGGGTGTTGGTTCCTGCCGCCGAGGAACACCCATCCTCTCTAAGGAATCTTCCACCACAGCTTGAAATACAGGAGCAGCAATTACACCACCATAGGTCTGGCCCTTGGGATGGTATAATACAACCAGTGCCGCGATCCGGGCATCGTCTGCCGGTGCAAACCCGACAAAAGAAGAAATGCGTTTGTCCGAATACCGCCCACCTTCAGCCACTTGAGCGGTACCGGTCTTACCCGCTACCCGATACCCAGGAATATCTGCCCTGACACCGGATCCGTTTACCACTACCGACCTCAAGATCTCGGTAAACTCTCTGGCGACTTCTTCATCAAGTACTCGGGTACCAGTAACTGGGTATTGTTCGATGATGCGGCCATTGCGATCCCGGATCTCCTTCATAAAATGTGGAGTAACCCGTACACCACCATTGGCGATGGTGGCCATCGCACTTAACAACTGTAAAGGCGTCACACCGATACCCTGGCCAAAGCCAACATTGGCCCAGCGGGCTACTTCACCAAACTGCACCTTACCCGGTACGGGCACCATGCCTTTTGCTTCTCCGGGGAAATCGATGCCTGTCGGTTCACCAAAGCCGTAGCTTCGGATATTTCTGTAAAACCGTTCACCACCCAAGCGTTCTGCTCCCAGTTCAGCGAAAACCGGGTTACATGAGTTTTCCACTGCCTCGATGAAAGTCTGGGAGCCATGACCACCTGCGCGCCAGCAACGGACTGTAACTCCCCCGATTTTGATATAACCAGGATCATAGAAGCGTGTCTCGGGAGTGACGACCCTTTCTTGCAGAGCGGCACTAGCCGTCACAATCTTGAAAGTCGACCCTGGTTCATATTGATCGGCTATGGCGATATTGCGCCGGTTTTGGGCAGGATAAGCTGCATAATCATTCGGATCATAGGATGGGTAGATAGCAAGGGCAAGGATACCCCCAGTCTTGGGATCCATGGCAATAAACACACCTTGGTCAGAACCTGTTTCCTTAACTGCCCGAGACAGTTCCCTTTCCGCCGCATACTGGATCACATGATCCAAGGTCAAAATCAGATTGGCCCCATCCTCAGGAGGCACAAAGCGCTGAATTCCATCGGGGATCTGACGGCCTGTGGCATCTCTTTCCATCACTACCCGGCCCGGTACCCCCCGCAGATATTCATCATAAAAGAACTCCAGACCTTCCAGGCCCTGGTTATCAATCCCGGCAATACCCAATACCTGGGCAGCTAGATTGCCATGGGGGTAATATCTTTGAGGCCGTTCCACCAATCCAATTCCAGGTAGATCCAATTCCCGGATTTTTCGGGCAGTCTCGGTATCTAGCTTACGCGCTAGCCAAACAGTAGCCTGCTTTTTGCGAAGCTTCTCTTCTAGTGATGCTGTATCGGTTCCCAAAAGAGGCGCCAAAGCCTGGGCGGTTTCGGTGGGCTTGCTTACTTCTGCGGGAATAGCATAGACCGCATCAGCACTTACACTAATGGCTAGTTTCTGCAGATTCTGATCATAAATAACGCCCCGCTTAGCATCAACTGGAACAGGACGCATTCTTTGATCGAGGGCTTTTGCTTGATACCAATGATTTTGCACAACCTGCAGGTAGGCCAAGCGGAAGAAAAGTATGGCAATGCAGATCATGACACCTAGGAATATCACAGCGATCCGTTTCCGGACTTCCATTGCCGTTAACTTGACCACTGGTTTACCTCCCGCACCATCCAAAAAACTAAGCCACCAAACCCAAGGCCTCCGGCCTAAGGGGTGGCCCCAGTCTATGATAGCAGATTATCTACTGATCCAAAAGCCCGGCTTCTGCAGTTCCTAGCGCAGGAAGCCGTGCACCAACCCATTGATAGATGGCAGTCCACAAACGGTGCCCCTGTTTTGCCAAAACCGCACGGGCATCTGTCTTAGCTGCCGCTAACTCACTGCGCCTATCGTCCCAATCCAGCATAACCAGCACCTTAGCTCCCTGTGGTTCCACCATACCCAAACGGCTACGGGCCTCAGTATCGATATGAGATAGCGACTGTAGCTGTTCAACCTTGAGTTGAAGCTGCTGCCCTTCCCGTTGCACCAGCTTAAGGTCGGCTTCCAAGGCTTGCAGCCGATACTCAAGTTCGATGGCCTTGATCTTCTGATTAATGCCCAGAGCAGTTAAAGCCACGATGAACACAGCCAAAGCAAACAGAAAAATCATGGGATGCACCCGCAAGCGCCGACGGCGTTTTCCTCGAATAGGTTGCTCTAACGGTTGCTCTACAGAGGGTAATGCTTCCCATCTTTCTTCATATGCCACTTGATGCTTAGCTGCCAGTACCATCAATATTCATCCCCTTCATCCGGTAGAACCTTCTCGGCCACTCTGAGTTTGGCACTACGGGCTCTAGGGTTTTGGGCGACTTCTACCTCAGTCGGTACTATGGGTCTCTTGGTCAGAATCTCGATTTCCGCCCGCTTCCCACAGACACAAATAGGCAAATCCGGTGGACACTCACATCTTAAGGCCAATCGGCTAAAAGTCTCCTTCACAATCCGATCTTCCAAAGAATGAAAACTGATTACTGCCAGGCGACCTTTGGGCTTGAGAATCTTAACGGCATCGATTAAGGTCTTTTCTAGAAACTCCAGCTCCCGATTAACCGCGATCCTTAGTGCTTGGAAAGTCCTGCGGGCTGGATGTGGTCCCTGCCTGCGGGCACCGGCCGGTATCGCTGCTTTGATTATCTCTACCAAATCCCCAGTGGTCTCAATGGGTGATGCTTGACGCCGCTTCACAATAAACGTAGCAATACGTTTGGCCCAGCGCTCCTCACCATAATCAAAAATCACCTTGGCTAGCTCAGGCTCAGAAAGGTTCGCCACCAGGTGGGCGGCGGTTGTCGGTGATGTGGGATCCATTCTCATATCCAAAGGAGCATCATGCTGGTAACTAAAGCCCCGCCGGGCCACATCCAATTGTGGCGAGGAAACACCCAGGTCAAACAAAACACCATCTACAGGTGCAAGCCCTCGTTCTGTCAAGATGGCACGCAGGTGCACGAAATTGGAGTGAACCAAAGTGACTTGCCCTGCCTTATCCCGTAAGACCTTGCCTGCGGCCTCCAAAGCCGCTGGATCCTGGTCTATGCCGATAAGCCTTGCCTGTGCTCCCGCCGCGTCCAGTAATAGCCGAGCATGTCCTGCCCCACCGATAGTGGCGTCGACATAAGTTCCACCCTGTCGCCAGCAAACGAGACTAATGACTTCCTGGGCCAATACCGGTACATGCTGATAATCCAACATCTCACCAAACTTTCCTGTAACCGCACTTTGCGCAGACTAGATCCCAAGATCAACGATTTTCTCAGCTATCTCTTCATAGGAAGCACTAGCTTCTTCTACATAGTCCTCCCAGTGTTCCTTAGCCCAAATTTCTACCCGATTGGAGACACCGATAACCACTACATCTTTATCTAACTTCCCATATTCCCGTAGGTTAGCGGGTAATGTGATCCTGCCTTGTTTGTCAAGCTCGCATTCAGTTGCACCTGAAAAGAGGAATCGCACGAATCTCCGGGCATCTCCTTTAGTCAAAGGCAGTGCCTTTAGTTTCTCCTCCAATATGGCCCATTCTTCAGGGGGGTATACAAAAAGACAGTGATCTAGACCTCTAGTCACCACAAACCGCTCCCCTAGCTGTTCTCGAAATCTAGCTGGGACGATCAGGCGACCCTTAGTATCCAGTGTATGCTGCCATTCTCCCATGAACATGGCGGCTGCCCCACTTTCCCCGAGGGTTCCCCCACTTCCCCCCACTTTTCACCACTCTGTCTTCACTATTCGGCTTGCCCTCGTCTGAATCCTGCCCCTCATGCAAAAATATTAGCCCTCGAATTGCGCTTTTCGAGGGCTTTCCTATAGAATCTTCCAGAAAAAGAAAAAAGCGGTGATTGGTTAGATCATCGCCTTACTAATGGCCTCCAAATACCCAGAAAAAGTTGCGGGGGAGAACAAACTAGCTGCGAACTGCCCGGAGCAGATCCCGGTAGGTATCCAAGTCCATACCAATCTCTGCTCGCCTTGTATCTATGTCGGAACCGTTCTCTCGGGCACAATCCACACAGCGCCGGGTCTGAGGTAATGCATCTAGTCTTTCCTGTGGGATGAGCTTCCCACACAGCTCACAATATCTTTGCATGCCACTAGACTCCTTTCCACACTGCAGCCAACGGGTCTACCTCCCCCTCATAGGTGATCACCCGCAAAGGCCATCGCTGCCTTGTCGCCTCCTTTTCTAGATATGCTGCAAACCGTGATGCAAAAATGATCTCAGTGCCAAAATGTCCGGCATCGATAAGGGCCAGAGAAGTATCCATCACTTCCATAGCCGTATGGTATTTCACATCTCCTGTAATCAGCACATCAGCACCCTGCTGCAAGGCCAAGCACCATTGATGTGAACCACTACCACTAGATACGGCAACTTGTTTGATGGGCCTCGTTGCTTCACCAATAAACCGCACTGTCTTAATACCCAAGGTTTCTCCCACATGCTCTGCTAATGAGCCCAATGTTAATGTGGATGCCAATTGACCAACACGGCCATAGCCTAGGGTCTCCCCTTCCTCGGGTTCTAGTATTCTAACATCCTTTAGCTCTAAAGCATCTGCCAGCCAGTCATTTAGTCCTCCCTGGGCTTTGTCAACATTGGTGTGGACAACAAAAAGGGAAATCTGGTGAGTTAATAGCTTTCTGATGATCCGCCCTGTCGACTGTTCAAGGATAATCGATTTCAGAGGTTGAAAGATTAGGGGGTGGTGAGCAACAAGTAGATTTACCCCGATTTCGGCAGCATAATCAACTACTGCTTCGGTGACCGTTAGGCAGGTCATCACTGTCCGGCAAGGCAGGCAGCTAGAGCCTACCTGTAACCCAACATTATCCCATGCTTCGGCTAGTGATGGAGGAAAATCCCCTTCGATATATGATATGACATCATGAACGGCAAGCACTAACCCACCCTCTTCCTGACTTTGGAAAACTAAAGACCCCACCGGAGGAAACATTCTCTATCTAGCAAGAAGTTCCTCCCAGATTAGAGAAATACCGGCCCATCAAGGACCGGTATCTGCAGATCTTGGATTCAAATAAGCAAGGAGATGAATGCCTCCCCATTGCCAGGTCGTCATCCATTAAAGCTTGATCTCAAAATCGAACCGCAGGTCACCTTCGACAGAGGATGTACGGGGGGTCTTAAGAGCCTCGAGTCTGACAGCCCACTTGCCATTTTCGCTGGACTGATCCACATAAATGTCTCGAATCGCCGCTTTATATCCACTCTTAAGGGCCACTAACTGATGCTCCCCGGGGGTTAGATCTACCCTCTGTGGAAGCTCTCCTACATAGGAGCCATCTACATAGAGAGTCACTCCCCAAAGATTTGAGTCCACATCCAGTCTGATGTTCCTGATTCTATCCGGTAGGATCCTAAGAGCACAGATATCCATCGCCCAATCCTCACCAGACAGCGCCAGGCGTCGACGTAGCCTGGAGAGCAACCTATCCAACCCATTCTCCCGCAATAACTCAGGATAGTCCACCGGGTTGTTGCGGCTAGCCACAATCAACAGCGTCTCTTCTCCGGTTGGGGGTGCGGCGTAGATCTCATACCCATCAGGTACGCGGTAGACTCGGTTTCTCCTAGCATAGTCATTGGACTGCTGATAGTTAGGGAACAGCTTGGTGATTTTTCCATCGGCATTTATATCATAGATGGTGACATAAGCATTTTGATTCACTTCGAAATATAGCTGTACCCTCTCACCCACACGATACGCTGGATCACCTGTACCCTTGTCAGTCCATAGGCGCACCTGCAAATCACTCTTGGGGCTGGGATTGATGATCAAAGATTTTGTCTGGGGGTCTGCACTTGCACCAACGGTGAATACGGCCAACAGCAGTACCACAAGCACAAGGCTATTCCATCGTCTCATCACTAACACCTCCGGATAGTAATAGCGCATCTTGTTTTCATTATATCCTATCCTTACCATGGATACCATGATTTTTCTTGCCCACAAGCTGAAGCTTTGGCCCTGTTGCCAATTTATTACTTACCGACCAATGATGTTTGACTTTGCTTTTATTAAAGGTTAGAGTAAACATATGGTTGGCATCGAGCTTGCTCGGGCAACCATATGTTTTCCCGACTATTGATTGAAGGAGGCTCAATATCATTGAAAGAAATATACAGTACGACCGTCGAAGCACTAGCTGGTATCCTACCTATTGTCCTATTTCTTCTAGCATTCAACCGTTTTGTCCTGCGCACACCCCTGCAAAACCCCAAAGAGAACCTGGTGGGGATAGTGGTTGCCGTCATCGGACTCGTACTTTTCTCTAATGGCTTAAGGATGGGGCTTTTGCCCTTGGGAGAGACTGTTGGATTGAGTCTTCCTAAGGAATCCCCTCTCTGGCTCGTCTTGGTTTTCAGTTTTATCCTCGGTTTTGGTGTGACAATGGCCGAACCGTCCATGCAGGCTTTGGCTGGTCAGGTTGAACAATTGACCGCGGGGACTTTGAAAAAACAGGTCGTCATGGTCACCGTAGCACTAGGGATTGGCACAGGGGTAACACTGGGTGTCTTGAAAATCATTCTCCAAATACCCACAGTCAAGATCATGATCCCCGCTATGGCCCTTCTGGCTCTTCTAGCCTGGAGAGCACCGGCCGCCATCACTGGAGTAGCCTTCGATGCCTCGGGAGTAACTACTGGGCCTGTGACTGTACCACTGATTGTCGCACTGGGAGTGGGTATCGCCACAGCCCTGGGAGGCCGGGATCCTTTATCAGATGGATTTGGCCTGATTGCCCTTTGCCTAGTCTGTCCGACAGTTCTAATGCTGCTCTTGGGTATTGTATATCGACTTTAGGGGTGAGAATATGAGCTATGAAGCCATTTTTGCCGTGCTCCCACGGGGAACCGCCGATTCTGTCATGAGCGCCGCCAAAAAGGCCGGGGCCCAAGGTGGTACTGTATTCCTTGCTAGGGGAACTGGTGCTGATGAAGCCAAGACCTTTTTTGGTTTGATCGTGGAAGAGGCAAAAGAGATTCTCTTTGTTCTAACCGACAAGAACGACACTGATCGAATCCTGCAGGTTATGATCGAGACAGGCCACTTGGAGAAGCCTGGGTCTGGAATTGCCTTTGTACTGGATGTAAATCGAACCGTAGGTCTTGTTTCTCGGCAAAAAGGTGTAGATCCCCAGAACTAGCCAATTTCTTGGCCCACTAGGACTAAGCAATAATCTTCACTAAAACTTGGGGGTTAGCTAATTAGGCTAACCCCCTTATCGTCTGTCAATGCCAGGGTAAAACCGCTGTCTGCCAGTTAAATCGGCCGTAAGCGCTGCTTCCCAATCTCGATTGGTGACAACAAGTCAGCTGAATAGGGCTTCAACCTAATAGTAAACCGGAACACATGGGGCCTTAGCTCATATTGCGGCAACACCTTAGGACCACAACTGCCACTACCTAAGCCATTCTGGCGGTAATCGAGATTGAGGTATACCTCATCCCGTAAGAAGAGCTCATCGGTGTGCCTAGCCCTCTCTAGGTCTTCTGTGGAAAACCGATGGGCACTGAAGTTCAATGGTATATCCGCCTCGGCGAAAAGACCCATTCCCCGCTGATTGGTCAAAGATACCCAATAGACATCGGTTCGATTACCATGCTCTTGTGGGTATACATAAGGAACATAAAGATCATCGACATGGCAGGCATAGATGCCAAACCGGTTGGCTAGTTTACTATCTACGTAGCTCTCACCAGGTCCTCGGCCATACCACTGCACCTGGGTCAAGGCGAGAGGCAAGACCATTTGTAGACCGATTCTAGGTAGAATCGGCAGCTCTCCTTGGGGTTCGCCCCGAACTGCGATGGTCAGATGGCCATCTCCGTAGATGGTGTAAACATACGTACAGGCAAAACCGTGGCCGAAGACTGGAGGGGCGATGCGACTAACAACTCTAATCTGTACAGTCCTCTCGCCTATGTCAGCTGACACCTCATCGATCCGGTGCTTGAGCCGGTCTAGGCCCGCCTTCTTCCACTCCTTGACATATGATACGTCATTATCAATGGGAGCTCGCCAAAAGTGGAGTCTTGGCCCCCTACGGACAAGCGACATACCCTGATAGAGCCAGGAAGTAATCAGCCCAAAGGTCTTATCAAAGGTGACACCAAAATCTTCTCCGAGAACCTTGATCTCCCCTGCGGTTTCTGTTACCGCCAAAGCAGGCATTGATTCAATGGGCAAAGCAGAGCCGCTTGTTTGAAAGATGGGCAACTTAAACTGCGCCCAGGCTACCTCATGTCCCACCGCTGCCCAGTGACAGGAGTATGCCAAGGTAAATCGTAGATTTAGCCAGTAATCAGTATCAGGTAGCAAATTGGGATCGTTGTATGGGATTGTCACTATCTTGGACTTGCCCGGGGCAATCTCCGGTAAAGGCAATATGCCAGTCTCCAGCACTTTGCCATCGGCCGACACATCCCACGATAGCCGCAAGTGATCCAAGCCCAGGAAATCATAGCGATTGGTCACCCGGAGTTGTCTTTTGGCAAGGTCGATAGCCTCGACGAATACCGGCTCCAATACCTTCTTATACTCTATCAGTCCCGGTGATGGCCGCCTATCGGGAAAGATGAGACCATTGATATTAAAATTAGCATCATTAGGTTCATCACCATAATCTCCTCCATAGGCGTACCTTTCAGTGCCATGGGGTGTTTCTTGCCGCAAGCCCTGATCTACCCAATCCCACACAAAGCCACCTTGCAGACGGGGATATTCGTAAAAAGCTTCCCAATACTCTTTTAGTCCACCTGGACCATTACCCATAGCATGAGCATACTCACAGAGGATCACAGGCTTGGTGTAGGCCTCTTCCTGCGCCAACGTGATAATCCCTTCCACCGAAGTGTACATTGGTCCAACGATATCCGCAACTTCCTGGAGGCGATCACCCTCATAATGTATGGGCCTTGTGGGATCTGCCTCGCGTGTCCATGCCGCCATCGCTTCATGGTTACGGCCAAAACCAGACTCATTGCCTAGTGACCAGATGATCACTGAAGGATGATTCTTGTGTCGCTCCACCATTCTTTCCATACGATCCAGATAGGCTGCTTCCCATTGGGGATCATCACTAAGCTGGTTTATATCCCCCACATGCATAAACCCATGGCACTCAAGATCCGTCTCATCCAATACATAAAGACCGTAGTAATCGCAAAGCTCATACCAACGGGGGTCATTTGTATAGTGGGATGTTCGTACCGCGTTAATATTGTGCCGCTTCATTAGGAGAATATCTTCTATCATTGAATCCATAGACACAGCTCGCCCCAGGTCCGGATGGATTTCATGGCGATTTACCCCTTTAATCATGATGGGAACTCCATTTACTAGTAGATTCCCATCTTTGATCTCAACTTGGCGAAAGCCCACTGACGAGGCCTGTACTGATAATAACTGACCATCCTCGTCCACCAGGCTAATGAGCAGCTGATAGAGGTGAGGTGTTTCGGCGGTCCATTTTCGAGGATTGGCAACAGGAATCCGCGCCCTCACCATCACATCTTGCGCGGCTTCAATATTCACCACCTGGCTATGTGGCGGAGTCACCGGCTTTCTGGCATGATCCAACAGCGAAATCGTAATTCTATGTCCATCGATTGTGCCATCGGTATAGTTATGGATAGTGGCTGCCACATCTAGTATGGCGTCTTTGTATTCTTCATCAAGCTCTGTGCGCACCCGAAGATCAAAGACATGTACCAGGGGAGTGGCATACGTGTAGACATCACGAAAGATACCACTTAACCACCACATATCCTGATCCTCAAGATAGCTCCCATCAGACCACTGCATAACTTGTACGGCCAGGAGATTCTGTCCACCGTGGACATACTCGGTAATATCATACTCAGCAGGCAGACGGCTGCCCTTGCTAAATCCTACCTTCTTGCCATTAACCCATACGTAAAATGCAGAATCGACACCTTCAAAGCAAAGGAATATCCTCCGCTTCTCCCAATCACTAGGTATGTTGAAGTACCGACGGTAACAGCCTGTGGGGTTTTCCGTAGGCACTTTCGGTGGATCAACAGGGAAAGGGTAGATAACATTAGTATAATGGGGGTGCCCATAGCCAGCTAGTTGCCAGTTCGATGGCACAAAGAGCTCATCCCAATTGGTTGCATCATAGCCAGACTCCTGAAATCCTTCCGGAACCAGAGCGGGGTTCTCGGCAAGATGGAACTGCCAATTACCATTTAGGAGACGAAACCATGGCGAGTTCCCCCGCTGCCCAGTTAGGGCCGTGGCTTCATCCCGGTAAGGCAGAAGCAAGGCATGGGCTGGCACACGATTATGCTGAGTGACCTTTGGATCCTCCCAATCAAACACATATCTCATCCTTTCATCATTTAGGTCGTTAGCTAGTCGACTATCTCGCACCTCTTCTTTTCCGCTACTTCTGGAAAGTGAACTCTTTGCGAGTATATGCACAACTATTTTCGTGATTTGGTGTGGTGATTCCTTCCATATTGGTCAGCCTAGCGCATCCGACTGAGCGATGGGCACGATACTCGACCAGCGATTTGGGGCATGAAAAAAGGGCTTGGGTATAGGCCCTTGCCCTTGTTAGTTGCTTGGCTTCCCTCCTGCCACTTCTCCTACTTTATGACGAAAGTAGCATGGGCGGTCACACTGATCTGCTTTTTCTTGGTTGAGGTGTCATGAATTCCCATGCTTGATACCTCTGTGGAGTGTGGCTGGGTAATCTGAAATACGCCCTGGCGCAAAGTCCTGAGTTTTCCCAAAGACATATCACTGCCTTTTAGCATTTCCAAAGCCCGCTCCCTGGCGTTTTGAGTAGCATCCGCCACCATGTTCTTTTTGAGCTCATCGATATCGGAATAAAAATATTCAAGCCCTGTGCGATAGATGTTAATATCTCTGTCAAGTACTGGGATCACATTAAGAGCTAGATTATCGATGGTGTCGACATCCTTGGAAATCACATATATCTCTTGTTCCAGCCGGTAACCATCCACCCCGCTACTTCCATAGTTCTCATAAACATTGGGAGGTATAATACTAATCTGCTCAGCCTTAACGCCCTGCTCATTCAAGAAGGCCACGAGTTCCTGCAAAGCGTCATGCAACCTGTGCCTACCACCAGGCAAATCATCCAAGCCCGTTCTTTCAGTCAGGGTAAGCGACCATTTGACCGTGTCAGCTTCATATTGTTTGGACGCGATGCCCACCACAGTAATGGTCTGCTGGGGCTTCCGGGACTCAAAGAAGAAAACACCAAATACTAGTGAAGCCATTACTATGGATATTCCCAACACTGCCGCTACCTTGCCATACTCCCTCATACTCCCCATCCTTCCTAAAATGCCAAACAATTCTCTCCCGCAGATTACACATACTACGTTCACTATCAGGATATCACAAGTGAGCCCCCTGATAAATGGAAAATGCTATAAGGCAGGAAATGAAAACCGCCTAAGAGTGTCTACTCCTAGACGGTCGATACCACCCACCGCTCCTCGTGGGTTTTGCTTGGTGGGCCCTGCAGGATTCGAACCTGCGGCCAAGGGATTATGAGTCCCCTGCTCTACCGCTGAGCTAAGGGCCCAATAAATGGCTCCCCGGGTTGGACTCGAACCAACAACCACCCGGTTAACAGCCGGGTGCTCTACCATTGAGCTACCGAGGAACAATGTGACGTCCTTATTATAATGCATATCTACAAACCAGTCAACCGGTATTCCACCTCAAACTGCTCTAGCCTGCCGCACCTGGGGTAGCCCAAGGACAGCTCCCTGGGCTAGCCCCAATCTAATCAAGAAAATCCTTTAGCTTCTTGCTGCGGCTAGGATGCCTGAGCTTACGTAAAGCCTTTGCCTCGATTTGTCTGATCCGTTCTCTGGTGACACCAAACACTTGACCAACTTCTTCTAAAGTGCGAGAACGACCATCATCTAGACCGAAACGGAGACGTAAAACCTGTTCTTCCCTTTCGGTTAGAGTGTCCAAAACACCCTCAAGCTGTTCCCGAAGCATAACGAAAGATGCCGCCTCTGCTGGAGCCGGTGCTTCCTGGTCTTCGATAAAGTCCCCCAGATGACTATCCTCTTCCTCCCCAATAGGTGTCTCTAAAGAGACCGGTTCTTGGGCTATCTTGAGGATCTCTCTCACCCGCTCTTCGGATAGATCCATCTCTCGGGCTATTTCCTCTGGCGTGGGATCTCGACCCAGCTCTTGCACCAGCTGCCTGCTAACCCTAATTAGTTTGTTAATAGTTTCCACCATATGCACCGGGATGCGAATTGTCCTAGCCTGATCAGCAATCGCCCGAGTAATGGCCTGCCGAATCCACCAAGTTGCATAGGTTGAGAATTTGTATCCCTTGCGGTAGTCGAATTTCTCAACCGCCTTAATCAAGCCTAGGTTGCCTTCTTGAATTAGATCCAGAAACAGCATTCCTCGCCCCACATAACGCTTGGCAATGCTAACTACAAGGCGTAGATTAGCCTCTGCCAATTGCCTCCTGGCCATCTCATCGCCAGCTTCTATCCGCTTAGCCAGCTCCACTTCTTCCTCAGCAGTCAAGAGGGGAACTCGCCCAATTTCTTTCAAGTACATGCGGACCGGATCATCGAGCCCTATGCCTTCTAGCATACCGAAATCATCGGCATCATCTTGCTCATCAGCCTTTTCGGCATCGGCATCGGTATCAGTATCGGGATCGGTATCGGGATCTTCGTCGTCACTATCTGCCACTACATCGATCCCTAAGGTGGAGAATTGCTCATAAATGTCATCGATCTGATCCGGTGACAACTCGACCTCTTGTAAGGCATCCATTATTTCTTTATACGTCAGGATGCCTTTTTTCTTCCCCTTGTCGATCAAGGTTCTCAAGTTTTCGAGATTAGCCATTCCGTTATCATTGTTCACCGCGCTCCCCCCTTCCCATTACCTAAAGTAAAATCGATCACGTCTTTACCCCTTCTATGTTAGCACCCCTTAGCTTAATGCTGTGGGATAAGCCCCTCACTAATCTCTTCCCTTACTTGCCGATATCTAATCAATAAGCTGTCTAGTTGGTTTACCAGATCATTGTTCAAAGGCCTATGCTCTACCTTGCCAATCTGCTCCTCTAGGCTTCTGAGATCATCTTTTAGCTGCATGATCTGCAACCGTCGTACATACTGCATACAAGCCTGTGGTGGTGGCAAACTTGTCCTGGAGGATAATAAGCCGGTCAGGAGTCGCCGCACACTATCATCATCAGTATAGTCAAAGATTGCAGCCCCACTATCCAATTGCCCTGCCTTCTGACAAGCAACCAAACACTCCATAGTTTTCTGGGCTACTGGATGACGAAAGTCAGTGGGAGACAACACCTCTTGCACCTGGCTAACCAGATGCCGATCATGTAGCAACAATCTAAGCAAGTTCGCCTCAATCATAGATAAACCCCTAAAACCACCGAGGTTCGGCCTTCCCAGAACCCGGCTGGTCGGCCGCGGACTCACTTTGGCTCGGTCTTTACCATCTTCCCTATTATTGCTCCTGGTAGAGATTCTATGCCTAGACCTGCTTTCAATACCTGCTTTTGCCTGATAGGCGCTCAGCTCAGCTGCGAGAATATCTTCTCCGATTTGCAGCCGGGTAGCCGCCCAACGCAGGTATCCGTCTTTCTCCACCGGACTATCTATTTCGGCCAATACCTCCATAATCCTGCCCGCAGTGGCAACTTTTCCGTCCACAGTGGACAGATCCCCCCGTCGGATAATGGTGCTCAGTTTAAATTCTGTCAACCCCGGGGCTTCAGCAAGCAACTTCTCAAAAGCTTGCCGTCCATATGTGCGAACAAACGTATCGGGGTCTTCTCCACCGGGCATCTCCACTACCCGCACACGTAAACCTTGGCTCCGCAATACCTCCAACCCTCGCCAAGTGGCGGCCTCACCGGCAGCGTCCCCATCAAAGGCAATTACCGCCTCATCGGTAAACCGACGTAGAGTCCGAGCCTGACTCTCCGTTAGCGCCGTCCCCAAGGAGGCAACGACATTATCTAGCCCAGCCTCATAGAGCCCTATCACATCCATATATCCTTCGACTATGATGGCAAATCCTTGTTTGCGGAAAGCCGCCCTGGCCAAATCCAGCCGATACAGATTATTCCCCTTGTTAAATATGAGTGTCTCCGGTGAGTTCAGGTACTTTGGTTGTGAGTTATCTAGTACCCTGCCCCCAAAGGCGATGGGTCGACCCCGCGCGTCACAAACGGGAAACATCACTCGGCACCGGAAACGGTCATATAATCGGGCATTGCGCCCCTCCAAAGTGAGTCCTGCCGCCAGACACTCGTCGTGACTGAATCCCCGTTGTTCAAGGTGGGTCAGAAGGCTCCTCCAATCCGGCAGGGCAAAACCAAGGCCAAATCGCCGGGCAGTCTCCACCTGAATACCCCTTGCTGCCAAATATTGCCTAGCAGGTGCCCCCGCACTGCTTCGCAGGTTGCGGCCAAAAAACTCTTGCGCTGTCTGATGCAGCCCAACGAGCCTGTCTCGTTCCCCACGCTCCTGCCTTTCCTGGGGGTCTATAGCCTTTGACACAATGGGTATACCTGCCCGCTCAGCGAGCCGCTCCAATGCTTCAGGAAAGGGAAGGTTCTCTATAGCCATGATAAAGTTAATGACATTACCGCCAACGCCACAGCCAAAGCAATAGTAAAACTGTTCCTCTTGGTTTACATTAAAGGATGGGGTTTTCTCCTTGTGGAACGGGCAAAGCCCCTTCCAGCTTTTCCCAGTCTTGCGCAACTGAACATATTCAGATATGACAGCAACGATATCATTGCGCTCTCTGACCTCAGCGATCACCTCTTCTGGAATAGGACCAGACATACCATTCACCCCGCCTGATACGTGTTCGTTGTGCGTATGTATTATCCTGCCTCATAACGACCAGGCTCTAGGTAGGAAAAGTCTCTCATATTCTGCTA
>JAAYSL010000082.1 GCA_012518315.1 Bacillota bacterium | reverse complement strand
GTGGCGGACCGCGGAGGTGCTCTCGTTAACCATATCGTTTCCCTTGCTCATTGTGGGTAGCTCATTTCGGGGGTGCTATGCACTTGTACCTGCCAAACTATGAAAGAGTAGTTGCCAAACAGCAACACACCGATCAGGATCTGACCGATAGTCCGAGAGGTATTCTTGCCATGACCTCAAATCACTGTGATGCCGAAGTAACATCTATGGATTGATCGATATGGCCAACGCTTTGGCTTGGACTAATCCTTCTTCAATACTACAACCTCACCCCCCTGTGGAGAAAAGCGGTTGGGCAGGAAAATGGTGGTAATCAACAGAAGATAACAAAGAAAGCTTAAGAAAACGGCATGGATCTGAACAGAATACGCCTAGAACTGTCATTCAGACAATAGCGAATGATAATGATGTTAGAGAATGCGACGCATTCGTGAATAGGTACGGTTTTGACGATTCATATGAACGATAAAGCATGTTGCAGCCAGCAGATAACTTGACTAGATGAGGTGGAGAGTCTTGATCTATCAACCTGGTGATCTGGTACAGATTCGGCATGAACTTCTACCTGGAGTAATTCGAAGACGGTGGACCAATGCAGGAATAACATACTATGACGTTTACTATGGCCCCGGCAACATAAGGACTGTTCCGGAGGAAAGCATAGTATCCCCCGCCAGTGATCAGCCACTTCTGCAATATCTGATTCAAGGGGATTTGCATGATCCTGCGGATTTCGACTTACGGGTCGAAGCTCAACACCTTGATTTCGCCTTTCGCTTTGATCCAAACGCGTCTCTTTCGAATAGTAGGTTGGAAATCCAAGAGCATCAAGTATTTGTTGCACATAGAATAGTCTCTGAACCGGTTCCCCGGTTCATATTGGCTGATGAGGTTGGCCTTGGTAAGACCATCGAGGCTGGGCTTGTTATTAAAGAGTTGAGAGCCAGAGGTATAGTCAAGCGAATACTCATTCTTGCTCCTCCGGGACTAACCAGCCAGTGGAAAGGTGAGCTGGAAAGAAAATTTCACGAGGACTTCGTAATCTATCGTCGGGAAGTGGAACAGATACTTAGGGAGCAAAACTACCGGGCTAATGTATGGACATGCCATGATAGGATCATAGCATCCACTAAGTTTGCCACTTATTCGAATGATCGGATGAGAGAAATTGTGTCTGCAGGATGGGACTTGGTCATAATCGACGAAGCACACCATGCTAGAAAACGACTTGATGATTACTCCAATGAGACAGTTCAGACAAACCTTTACAGTTTGGCGGAACAACTACGCGAGGCTACGCGTTGTTTACTTCTTCTAACTGCTACTCCGATGCAGATACATGACTCGGAGCTTCATTATCTGGTACAACTAATCGATCCAACCCTGTTTCCAACTCTGGGTGATTTCCGGAACCATTTGAGATCGAGGCAAATAACAAACAGGATCCTAAACAATCTTAGGTATTATGATGAATTACTACCAAACGTGCGGAGGGAGTTTGCTCGAGACTATTTCAGATTACTCAACACAGACGGAATCTCGATTCAGAAGTTTGAAGGTTGGCTGGCCAATAAAGCTATTAGGAATGAGATGATTCGGTCAATTGACGAGAACTTTGAAGATGCCCTATCAAAGGTGCTGATTCGAAATCGCAAACGCGTGCTTGGAATATCGACCGAGAGAAAGCCATGCATCCGGGAGGTAAGGCTAACACCAGAGGAGCAGCAGCTTTATGGAATGGTTTCGGAGTATCTGAGCGCTGAATATTCCCATTCCTTCGCTGGAAAGAACCTAGGAAGAGTTTTTCTTATGATTGCCTTTCAGAAGATGCTTGTGTCAAGCCCGGCCGCACTGCGAAAGGCCACACTAAACCGTGTAGGCAAGCTTCAAGGAACAATGGAATTACTGACAGATTCCCATGGGCAACTGTTGGGTGAATTGGATGAAGAAGAATACAGTGACCAGGTTGCTGCGGCTATCGAAGGAGATCGTCGCTTACTTCTTTCGCCAGAAATCCGGTTCTGGGAGAAGGTTCTGAAGCAAATAAACAGACTAGGACCCATAGACAGTAAGGCATCAGCTTTGAGCGAAGACGTGCAGGAAGTTTTTCAGGACAATCCCAATGAGAAAGTCCTGATTTTCACCCAGTTTCGAGAAACTCAAGATTATCTCCGGAAAATCCTTTCCGAGAGGTATAAGGTAGAGGTGTTTCATGGCGGTATGAGTCGTGAGGCAAAGGACAGGGCCGTGCAGCATTTCCGTGAGAGCAGCCAGATCATGATTTCTACCGAAGCAGGTAGTGAAGGACGAAACTTCCAGTTTTGTCATATTCTAGTAAATTATGATTTGCCTTGGAATCCCATGAGAATAGAGCAAAGAATCGGTCGCCTGGATCGGATAGGTCAGACTAAGGATATACTGATATTTAACTACCAGTGCTTGGGTACTATCGAAGAACGTATTGTTGATGTGTTACACAATCGGATTCGTATTTTCCAAGAATCTGTTGGCGCCTTGGATCCCATTCTGGAGGGCTTAGAGGAAGAGTTCGAACAGGTCCTAATGGGTGCAGATGATGAGACTTTTCGGGCTTGGAGCAACAAATTGGAGGACAGGATACAGCTTCAACAAGAGGTCGATAAGAGGCTAGACGATTTTCTTATGGACCGGCGCAGTTTTCGGCGCGAGAGGGTTGTGGAGCTTATGGGCAAAGAACCCCGACGTAGTTGGAGAGACCTTCAGTCATTTACTCTGGCTTTTATGGATAGGTACATTAAGGCGAACTCAAAAGCTGCCGGCCCGATTGTCGAGGCCGACGGAGACGGTAGATACTGGATTCATCCACCGGACGTGCTCCGTAATAACTACCCAACTATTCAGAATCACGATGCCTATTATGGAACATTTGACCCGAGTATTGCACTAACGCATGAGGATCTACACTTCTTCGCTTTCGGACATCCTTTGATCGATGTCGTCTTCGAAGAGTGCTTGAGGGACGGTTTCCCAGGCCTAGTAACATGTCGTCGCGTGTTTGTTGAGAATCCACCATCCCAGTATGCCGTTCAGTTCAACATTGTAATAGACTTCAGGGGATTGTGGCCCGATAGTGATATTGTATCTGTAGTATACTGCTGGCCAACCGGTACGTATAGCCCTTACCTAAGCCAGGTTTTGGCTGAAGCCCCTTCATTGGAACCGACCCAAGAGCCTCCTCACTTACCAACTTTGGAAGAGTTAGAGGTTCTGTGGCAGAGGGCAAAGGCTGAGGTTATGGAGCAGACAGAAAAGGGGTACTCCAAACATACACAAAAGAATGAAGAGTTATATGAGCAAGAAAAAAGGCGTTGGGAAGGGTTATTTGGGCATTGGCGCATAGCCAAGGAGGCGGACTGTGAACGACTAAAGAAGCAAATAGAGAAAGCTCGCGCCAGCACTGACAGAGAGTATAGGCAGATTATTCCAGCGTGGCAGGGACAACTGCGTCTGGCGCAACTAGAGATCAGGTCTCTAGACAGCAAACGAAAGGACAAGCTCAAGGAATTGCAGGAAAACCGCGAAGTGTCTCGGCAAATATCATTGTTATCCGTAGCTTTTGCTGAACTCCAGCCTCAAGACTATGCTCAATAGCACAAAATGCACCTTTGTAGGCAAGAGGTAGGCAGGGTTTCCGATGCATCAATCACGGCATACAAGGGAGGAGTAAAAGTTGCAGGCCAGTAATCGATCGATACAAGATTGGTACGGGAAGATTCAAAGGGGTGAGATTAGGCTTCCCCGTTTTCAACGACTGGAAGCCTGGGACTCAGGGAGAATCAAGAGTATGATGAATATGGTAATCCATAATCTCCCCCTGGGAATTACACTAGTCCTCGAGGTCGGCGAGAAAGAGCCCTTCGTCTCCAGGTATATTTCCACAGCCCCGCAAGCAGGTGGTAAGGTGTACGAACACCTCCTTGATGGGCAGCAGCGTTTAACGGCTATGTGGCGCGTGCTACATAATAACTACGAACGGCATACCTACTTTGTCTATATACCCGAATTTGATGAAAGTGCTGGGAATGATAGTGAAGAACTGAGTGTCTTTTGCGAAACAAGATTTTTTAAGTCCAGTGGAAGGAGATATCCGCTCTGGTGTGATGATCCCACGGCAACACTCAAGAGGGGTTTAATTCCGATGCAGCTCTTGCGGCCGGAAGATATTCAAGAAGAGATAGACGAATGGTTAAACCAGGCTACAGCCAATAGGAAGCCAAAGTTGGATGTGGAGGAGTTAGAGGCATTTTTCGACTGGAAGAAGTCTATTAGTGATACGATTAGAGACCTCCGCTCAATTCTAAGAAACTATAACCTGCCATATCTTGCCCTTCCGTCATTTACATCTAAGTCGGTAGCTCTAGAAGTATTTATAAATATGAACACAAATAGTAAGCCACTTACGACTTATGACATCATTGTAGCAGAGGTGGAGAGTGAGCTAGGGGAGTCGCTACGGGTAAAGCAAGAGCAGCTTACTAATACATACCCGGGGATTAGTCGCTATGATGATTTGCCTCGACTCATTCTCAACACCTCTGCTTTGCTCCAGGATAGGATGCCCAATCAGCGGGGCGCATGGCAGATGGACAAAAAGCTCATGGTAGCACAGTGGGATGTGATGGCCGCTGGTCTAGACAGAATGACGGGGCTCCTGGAAAGTGAAGGGATTTTCGATGATGCCCGTCTACCGACTAATGCTGTGCTGTGGGTGATAGCGGCGCTATACAGATTTGTTCCCGAATTCGGTGACAGGCGCGGATGGTGTGAACGTATTCTTAAACAGTATATGTGGAGAGCCTTCCTTACTGGCAGATATGAGAACTCGGCTGCAACCCATGCCTATCGGGATTATCAAGGACTAAAGAGAATCCTTGGCGGCCAATCTCAAGACCATGAATTATCAAGTATTGGAGAGAGTGTTCCGATATTCAACGAAGCTGCATACGAGCTCCCATCGGCAGAGGAACTAGTGGATGCACCGTGGCCCAAATTGGCATCCATCGATGGCAGAGCCGTCCTGGCCATAACCACCAGATTAGGAGCATTTGATTTTGCGACAGAAGAGAGGGTCACAGCCTCAAACATCTCCGAACGCCATTACCATCACATCTTTCCAGAGTCCTTGTTGTCCGAGGCTGGACTGGAAGACAAGAGCTCCATCGCAATGAATTGCGCGCTGATTGGCGAAAAGACAAACCTCAATATTGGCCGAAAGGAACCACTAGAGTACTTAAGAGAAAGATTCAAATGGGCGAAGGAAGAGACCATTAAATACAGATTGAGCAGTCATCTGATCCCAATGGATGAACTGGCGAATGGAGGATATGAAGGTTTAGAGGCAAAAGAGCGGGCAGAGAAAATCGATAGGGATTACAACGCATTCATCCAAAGACGAGCCCGCTTGTTTGAAGTTGCAGTAAGGAAGTTATGTAATGGTAGTGTTCTAGATGCTAAAGACGTTTTTCGCGAGGCCATAATCCTTAGCTCCAGATAGGGATTTGCATGGGGCCATTCGATAATGGCGAAAGGCAACTTGTTATCTATACACAGATGATCAGTGCCCAGAACGTAACTTGCCAAATACAGTAATCTTACCTCACATAGGTCTAACCTACTTCTATGTGAAAGAAGCAACAGGGAGCTTCAAGTCCCTGCAAGGTGTGTGAACCATGTAAGCGAGGGCCTGTCAACCTAGGTGCCGACGGCGAAACCTGGTGAAAGATAGCCTTGAGGCTATTGAAAGTGAATAGAAGCAGTCATCTCCCAAAAGGAATTTCTTAAAGACCGCCATGTCCGGACTGGCAATTGACGGAACAGCGGAATTCGGGGCGGCGGTAGTTGCTTCAACTCAATTTGTTCAAACGCTAGTGTGATTTATCTTGGCACTATTATGGAGGCACTGATAGTGAATGCTGGACGACAAAAGTGAAGTGAGGAAACTGATTTCAAGCCTCGTTAGGTATTTTGAATCAGAGGGAAACCTCGGCATTGTTGAGATACTAACACATTCCTTAGTGTTATCCGAGTGTATCCATTATGATAATTGGAACAATGTAAGCGTAAAATCTGACGCACCTTGACAACTTGAGATGGAACTTTCGAGCGCTGATAGAGGTCTTTGCCGGGGATAAAAAAACCTCCACGGTAGTGGAGGCCAAGATGTTTAGACTGCTACTATTTCTTCTCCGGGGTGCGGCAGTGCTCCGGTATGTCTTCGGACCAGGGCATAAACTTGTCTAGATCTTGGGTGGTGGCGTTGGGCAGCTCCTCCAGTAAATACTTTAG
>JAAYSL010000081.1 GCA_012518315.1 Bacillota bacterium | reverse complement strand
TGATCTCCCCCTGAAGGATGCTTCTTCGATACTTAGGTATCCAGACTATATGATAGTTCAGAAGGTACACCGAGTGTCTTGAAGAATGCATTTTATAGCAACCACATGGTACCACATGGCGAAGAATCTGTCAAACGCTTGTTCGCCCTTCATCCCCGGAATGAATTCCGGGGTTTTCCCGGTGCGGATCTATAAGTTCTACGGATTTAGTCTTAGGCGAGTGCGGAGAACTAGGGCGTGGTCTAGGATGTCAGCTAATGTTTGTGGGGTAATGAAAAGCAGACTGGTAACAGGGAAGGTTAATTTTTGGGAAAAGGGTGTCATGAATTGGAGGAGTTAGTGTTTCTGAGACGAAACTTAAAGTAAATCCGGACAGTTCTAGACATCCCTGGATACTCTATAGAACATGTGGATAGTTCCGGGCACTTTACCCATGATTAGCATAAATTAGCTTGTATTGAGTAACCATAGTGCTGGAGGTGTTAGCCCTATGGACACTCAATACCTGTTGAGAATCAAGATAACGTCCTGTTGGAGGTGGGCACCAATGCTGATTGAAGGATGTTTTTGGCAGTATGTTCTTCATGATACTCAGAAATCGGAACAGAGCAATAACCCGGCTTTCAAGGCATTGGACGATCTATGTAAACGCATCAGGGATGAAATTGAATGGTATAGGACTCATGCAACCATAGATGAAGGGATTAGGAAAGAACGAGCTCAATGGATGACAGAATGGCTTCATGACGAAGGGGAAAAGATAGTAGCCGAAATTGGGAATACTATCCTAAGGGCAGAAGGGTCATTGTGCTATGAGATGGCAGTTGCTATTCAGGCTTTTAATGAGCTGATTACTGTTGCAAAGAATCAAGATTTTAATGATCCAGAAAACCTGGAGATGTTTTGGCGAACTATCAATAATACGTTGCCGTCATTAAGGTGGGCCTTTGAGGATTACCAAGTTGATCCAGAGAATGAAAGAAACGAACACACGGATTTCATGATGTGGGAGAGTGCTTCCAGTGGTGTTTTTTTCGGGGAAGTGTCTGGACAAGATGTATACTTGCATACAACTGAAGATTTTGGGTTGGTGGCAGCTTGATTATTAGCACTATAGTTATTGCCTAAGCGCTGCTCCGTTTTGAATGGGGTAGCGCTTTTTCAGGGGGATTGATGATGGGCGAGGCTTCAATAAATGAGACGAACTTGTACCGTGAGCTGATCGAATCGGTTAATATTGGTAAGATCTCACTGTTCGGGCTAGACATGTTCAGAACGGAAGATCTGCGGGTTCCCCTTAGGGTCAAGCATGATCTTAGCATCCCAGATGATGAGATTTCCGTGGAAGAACTAGCGGCCAAAGTTCTTTTTACTCTCGAAGCGAGTGCGAAGGAGGCTGAAGACCCTCAAATCAGTGTCAAGATGGCATGGCTAGTAAAATTTGAGCTAAATGAAGGTGTCACCGTGGATGAATTTGGTGACGACTTGATTAGGCAGTTCCTAACCAGGAATATCCCCATTAACGTCTGGCCATATATCCGGGAGACTGTGTCATCGCTAACGGGAAAGATGGGCCTACCACCTCTACTCATTCCAACATTAAAGATCATTAGATAGATGTTGCACATGAAGCAAATCCATTTATGTTCAGAAAAAAATGTAGACACGAATACCCGTTTCCCGGACGAGATTCGCTCTCTTGCAAGCTTCATAAGAAGCCACCGAAAAGTCTGGCCTCTGGTGGCGGATTACCTCGCTAGAGTCAGGTATGGGAGCTCCCCTGAGCTGCATAGTAAGACCCTGGATTTCGTTAGAATAGCATATTCAAGGCGTTGGGGTAGTCTAACTCAGGAACAACAAATAAAACTAACAGAACTAATGAGGGGCATATACAATGTACCTTATACTCCTCCTAATCAAGAGGATCCAAGAACGCGTTTTCTAGAGTATATTGTCTATAGCTCCGACAGTCTCAATATCGAACACGTCAGACGCAAGAACATTCAGTGTTCTTTGCGGCTAAAGCGTAAGAAACAATATCATCGAATTGTGGAAGGGAAAAGCGATTGGGATGTTGCTTTTCTGGGAAAACGGATGTTGGAACTGCATGAATGCAAGGTTAACGTAAGTAACTTCATTCCTGAGAGCCAGCCTTATGAACTATGGCCCAATGAAATAAGGAACAAACTTGATTTCATGAAACGACATGATGATTATGCAAAGAAAAACAACCTAAGATGCTTTATCTATCTTACAGGACTGGACACAGGGCAAGGCAGATCAAAACAAGTACTCAGCGATCGGGGGTACAAGTGCATTAGGGTGATTGGTCCTGAAGAAATGGATGCACTATTGTAGCATAGCCAAGAAGGGAGGTGTTGATTCAATTCATTAATACAGGCAGAAATAGTCTCGTGAGTAGAGTACGCAGCTTAGACTCAGATCTGATACAGGTGGGGCCATTGTGGGGGATACCGATTTGCTTCTCCACAGGAGACGCAGAATCAATGACCATGCCCTCGGGAGTCCCTAGAGAGACCATGGTCGATTACTTGGGCCCGGCATCCGAAAAGGTCATACCGTTTTCCCTTCTACATCCCCTAACCCTCGCTACTGCCAACCACAACTCTCAACGGCTGTGTTTGGCAAGTAGTTTTTTCACACCGTGTTGAAACGCTTTGAGACTGACTCCGTGCCTTGGCTTTCAACTGACATATGATCCTACTACTAGCAGAAAAAGGGAGGCGGACCTGCAATGATCAACTCGAAGCTACCGAAGATCTGGTATGGGGGCGATTATAATCCCGACCAATGGCCTCGTGAGATTTGGCAGGAAGACATGCGTCTGTTCAAACTAGCCCATATTGATGTGGCTTCACTGCCCATATTTAGCTGGTCATTACTTCAGCCAGAAGAGGAACGCTATGAATTCGGATGGCTGGATGAAATGCTTGACCTGATGGCGAAAAACGGTGTATATGCCTGCCTAGCTACCTCAACTGCTACTCATCCGGCGTGGATGGCCCACCGCTATCCGGATGTTCTCCGGGTGGACTTTCAAGGACGCAAGCGTCGCTTTGGTATTCGCCACAACTCTTGTCCCAACAGCCCTACGTATCGATATTACTCGAGGAGGTTAGCCAGTAAACTGGCCGAACGGTACAAAAACCATCCTGCTTTGGTAGCATGGCACGTATCCAATGAATACGGTGGTAGCTGCTATTGTGAGAACTGTACCAGGGCTTTTCGTGTATGGTTGCAGACGCGCTATGGCTCACTAGATGAGGTAAATGAACGATGGAACACTCGTTTTTGGGGTCATACATTCTATGACTGGGAAGAGATCGTGCCCCCTAATATCCTGAGTGAGCATCTGTCGGAATCAGATCCTACTCGTACGGCTTTTCAAGGAATATCCTTGGATTACCAGCGCTTCATGTCCGATAGCCTGCTCCAATGCTACATCGAGGAATACCAAGCTATCAAGGAACACACACCGGATGTGATGGTGACAACCAACTTCATGGGTACCTACAAACCTCTTAATTACTTCGCCTGGGCTCCTTACCTGGACATCATATCTTGGGATAACTACCCCTCCAATAAGACAGATATGTCCACTATCGCACTTCGGCATGACTTGATGCGAGGCCTCAAAGAGGGCCAGCCCTTCATGCTTATGGAGCAGACTCCCAGCACACAAAACTGGCAGCCCCATAATGGTCTGAAACGACCGGGAGTGATGCGGCTGTGGAGCTATCAGGCGGTGGCTCATGGTGCTGATACTATCATGTTTTTCCAGCTGCGGCGGTCTAGGGGAGCTTGCGAGAAATTCCATGGAGCCGTGATCTCCCATGCTGGGCACGAGCATACTCGAGTTTTTCGGGAATGTGCAGAGCTTGGCAAAGAACTGGTGGAGCTGGGAGATGCATTGCTAGATTCCCGGATTCATGCACGGGTTGCCCTGCTTTTTGATTGGGAAAACTGGTGGGCGCTCGAGTTCTCCAGTGGTCCTACGGTAGACCTTAAGTATCTGCCTCAGATTGAGAAATACTATAGGGCTTGTTGGAATCAAAACATACCGGTGGATCTAATTAGTCCAGCTATGGACATGGACAAGTATGACATTGTCATAGCACCGGTAGCATACCTTCTGCAACCTGGCTATGCCGAGAAAGTAGAGGAATTTGTCTCTCAAGGTGGTACCTTCCTCACTACTTTCTTTAGTGGTATCGTCGATGATAACGATAGAGCAGTGCTGGGAGGCTATCCCGGCGAACTACGTAAGGTTACTGGCATTTGGGCAGAGGAGATCGATGCACTGTTCCCGGATATGCGTAATGCCATTGTGATTTCTGAAGCATTCCCGGAATTGGCAGGAAATCATGTTGTAGGCCTTATGTGTGATCTCATTCACGCTGAGACTGCGGAGGTAGTGGGGACGTATGCCACAGATTTTTACGCGGGTCGCCCTGCTTTGACTAGAAACAGATTCGGTCAAGGTTGGGCATGGTATGTAGCTAGTGACCCAGAGCAAGGTTTTGTTGACAGGCTAGTACGGTATCTTTGTTCTGAGAAAGGTATTACTCCCATACTGGAAACACCGGTGGGGATTGAGGTCACAGAGCGTCACAAAGACGGTCAAACCTTCACCTTTGTCCTCAACCACAATGCTGACAGTATAGAAATCGATCTAGGTACAGATAGATTCCGGGATCTGTTGACAGGCAAAGAGCTAACTGGAAAGGTGAAGCTAGGTGGTAGAGATCTACTGATTTTAAGGTTACAGGCATAGTGATAGACTAAAGCTCAGGCGGCCAGGCTTAGTACTATGTAACAGATTATCTGGATGTGTGGCCTAGGCCGCCCGTATTGCTTTCCTCTTTGGATGGTCTCTAGCATAGATTTCCACCAACCCATAGATTATGCGTCTGCTGCAATCTCGGCCTCGTGGGTCTTTTCCTTCTCACCGTTCATTGCTAGCACTGTACCGATAATCACAATTATGCCTCCGATGATCGAGGTAAGGGCAGGGACTTGGCCCAGGAAAAAATACACCCATACAGTCTCGGCAACCGGTGAGGCTAGCATTACCAGTGATACCGTTGAGGCATTAACGTATTTTAAAGCCCAATTAAAGATACCATGACCGATGGCGGTTGAGACTAGGCCCAAAGCCAATAGATGAACCAAGCTTTTCGAACTAGAGATAGCAAGTGAGGTCCGAAAAAGAAAACTAATGATGGCTACAACCATGGCAGAGCTCCCGTATACAACTACGAGGTATGGGATAATGTCAAGGTGTTGCCTCAGAGCTCGACCGGCCACAAAGTATAGACTGATCATCAAAGCTGAGGCGAGCGCCAGAAAATCCCCCATCAGCGCTGTCTTGGTAACGGTGAGTAGATCACCACTACCGACAATCAGGCCCCCGATAACAGCACAGACAATGCCAATCTTAACCCTTAACTCGATATGCTCCCTGAGGAAGATGGAGGCTCCTATGGCCACAAAAACAGGTTGCAGGGCTAGTAGGGCTCCAGCCGAGGCCACTGAGGTGTATTCTAGTGATGCTATATAGGCGACTAGATGCAATCCAAAGAATACGCCCACTAATAGACACCCAACCAGGTGACCACGGTCTAAGCTCCTCAGCTGATCCCAGCCCTGGATGGCCGCGACAGGGAGGAGAAATGCCACTGCAAAAAGCAAACGATAGAAAGCCACCACGAAAGGTGGCTCCTGACTTGCAATAATGAAAGTCGCTGCAAAGGAAGTGCAAAAAGCGCCAAACCATAGTGCCGTTGCCGGATTGAACGGTTTTCGCATATATGATTGCCTACTCTCTACTAGTTGACCGTGCCAGCCTCACACCAATACTCTGCCATCTGCCATTTCACAAAAACGAGGGGATCTGTGGTTTTCCATCTGTCCTGTGGGTGTATTTTCTCGGTTATTATTCGGTTACTATATTGAACTATGTATTACCGCCAAGTGTGGGGAAGCAGCTCACCGATGGTGACAACTACACCCTTGGCCACCATCACCTCTGTATCAAGGTTATCATCGTGGAGTTGGCTAATAAACTCACGGCATCGGCCACAAGGTGGCAGAAGCTTGCCATCCCAGTTGACGGCAACCATCTTGAGTACCCGGTTTTCGCCGGCGGTAATCATTGCTGCCGATCATTTCTATACCCAATGCCTGTTAACCTGCCGATTTTCTCCTCATGCGTTTTTCTTGACATTGGCAGGAACGCGGCAGAGGCGTAAATACTTCCTTTGCCACCATCATTCCACTACCCAGATAATTCACAAAGCATGATATGATCGACAAGGAAAGGGGGAGAATTCGAGAATGCGTAGAATCATTGCTTTACTCATCGTCCTCACTATTGTTAGTCTACCGGTGATGGCGGAAGGTGCTGCCCGGAGTGGGATCATCCTTTCCACTTCTCAGGAGGATATCTCGGGATGGCAGTGGAGGGGAGACACCAAGGCTACTCAGTTTCGCCTACTCTCTGGCAAGCCTGAGGCTAACCAGTTTCTGAGGGGACTGCCACGACTGGCGAGAAAGCCAATCGCTGATGCCCTTACAGATGTGGACTTCAAAAAGGACGTAGCCATCGTGGCATACTTGGGAGGCACATCCGGTGGCTATGACGTGAAGATCGGCCAGATCAATGTCAATGACCGTAGTCTTTTGGTCAAGGTGGGAATGAAGAGTCCCGGCAAAGACGACATGGTCACAATGATGTTGACCCATCCTTTCGATCTTGTCACTCTGCCACGGAAAGATGTTCCTGAGGGCGATTTTGAGTTCATTGTCTTCAATCAGCACGGAGATGCAGTGGTAGATCAGTGGATGAATCTAGATGCACCGGCGAAGGTTGTAAACAATAAGACAACCTGGCATACGGTAAGAACCGGGGAAACCCTTTGGTCTATTGCCAAACGGTACGGGGTTACCATCACTAGCCTATTGGCTGTGAATCCTAAGGTTGATCCCGATATCATTTGGATCGGTCAAAGGCTTCGTATTCCCACATCCAGTGTTGCTCCCATAAGCCAGGCACCCAATCGAGCAACTTATACCGTTCGAACAGGGGATAGCCTTTGGCGTATTGCCAAGATGTACAAGGTAACGGTGGAACAGCTAGTCAAATCGAATAACCTCACCGGCTATGATCTCTGGATCGGCCAAAAACTGATCATCCCATCTTAAACCCTGCAATTGGGGGAGTGTGGTTCCCAACGCCGCCTCCCCTTCTTGCTTTCCACAATTAGGTGTCTATGGTAAGATATAAGCGGCTAGTGGCGTGTCCGAAGGGAGAGGGTGCTTCTTTTCGGGTCCATTTAGTGATCATGAAAGGGCGATTATCATCAAAAGCTAGTGGAAGGCCTAAAGCTAGTATTAGAGGCGAGGGAGGGCAGGGAGGCCCATTAGGTGGCTTTCCTAGGAATCATGCGGGTAGAGCTCATGATGGCACATCGGCATATCAGTCGGCGATGGAAACAGAGCCTCTTGGTGTTAGTTAGTATCACTTTGGGTGTTGCCGCTGTGATCGTTTTTTTATCTGTGACCAATGGTTTTCAGGCCGATCTAACCGACAGGGTATTGGGACTTACATCTCATCTAATGGTTGTGCCCCTAAATGGGCCTAGCTTCGAAAATCCAAAGGAGCTCATCTCCCATATTATGCAGATTCCAGGGGTAGCTATGGCAGCACCCGGCCTGTTTACCCAGGGCCTTGTCACCTTTGGGAGAGTGACAAGAAGTGTGCAGATTAGAGGGATCCTGCCAGAGGCCGAGTTTGAGATATGTCCTGCCTTAAGTAAGCTTTCCACAGGTGAACTTGAGGATCTTCATTCTAACCAAGTGATCCTTGGGAAAGGTGTTGCCAATTGGCTGGGAACCGACATCGGTGATTGGGTCTGGATTACCTTTCCCTCCCGCCGAACCGAAGCTTTTGAAGTCGTAGCCCAGTTTGATTCAGGTATAGCCCAATATGATGACAGCTTTGCCTATCTCTGTCTGGAAGATGTGCAGAAACTACTTAACACCCCCCAAGTCATTGGAGAGCTTAGGGTTCAATTACAAGACCCATTTCAAGCTGAATTGGTGGCTCACCAAGTACGAGATAGCTACATGGGTATCGACACTGTTACCTGGAGGGAGCTAAATCGGAGTCTTTTTGATGCTCTGGTTTTAGAGAAACGGGTTTTTGCATTGGTGCTTTTCTTGATGCTGGTAGTCGCAGGCTTTGGGATCGCCAATGTCATAGGCATGCATGTCGTGCAGCGCCAGAAAGATATAGCTATTCTCTCTACAATGGGGCTTTCACTTCGAAGGATCAGATATACCTTTGTACTCCAGGGAGTGTTTTTGGGAATAATCGGTGCTCTGTTTGGGTGTATCCTTGGCTTAGTGGTTTCTTGGGCAATAGATGTCTTTGGCTTACCCTTGCCAGGAGACCTTTATCCTGTTGATGAGGTGCCAGTACAGATCAGGCTGACAGATATACTATTTGCCCTGCTAGGTGGTATCGGAGTGAGTATGGTGGCAAGCTTTCTCCCTGCCCGAAGGATTAGTGCTAGCTTGCCTGCAGAGGTGTTACGCCATGGATAAGAGGCACCAAGATGGGCAATTGCAGGGAGCATCTCCCGTTGTGGAGCTTAGAGGAGTATCTAAGCAATACCCCGGGGAGAAGCGCTTGGCTTTAGCTGATATTGATTTATCTATCTATCCTGGGGAGTTTTTGGCCGTCTTAGGCCCATCAGGAGCAGGGAAGACCACCCTCCTACATATGATCGGTCTTCTGGATCGACCGACTAGTGGTGAGATAGTAACCATGGGTATACCGGCTAATGGGCTCCGGGAATATGAGCGGGCTAGACTCCGGAATGGTTTTTTGGGTTTTGTTTTTCAGTTTCACTTTCTCCTTCCAGATCTCACCGTGGAAGAGAATGTACTGCTACCGCTTTTGATTAGTGATGAAGGAAAGAACCGGCTCACAACTCTTGGTACCGGTTCTAATGATAGCGATTTTTATGGCCTTAGGGAGCCAAAAACCTCTATGCGCCTGGGGGGATAACAGGGATATCGCAAGAGGAATTACCCGGAACAGCGGGTAAAGGGGTTGCTGGATGCAGTCGGCCTTTTAGATAAGGCTACTAACCTTCCTTCTGAG
>JAAYSL010000080.1 GCA_012518315.1 Bacillota bacterium | reverse complement strand
GAGGAGGCATTTATTTACGTATGGCAATCGAGGTCGGCAGCATTGTCGAGGGGAGAGTCACCGGTATCACTAATTTTGGCGCTTTTGTGGAGCTAGCCGACGGCAAAACAGGCTTAGTTCATATTTCCGAAGTGGCCGATGCCTATGTCAAGGATATCAACGACTACCTAAAACAAAACGATCGGATTAAGGTCAAAGTTATTAACATTAATGGCAACAAGATCGGACTGTCTATTAAACAGGTAAATGGCACTAATACCTCTAACCGCGTTAACCGAAGAATTTCCCGCCAGGATTTCGAGGATCGGCTTTCCAAGTTTCTCAAAGATAGTGAACAAAGACAACAGGATCTGCGTAAAAGTCAGGATTCTAAGCGGGGAGGCCGAGGGGGACCAGCGCGGTTTTAAGATAATACACATATTCATTCAACTATGGGGCGCCGTTTGGCGCCTCGATTATTGTTAGGTGATGGTATGCGGCAAGATGATTTAGGGAAGATTACTCGTCAGTTAGGGCGCCCACCTCGGGGCGTTGTGTGTGTCGCTAAGCGTTGTCTCGCTGGTCATCCCCAAGTGATCACTACCTATCCGATTTACTGGGGCAAAGGACAGCCCAAGATCTTCCCGACTCTGTACTGGCTTACATGTCCGGCACTAAAAGGCCAGGTCGGTGGCTTAGAGACAGAAGGGTGGATCAACCGGCTGCAGCAAAGGGTTGAAACAGATGACACCTTAGCTAACAAGTGGGATGAGGCGCATGATCAGTATGCCAAAGAGCGGGTTCGACTGGTACCATCAGAAGAGCTGGCTTTGCTCAAGGAAAGATATCCTGCCCAAGCCCAGGTGCTGGAAGCAGCCGGTGTGGGCGGAATTCGAGGGCGGGGTATCAAGTGCTTACATACACATCTAGCCCACCATCTAGCAGACCCAAATGGCTCAGTTAGTAAACCAAACCCCATAGGTGACATAGTGGCGGGACTCCTTAGAAAACAAGGGATAACAATGGATTTTTGCTATGATGAAGAATGGGAGAGGTTCTGTCGCGGGTGTGGTGTAGATAGCTAGCACTTGCTCGGCGGTGGTCAGTTGTTTGGTTCGGAGAGAGAAATTGGTGGTTTTGCGGGCTCCTGTGGCATTGACCACCAACGAGAAGTAATGTATAATTATCTCGCTAGCCTGCCGGAGTGGCGAAACAGGCATACGCGACAGACTTAAAATCTGTTGATCTCCTATAAGGTCGTGCGGGTTCGAGTCCCGCCTCCGGCACCAATGGCCGCCTTGATGGATTCGAGGCGGTTTTGTTGTAGTCTTTGTTAACAGGGATCAGGCCCCATGTGAAGAAAAGATGATCGTAGCATAACACAGAGAGTATTTTGGGGGCGTGAATGGTGCGCATCTATGCTGATCGTTTGGCAATCTCGGGGTGGGGCGAATTCTGGGTAGGCGTATATGATAACAAGGTGGTTTACTTGGAGTTGCCACCGGCAAATTTGCTAGAAATACCCTCCAATGCTGGAAACGAGCCACCTAAAGGGCTAACAGAGTTTGCTCATAAATGGGGCCTATCCTTAGAATTGGGCGCGACGCCCCTAACCAAATTGGCCTTGGAACAGGTCAGACAGTACCTTAGCGGTAACCGCCGAGAGTTTGAGCTCCCTTTACAGCTATTGGGCACTGATTTTCAGCTGAGGGTCTGGCAGGCATTATTGACTATCCCTTGGGGAGAAGCGCGTACCTATAGGGATATGGCCGACATCCTTGGCAACCGGGGCTTGGCCCGGGCAGTGGGGCAAGCTAATAGCCGGAACCCAATTTCCATCATAGTCCCTTGCCATAGGGTGGTGGCTACAGATGGACTTGGTGGTTATGGTGGTGGCTTGAACTTAAAGCAACGTCTACTCAAACTAGAAGGCGTTTCATTGGGTAGATGAGCAAGAAAGGATGGGTCAGTTGCAGCCGCGGGATCTTATCTGGCGCCTTTTGGAGCACTATTCACTTCAACTCCAGCTTTTAGAGGAGACAATGGGACAATTGGATGCAAAAAAGCAAGCAGACCTAATGAATGCGTTAGGTGAGTGTGAACAGCTTACTCGTACTCAGATGAATATCCTGCGACGCATGCAGCGCCGTTACAATGATGCCTACTAACCTATTTACCAAATTGCTTGACCTGGATGAAATGCAGCGATTACTTAATGCCTATGCCTTGGCCCACAAAGTCTATGTGGCTGCTTTTGATGTGGATGGGGAAATCGTGCTTACCTCACCCCGGCCTCTGGCACGGCTTTGCGCTCTAATTAACCAGACAGAGTATGGGCAGCATCTTTGTCAAGCATGCATAGCTGATCTAGGGAAACAGGCGATGATCCTAGGGGAGGGGTATGTGCATCGATGCCCGGCGGGATTAGTGGTTTGGGCCTCACCCCTAGTTAGCGCCGATGAATACCTGGGGGGGCTCGTGGCAGGTCAGGTCATCATGTGGGAAATGGATGATCTGACTAAGAGAGAGCTAAGTCGTCTCGGGGAGGCTTGTGGCATAGACCCACAATCCTTGATTAGTGCCGCGACTTTGGTACCGACCAAGAATACACAAGAAGTGCGGGCAGCCTCAGATCTGCTGTTTGCCGTGGCCGTATACCTAAGCACCCAAAGCAGTATGCCTTTCAACCATCAAAGGAGAGTTAGTCACCAGCAAGCACGCCTGGCGGAGAGCATTATTGAGAAGAAGAAGTCCCTTGATCCTGAGATTACGGGCCCCAGTGGAAGCCTGTATCCACTGGAAAAAGAAAGACAGTTGCTAGGAAGGGTGCGGCTGGGGGATCGAACCGGTGCAAAAGAGATTCTTAACCAGATCCTAGGGGATATTCTCTTTAACTCTGTCGGCCGACCAGAGGTTGTGAAAGCCAGGTTGCTTGAACTAAGTGTTGTCTTGTCCCGGGCGGCGGTAGAAGGTGGCGGCAGCCTACATCGCCTTCTAGGCCTTAACTTTGCTTATGTGCAGGAACTAGCCAACCTTGAGCCAGTTGAGGAAATCTGTGCCTGGATCGTCAAGGTACTAGATACTTTCATGGATGAAGTCTATGCTACTAGAGAAACCCGGAATTTGCCGGTGATACGTCAGGCAGTCAGTTATATTAAGGAGCATTTTCGGGAAGATCTTACACTAGAGGATGTAGCCCAAGCTGTACACTTCAGCTCATATTATGTTTCTCGGTTGTTCAAAGAAGAGCTAGGAATGAATTTCATTGAGTACTTGACCAGGATTAGGGTCGAAGAAGCTAAACGCCTGCTATTGGAGACAAGTCAAACAGTATCAGAGATTGCTGCCTCTGTAGGTTACCAAGATCCCAGCTACTTCACTAAGGTGTTCAAAAAGATCGAGGGGCAAACACCCACCGAATTTCGACGATGAAGGATCATGTTAACGATGGCTATTGGGTACATTGGCTACGGAGTATGGACAAACAAACACCGAACAAAAGGCTTAGATTAGGCGGGCCCCGAGGGCCCGCCCGGTCACAACGATTAAGCGATAATGCATAGCTAAACCAGGGATATGTTAGTTGGCAGGAGGAATATTTACCGTACTTGGATTAGTAGTGGTAGATAGTCCCTGTGCAAAGCCCTGGCGAACTCCGGCAACAGTCTGCTCGATGAGGGACTGCTCGGCGGCAGCGATCATCTTGCGCACCATGTTGCCACCTACTGCACCACACTGCCGAGAAGGCAAATCGCCCCAGTAATCATTTGCTGGAACCTGAATGCCCAGCTCGTTGGCGGTTTCGTACTTAAGCTGATATAGTGCCTGCATTGCATTGAGATTAACTGGTACATTTCGTTTTTGCCCTGTACCCATCTATGTCACCTCCTATTGATGACTAGTCATAGTCTATGGACAAGGTGGGGTTCGTATGCTAGCATAGCTTGGATGTAGCCAATGCAAACACCAGAAGTGTGAGATGTTGGGTGTCGGCAACTTGACAATTCCTTTCCATGTAGTATAATGTTTAAGGGCGAAAGCCCCAGTGAATTAGTCATCGCGGGGTGGAGCAGTCTGGTAGCTCGTCGGGCTCATAACCCGAAGGTTGTCGGTTCGAATCCGGCCCCCGCAACCATTTATAGGCCGCAGGCATCATGCTTGCGGCCTTTGTATACCCTACTATATCAGTGGTTCTTTAGGCTTGTTTTTGGTGGAATACGGAAGGGTTCGCCTCAAAAATAGCGAAAAGTGTGTATTAGGTGCCGATGGAATAATGAATTCCCGAAGAGGAGGTGAGAGCTCATGAAGTGGCGAATCCTATATTACATAACAGTCATAGCGTCCTTTGTTATCGCTTCCGGTGCCACTCACAAGTGGCGATAGGGAGTAGTGATTGTCGGATGCCGGAGTCTAGCAAGAGCTAGGCCCCGGCATACCTAGTGCTTGGGAGCGAAAGCGATGTCTCAAGAAATGCCACCTGTTGCAAGAATGTTTGTTGTATCAACTATCCTAGTGGGAGCAGCCTGTATAGCTTGGGCCTTACTCACCTTCGAGCCAGTTGCATTACTGGGCCCGATACTGTTGGGAATCTGCGCTCTCATCGCTGAGCTCTATCCTGTACGCCTATCGGAAGAAGGGACGGTTTCTGTAGCTGCTGCATTGGATTTTGCGGCAGTAATCCTGTTTCCACCCCAAGTTGCCGTGCTCTTAGCAGCTATCGCGGCTGGCCTAAGTGATATCGTGAGCAGGGTGCCACGCATACGGGTTTTATTCAACACTTCCCAACTGGCAATTGCAGCCGCACTGGCAAGTAGAGTCTACGCCCTAGGTCCTGGGGGAGCTTTTAGGTTTCAAACCCATGCTCTCTGGGGGTTGGTGGCAGGACTAACGTTTTTGTTCACTAATAGCCTTCTCACCTGCACCGTCATTGCCCTCGTGCAGGGACATCGCCCTATTGAGGTATGGTTACAGGGTAATAGAGAGATGTTGCTCCACGATCTTGCCTTGTATCCTATTGGCATGCTGGTAGCCCTTGTTTATACCCATGATGCACCGGCCCTTGTGCTTTTTTGCTTGCCTATGACGATCATCTATGTTTCCTTTAGAAATAATGTTCTCGTACGCCAACAGGCACAAGCAGTTCTGGAAACACTCGCAGACATTATTGACCGCAAAGACCCATATACTGCTGAGCATTCGAGGCGGGTTGCCCAGTATGCTAACGCCATTACCCAGCAGATGGGTTTGTCGGAGCGGGAATGCTTGCTGATCCAATCTACTGCGCGAATCCATGATCTGGGCAAAGTGACCTGGAGAGATGACATTCTTTTCAAACCGGGACGTTTAACCGCCGAGGAAATGGAAAGAGTTCGGGAACATCCTGTTACTGGAGCCCGGATTGTAGAGGGACTGAGAAACTACCAAAAGGGAGTGCCGCTTATTCGACATCATCACGAATGGGTAGATGGCTCGGGATATCCTGACGGGCTTATTCGTGAGGAGATTCCACTGGGGGCCCGGATTTTGGCAGTGGCAGATGCTTTTGATGCCATGACGTCAGACCGTCCTTACCGCAAAGCTTTATCCAAAGAAGAGGCATTGCATCGGCTCTGGACTGGGATGGGAACCCAGTTTGATCCAGTAGTGGTAGAGGCATTCTTGGAATGGGTGGCAACTATGCCTGGGGATGGAGCTACCGGTGGGGCAGAGGCGGCTGTCACCTTAGAGTAATACCATAGGATGTGAGGGAAGGTGTTTTTGCTTCTGTTTATCGTCTTGGGGTTTAGTTGGGGCCTTCTGCGAGGAGGAAACCTTCGCCATCTCATTCATTGTCAGTTGCACTGGTCGGGACTGGTTTTGCTGGCTCTTCTGTTGCAGCTCATAGCCTTTTCCCCGCTAGGTAGGCAATGGCTATCCTTGGATCCAGCTTCACTCCATATTGCCTCATATGTCCTGCTGGCAGCTTTTGCTGGGGCTAATCTACGGCTTCCAGGGTTTGCTCTTTTGGGGGTCGGCCTTCTGAGCAACCTGACAGTGATCTGGGCAAATGGCGGTTATATGCCGGCACTTGCCCAGCACATGACTTGGCTAGGGATATCTGGAGAAGGAGCACTAAACAACTCAGCCCTGATTCAGTCAGATACCCCTCTTTGGTGGCTAGGTGACATATTCTTGTTACCCTTGCCGGTGATTGGTAATGTGTTTAGTATCGGAGATCTCCTACTGGGCGCCGGGGCAGCTTTATTTGCTTACCATGCTGTGAAACCAAGTCGGCGGGTCTTTGCAAATGGGGGGGAGCCGTAGTTTGGCTGTACACCAGATTTCAGATGTCCATCTCGCTAATCGGCAAGGTCAGACCGAACTTCAAGAAGGGGCCGGAAAAGCGCTGAAATTCATCCTCAAGCCAGAGGAGCAGATCCTCTATGCTTTCCTGGTTGACATGACCCCTAGCGGTGACTATGCACCTGTTTGGATCGTATTGACTAATCAACGTTTGCTCAATCTACGAGCCGATGATCATAGCCTCGTACAGTCAGTCGGCTTGGAAACCCTTCAATCCTTAGAAGTCACTCACCTTGTAGGCAATGGGTTTGTCTATGCAGTCACCACTAATGCCAGAGTCGATATCGCCCGTTTTTCCCGCCGGTGCTCTATGGATGTGGAGAACGCCATTTGGGCGATAGAGGACATTATTGATGGCATGGAGGCAGTACAGAGCTTTGATAGAAGAACTGGACGAACCAGGTTGGTCCTAAGGCGACTGGAAAAAGAGGGCAATCGCTGCCCCAAGTGTGGGCACGTTATGCGTCGGCAGGTATGCATGTATTGTATGGAAAAACGCAAGCTGATTCGGCGAATTTTTAGGTACTTAAAGCCGTATTATCTTGTTGCAGTAGTCTCTACCTTGCTCCTGGTTACCAACGGCGCCCTTTCCATGGTACAACCTTATCTTACGGGCAAATTGGTGGATGAGGTGCTGATTGAGCATGATCTATACCGCCTGCGGCTAATGGTTATACTGTTGGGACTGGCTCATTTATTTAACGCGGTGTTTTCTGGTACCAGAACATATCTTATTACCTGGTTAGGCCAAAGTATTGTGCGGGATATGCGTAGTGATGTATTTGAGCATCTTCAGTATCTACGAATGGAATTCTACGACTCCGTGCGCACAGGTGCCCTTATGTCTAGGGTAACAAATGATACCCAGACCTTACAGAATTTCATCGTCCAGAGTGCTCAGAATCTGCTTTACGAAGTGGTCATGTGTATTGGGGTGGGTATCATCCTCTTTAGATATGATTGGCGCTTAGCAGCCATGACACTTGTTCCTATGCCTTTAATCGTGTTGGGGACTAGGGTGTTTTCTAGGAAAATCCACGGGACTTATCGGCGAATTTGGGTAAGGCGCGCTTTGATGAATTCCGTTTTGGCTGATGCCATACCCGGGATCCAAGTGGTTAAATCCTTTGTGCAGGAGCCCCGGGAAGTGGGCAAGTTCGACCAAAGGAGCGATCAGCTGCTGGATCGTCACCTCGAGGCAGCTCGCTTACGGGGTGTTTTTATGCCTTTCCTCAATTTTGCCACCGCCTTTGGCACTTTGATCATCTGGGGCTATGGTGGGTATCTGGTGATTAGTGGTAGTGGGCTAACCGTTGGTGATTTGGTTGCTTTTTTGTACTACCTTAACCAGTTTTACAATCCGCTTCGTAACCTCAGTGCCTTTAGTGACGTTGTTCAGCAGGCTGCCACCGCTGCGGAGCGAATTTTTGAAGTCCTAGACACCGAGCCAGAAAGCCATAAAGGTGATCACCAGAGAATTATACCAGCTACGATAGAAGGTACCATTGAGTTTAGAGATGTCCACTTTTCCTATGATAGTTCCGAGCAGGTATTGACCGGCATCAATGTCAAGATCAACGCCGGCGAGATGATTGGTTTAGTTGGATCTAGTGGTTCGGGCAAGACAACCATGGCCAATCTAATACCCCGCTTATATGATCCGACGGCAGGGACGATTCTTATTGATGGACATGACATAAGGGAGCTGGATTTGCGGTATCTAAGAAGTCAGATCGGGGTGGTATTACAGGAACCGCTTCTCTTCCATGGTACCATTGCAGACAACATTGCCTATGGTGTACCGGGTGCCTCTAGAGTGGATATTATCCGGGCAGCCCAGGCTGCCAATGCCCACGATTTTATCATGGGTTTTGCCGATAAATACGATACACATACTGGGGAGCGAGGCCTTAGGCTCTCCGGCGGCCAGAAACAGCGGATCGCTATTGCTCGGGCCATTTTGAAAAACCCCCGGATTCTCATTCTTGATGAAGCAACCTCCGCCGTAGATACGGAGACGGAAAAACTGATTCAACAAGCTATCGAACGGTTAGTGGAAAACAGAACCACCATTGCCATCGCTCATCGCTTGTCTACTCTCAAGAATGCCCATCGGATTTTGGTTCTAGATCAAGGGGTTATTGCAGAAGAAGGAACCCATGAAGAGCTAATGGCTATGGACGGATTGTTTGCCCGCTTAGTAAGGATGCAATCGGAACTGGGCAGCAATCTGGTGCTGTTCTAAAGGGGGTATGGGGCCACCTTGGCCTGATGTCCATGCAAGAAGCAGCTGCGCCTAATGTATTTGCTCCACAAGATGTGAAATTTCGGCAAGATGACTGGTTGAATCTGTATATGGAGGTGGACAACAAGACACTAGGCCCACTTAAAGTCAAGCGGGCGTTTCCCCTCACTGCACCTAAGGAGATAATTGTCATCGAGAACCTGGATGGCGATTTCCTTGGGATTATCAAGGATTATGAGAGAATGGATCGAACGAGTGTAGGGCTCTTGGAAGTCGAGCTGGAGCGGGAGTTCTTTCTTCCTCAAATCCTTACAATCTACGATATAAGGGATAGGGTGGGCCTTTTGGTGTGGCGTGTGGAAACTGACCGGGGCCCTCGGGAATTTGAAGTGAGAAATCGTAGAGCCGATATCCGTTGGTTTTCCGACACCCATGTGGTTATCCAGGATGCAGATGGTAACAAATACGAGATAGAGAATCTGTCTCGCCTTGATGTGGCTAGCCGCCAGAAGGTGGAAATGGAGATCTAGAATAGGTCAAGATAAGCATGTGGCTCCGGAAGATATGCTATAATAGAGACTGGTTGGAAGGAGGCTCTATTTATGGCAAGAGGCACCTCTACACGCTCTTTCGGGGTAGGTACACGGGAAAGCCATGACTCTACCGCCTTCTATGCCGGCAGGTTCTATGATCATGTCGACCCGGTTGAGCTTGATGATATGGTTGAAAGGGATCTACCAGATGAATGTATCGACCAGGTTTTCCATCAAGATAGCCGCGACCTTAGTCGATTACCGTCCAACAGTGTACATCTAATGGTGACATCACCTCCCTATAATGTGGGCAAGGACTATGATGGAGATCTATCTCTAGATGAATATCGGGCTTTATTGCGGGATGTGTTCACTGAGACGTTTCGGGTTCTGGTTCCAGGTGGCCGTGCTTGTGTGAATATCGCCAATATTGGTAGAAAGCCGTATATTCCGCTCCATGCCTTTATTATTACCGATATGTTGGAAATAGGGTTTCGCATGCGGGGGGAGATCATCTGGAACAAGGCTGCTAGCTCAGGTGGTTCTTGTGCCTGGGGAAGTTGGATGTCTGCATCCAATCCTACGCTCAGAGATGTACATGAATACATATTGGTCTTTTCTAAGGGCCCTTTTGGGCGGAGCAAGAAAGGGGAAACCAGCACCATTCGACGGGATGAGTTCCTGGAGTTCACTCGTAGTGTGTGGGAGTTCCCCACCGAATCAGCTAGAAAGGTGGGCCATCCGGCACCGTTTCCCGTGGAATTGCCATACCGGCTGATTCAACTTTACACTTTTGCCGGGGACATCATTTTTGATCCTTTTTGTGGCAGTGGTACCACCTGTATTGCCGCCCTGAAGTGTGGTAGACACTATGTAGGCTATGATATCGTCGAAGAATATGTTGCACTTAGTCGGCGCCGTATTGCGGATTTTTGCAACGATGAGTTGGGTAGGTTAAGATTTGATAAAACTGATACTAACAAGTCTCAGCTAGGTTAGTGGAAAAGTTGCTGTAACGCAGAGAAGGAGAACTCGGGGGTGGCGGTTTTGGGGCAAGGACATCAGGCAGGACATATTGTAGTAGTTGGCAGCATTAACATGGATTTGGTTGGAAAAACCGGGAGAATGCCCCGGGGTGGGGAGACCTTACTCGGGTCGGATTTTCGTATGGTTCCTGGGGGAAAAGGGGCTAACCAGGCAGTGGCCGTTGCCCGTACCGGTGGCCGTGTGAAAATGCTAGGGCGGGTGGGAGCTGACATATTTGGTGAGCGACTTATTGCCAACTTCCAGGAGAACGGCATCGATACACGGTTTGTTAAGACTACGCCAGAGGTACCCACTGGGGTTGCCATCATTTTGGTGGACGATACCGGCGAGAATAGTATTGTAGTCGTGCCAGGGGCTAACAACAGTGTGTTGCCAAAGGATCTGGAAGTGGCCCGTGATATCTTGGAAGAAGCCAAGGTCATATTGGTGCAGCTTGAGATTCCTTTAGAGACTGTGGAAGCTGTTATAGGTATGGCCAAACAAGCGGGAGTGCCCGTAATTCTTGATCCCGGCCCAGCCAGACCCCTTAAACCGGAGCTTCTGGCACAAGTGGATATTATCACTCCCAATGAGCACGAAGCCCAAGTCTTGGCTGGGGAAAAGCTACAAGGGATAGATGATGCTCAAAGAGTTGCTGTCAAGCTGCTGGGTTATGGCATCAAGACTGTGCTGTTAAAACTAGGTGGAGATGGAGTGATTATCGCCACGAAAGAGCAACTGGAGCATATTCCCGCTCACAAGGTGGAGGTAGAGGATACAACCGCCGCAGGAGACTCCTTCGCGGGGGGATTGGCAGTGGCCTTGGCGGAAGGTTATTCTCTCAGGGATGCCGTGCGGTTTGCCAATGCGGTCGGTGCCTTAGCCGTAACCAAGCTGGGAGCTCAAGCGGCCATCCCCACCAGGCAAGAAGTGGAAGCTTTTATGGCGGAGCGGGGAGTTGTCTTGGGACAGTGATCAGTCTTGCCTAGCCCACTAGGACAGTCTAGCTTAGTCTACCAGGAAGCAGGGAAAGAGTGCTTCTCATCCATGAGACTGGCACTAGCTTGCTTCCTTTCTTTGTCCAACACGTCATCCAGGATAGTAAGAAAGACATCTACGACCGCAGGATCCAACTGGGTTCCCCGCACCCGCTTTAGCTCTGTGATAGCATCCGGTATGCTCAAGGCTTCTTTGTAGCAGCGATGGCTAGTCATGGCATCCCAGGTATCGGCTACTGCCACGATGCGAGCCTCCAGGGGAATCTGCTCTCCTTCCATGCCATAAGGATATCCTGCTCCATCCCAACGTTCATGATGGTAAAGCACAATATTGCGGATAGTCTTTCGGTTTCTCAAGGGAATAGGAATCTCTTCGATGAACCGAGCGCCTCTTTCCGGGTGAGACTTGATGGTTTCAAATTGGCGCTGAGTCAGGCGGCCTGGTCGCTTTAGGATATCATCCTGGATCTCTAACTTTCCGATATCGTGAAAATAACACGCTTCATCTAGAGCTCGCTGCTTGAGGGGTGAGTATCCATACTGGCGGGCAAGCTCTCGGCTGAAGAAGGCAACCCGTTCCATGTGTTGCATCAATTCGGGATCTTTGGCCCACACCGCCCTCAAGAGGGATTTGATCAGGGCTAGCCGGTAAGTAGTGTCCAGAAGGCCAAACAGAGTCTGAGAGCGTAAGGCCAGGAAGAATAGGTAAGAAACGATCAAACCATATACGGAAAAATAAACATAAGTGTAATAGAAGACCGCACCTAGTGCTGCAGAAGGTAGCAATGTCTTCAGAATCTCTAGAAGGTCATTGAGAAAACCATCCCTTGTATCTAGGGTTAGCATTTCCACGAGCTTGGCTACGGCGAAAAAGAGAGTATTAGCCAAAAGATACGCTAGAGCTGAACCTGTAACTGCTAGAGTAAAACCGTAGTGTGTAAAGATACTATGATAGGCAATACCGCCCATCAAAGCACTAAAAGCGATAGTGCCGCGGTTATGGATGATCACGGCAAGGGGTTGCTTGAACTCCTCTAGTTCCATGATCCCAATCACAGCCACTAATGCGGCTGCCAAGGGCCCGTACAAAGCCATAACTGGTAAGAGGAAGGGGTAATTTAGGGAAAAAGCTCCTGACTCTGTTTCGATGGATCGCCGGTTATTGGCTAGCAAAAGCCCGATGAAGAATAAAAGATCGATGCTAAAGCTATTTACTGTATTAATTCCGAGTTGGTAGGTAATAAGGGCGGTCAATACCCCTATGAAGCAGAGGTAAGCTTGCAGCACTAGTTTTGATCGCATATGACATCACCTCTGCTAATAAAAAATGCCCGGCCAGGTAGAACAGTTAGGTTGCAGTTTTACCGCATTCTAAAACGAGCGGTATCGGCCAGTGCTACCATAGCGTGGCCTAAGGTCACAGCTATGGCAAAAAGGATGGCCATCACACGCTTCTTCATGTAGAACCCTCCCCACTACTATAATGGGTTCGGTTCTATCCGATTAGATTAGATCCGGTTAGGCCGGGCAATCTTGTCATTACTAGCTGTACAGCCCGATCTTCCGATTGAGGGCATCCAAACAAGCCCTTACAGTGCAGAGAATCAGATCTTGATGAGATTCAGCTATACCCAGAAGCTCGGTTTCCGGCTGCTCACTATACTTGTGTTGTAGTTTCGTGATTACCAAGGTACCATGGTAAAAACAGCTGGGAATCACATGGGCAAAGGCCAGACTAACTTGGCCCAGCTCCATCTGGTGGAACGCTTGTAGAAAGGCCTCGATGGCACATTCGGTTGGATTAGCACTGTCATAGGGAGCAAGCCCAGTATAGGTGGAGCTGCCTAGACCAAGCTCCACATGTACTTCAGGCCCTGGCAAATACTTGACATATGCCGCAATGATGCGGATCCGAGGCTCCCCAACATGTGGTTCCTCCCAGTCAGTCTCCAGGGAGTCAACGATTTTTACCTTCCGGTAATCAACATTCCAACCATGTTCCAAAGCTAACGCACCAACTACGGAGCGCACGAGGGATTTTATGTATTGCAGCCGTGCTGCCGGTTCTTGGGTAGGTATGTTAGCAGAAACATAGATCTGCTCGAGTTCACCATCCTGGTATATGACCCGACAGGCTTCGACCTCGGGGAGGGCAAGAATTGTTTTTTCTGCATCAACAGACATTCCCATGGCCTCCTTGGACGAACCGTATTCTTGCTGCCAGGTGGCAAATCACATGCGCACAAATGAAAATACACAACATGGAAGAATTTCGTTGTAAGAGTTATGATTCCTTCTCAAACGAGTAAGCTGTGGCAGATATGTGGGTAGATTTCTCCAAATAATAACTTACATCTAGATGTAAGGGTTTTGAAATCTGCTTGAAGGGGATCAGTCAACAACAAGCGAAGGACTATGGCGACTCTAAGCGGCTCGTTTAGTCCCCGGGGGAGTGAGTAGTTTAAGTTGGATAAAGGTGGGAGAACCCAGAAATTTCAGGGATTTTTGAGGGGAATTGCCCTCCCTCTGCTTGCTCTAATCTGTTGGGGGCTAGCGACAACCCAAGGATTTGGTGGTGGCATTTTGCCTACTCCAAAGGATGTGGTTACTGCTTTTGGTAGATTGCTTGCTACCAAGGAGCTGCAAACCCATATACAGATTAGCCTGTTCCGCATCGGGCAGGGTTTTTTCTTGGCTACAGGGTTAGCCATTCCTATTGGGATTTTGGTGGCTAGTTTTCCTAGGTTTGGACAAACTGTATTACCTACTTTGGAGTTCTTGCGCCAGATACCCCCGGTGGCTTGGATCCCAGTCTTCATTCTGGTTTTGGGTATCGGGGAAGCAACCAAGCTAGCAGTGATTATCTATGCTGCGTTCTTCCCCATTCTTGTAAATACGATCTTAGGCATGACCCAGATCGATCACCGCTTTTGGGAGGTTGCTCGACTTCTGCAATTCTCACGTAGAGAGACCTTGCGGGAACTGATCCTGCCTGCAGCTGCCCCAAGTCTAATCGCGGGTTTGAGATTAGGCCTATCCAATAGCTGGCGTGCATTGGTGGCAGCAGAAATGCTAGCCGCCTTCAGTGGCTTAGGCTATATGATCATGGCTGCCCGTTCCCTTGTACGAATGGATGAGATGTTTATCGGTATTGCCGTTATTGGGGTTTTGGGCTTACTTTTTGATTGGGGGTGGAAAGTCCTTGAGAAACACCTCCTGTGTTGGCAAAACCGCTCATGTGATCGGTAAAGAGCCCGGATTTGTTGAGGTTATCAATGTAGGCAAGCGATTCGGGATGGGTACCCGGGTGCTAGAAGCTTTGACTGATCTTGATTTGATAATCCCTGCAGGTGATTTTGTAACCATCATCGGTCAGAGTGGATGTGGTAAGACTACACTACTGCGGCTAATTGCCGGTTTGGATCATCCCTCAGAGGGACAGATAAAGGTTGGAGGAAAGCTTGTTCAGGGGACAGGTTGGGATCGGGGCATGATCTTTCAAGAACCTAGGCTTTTTCCCTGGGCTACGGTAGCCCATAATGTCGACCTAGGCTTACCGGATCGAGGTCAAGACCAGCAAGCAGACCAAGACCGGGTTATGGCTCTCCTGCGATTGGTGGGGCTGGAGGATTTTGCCATAGCTTACCCCGGGGAACTATCAGGAGGCATGGCCCAGAGAGTGGCTTTGGCCAGGGCTCTAGCTGGATCGCCCAAGGTGCTGCTTCTCGATGAGCCTTTGGGGGCCCTTGATGCGGTGACCAGGATGCGAATGCAAAACGAGCTCTTGCGGATTTGGCAAACCCGAGCATTGACAATGGTGGCTGTAACCCATGATCTAGATGAGGCCATTTTGCTTTCCACACAAATAGTAGTATTATCGGAACGGCCAGGAACGGTAAGAAGGGTCATTCCCGTTGACCTACCCTATCCCCGGGATCGTACAACACTTGAATTCAATGTATTTAGGCAGGAATTGGTGGGCATGCTGGCATAGCCTATGTAAAAACGCAACAAGAAAGGGGATTTTGAGGTGAAACGAGCAAAGGTATGGCATTTTAGCGTAGCCCTAGTGGCAATGATGGTGGCGTTGTTGGTACTAGGCGGAAGCAGTTTGGTTGTGGGCAAAGGGAAGCTGACGGTATCATACAATCCTATGCCTTTGAATGTACCCAGTATTGTTATGAAAGAAAAGGGCTTCTTAGAGGAAGCTGCCGGGGGACTAGGGCTAGAGGTGGAGTATAAGGAGTTTCTAGCTGGTTACCAGATGACAGAGGCCATGGCCGCCGGTGAACTAGACATAGCGGCGGTGATGGGGGGAACCTCGACCATAACCTCTTATGCGGGGGGCCGGGAAGTGCAGATTTTCGCGGCATATGGCCAATCTCCGGCTGGTTTTGCGGTGGTTACCAAAAGCGATTCCCCTCTGAAATCGGTGCAAGATTTGAACGGTAAGGCGGTGGGGGTACCTGTGGGGACAGAAGCCCATTTTCTGCTGGCTAAAGCCCTAGAGGAGGCGGGACTAGGCCTTGGGGATATTCAAGTGGTGAATATGCTAGTACCCGATGCTGTTACTGCCTTGATAGCAGGCCATATAGATGCCGCCGTGATCGTTGAGCCAGTATTATCCAAGCTCCAAACACAGGGCAAGGTCGTGGTCTTGCGGGATGGGGTTGGCTTGATGCCAGGCCTTACCGTGATGACCGTACGTAGAGAAGTAAAGGAGAAGCTGCCAGAGGTAGTAGCTGCCTATCTCAGGGCCCATGTCCGGAGTCTGCAATTTATGGAACAGGAAGTAGAAGAGACAGTTGAGTTAGTGGCCAAGGAAACGAAACTACCAGTAGAGCTGGTCGAAAGAATCATGACGAAATACTCTTTCTCCCCCGAGATTGATCCAGAACTGCTGGCGGGCCTGGAAGGCACCGCATCATTCCTGGAGCAAATAGGTGTGATTAAAGAGTCTATTGACATAGAAGGCCTCGTTGACACTACCATTCTAGATGAACTAGACTGAGAGTTTGGTCTTAGTGGAGATCCCATGGGTTACAGGGATGGCATTAGGGTATCGTGATCAGCTTCACCTCTCGGTCTGCCCTAAGAGCTCCTAGCATGGAAAGGGAGAAGCCACAAAGATCCCTGATCTCATAATTGGAGTATCCTTGGCTCATCAGACGACGGGCCAGGGATATTTCGTCTTCTAGCTCGGTATTAATCTGTTTTACCCTAGGCCCATTCATGAACAACTTAAAGTCGCCCTGCCGTATAGCCGCGGCTAGCTGGGATTCAGTGGTAACCCGGTAAGCGAACTCTACCCCGTAAAGGCCCATATTTTCAGGCCAATGGGCATCACTCGATACAATTGGGCATAGGTTGTATTCGCTGATCAGTCGGGATGTTGGCTCTTGCATGTACTTACGGATATTGCTACTGGCGATCTCTACGCCGTGCAAAGGCAGTTTAAGTGATTCGGCAGAAACGGTGTTTTGATATCGATAGGGGTGGGCCAGGATAGCGGCACCTTGATACTCGTTAATGATCTCCCCAAGAACAGCATCTTTCATGTATCTGTGAAACAAGGATGAATCGGTTATCCCTAACACTACGATATCTTCACCGGTTGCCGTATGTACTTCAATTCCTCGCAAAATAACAAGTTGGGGGAAAGCTTCTCTTAGTTCCTCGATTTCAGCTTCCCCCCACAGTGTGTCGTGTTCAGTGATGACCACACCGTCTAGAGAATGCTCGATGGCTGCAGTCATCATCTCCCAAGGTGTAGCCCGGCCGCAACTGGAGTAGCGATTAGTGTGTGTATGTAGGTCAAAGCGCATGAAAACGAAGTTCCTTTCATCGAATCAAGATCAGGGCGTGCTAATTGTCGGCGCCTCTTGGCAACATGGTACGTAAATTGTATCGTACGTTTGGTATTTCTTCAAAGGGACTTGTAAGTCCTGTCCAAGAATTATTCTCAAATCTAGTGAAGGCTCCAAGGGATCCCTCTAAGCAGAAACCGGTGTTCGTTACACCGGTCTGCATCTTGTCTATTTCTTTCCGAACAGGCGGGCGAAGAAACCGGTCTTTTTCTCAGGTTTTTCTGGCTCTATCCTGCTAAGCTTTGCCTTGAAAGCAGCACCGCACTTCTTGCAGACTTCGGCAGCGGTGATGTTATAGGTTCCGCATTCTGGGCACTGTATGGCCAAGCCAGATCACCTCCTTCCTACCTTAAGATGATTACTAATCCACGCCTGCGGCTGACTAGTTCCTCGCTTTCGCTACTTTCATTATACACAGCATTTGGAGATACTGCACTATTCTTTCGCCATTTACTGTAGTTGACAGGTAAAGGTTGGGTGGGTATCAGTTAGTTTGTTGTGTTGCAGTTGTAATGTTCTGGGGCAAGTACATATACATGAATCAAGGTGAATGCGGGTGAACTCGGAGGTGGCAGTTTTGACTAAAAAGTGGGATGGTTATAGCCTAGAATTTGGCTATGAATACGATTTCTGGTTAGTGCGCAAATGTAAGCTGACTAGGCAGTGTGTAGAGCAGTTGACTGGCCTTTTGGCTTCACTAACTAATTCGTATCGCCTAATGGTCGGTGCTGCTGATGAGTTCAATCGGATATCACTGGCCAAACGTTCTGATGTAGAAGATGCCATCGACCGGGCTAGTGATCTAGGGGATATCATTGATGATATTCTAAAGAAACTAGATGACAAGCTGGGAGATTATTTGGATGTCGTATGCAAGTGTGATTTGGAGATTCAGCTATTAAGGCCAGGAATTCCTCTGCCCCCATCGGTGGTGTCAGAACCTCAGGAAGAACTAGAGTTTGAAGAGGCTGAACCTTCGGTTGCTGATGCACTTTCAGCATCAGATGGGGAAGAGGTGCCGGGTAAATCACCTTCAGAACCAACGGAATAAGGTTATGAGAAATCACCTCTGGACTGCCTGTTAGCCCTTAGCGAGTATGTTTGATCCAACCAATCTCAATCACATCACTATCCGTAATGGGTGAGGTGAAACCTGCAGGCTTACCATTTAACAATATTTGTAGTTTACCCCTGGCCTTGGGATCGGGTACTTTAAAATCCGCAGCTCGGAAAACGTCACTGAGGATAAAGCTAGGTTCTTCCGAATCGATGGTTGGGGTTATGGTGATTGTATCACCATCGTGGATAGTGGTATTAGGTGTTGTGGTTTTGCCATTCAACGTGTATTTCCAGACAGCGTCATGGGTCAAGGTTATTAGCTTTCCGTTAAATGTAACAGAAATGGTGTAATGTCCAGTATCAGTTCCTAGCTCCTTTGGCCAAAGCTCATGTAGCTTACCGATGGTGAGCTCTTCAGTGTCTGGTTCAGTTTGCAGGATATCCCCATTTTCTAGCTCTACCTCGTCACTAGCCAGGGCACCATTGACCCATATAGAGAGTCCCTGCCTATATATCCTCTGTTTGCCATTTAAGGTATAGTGTAGAGGAGTACTATCTGCTAAGTCACCCCTATCCTGAAGCCACTTAGTTACATTACCTACATGCTTCCGAGGTGTGATGTCGATCACATCCCGATCTGCCACTATATCTTCTGAAGATACCACTTTTCCGTTGCGGAGGATCTCGGGTGGAATGGTTAGTAGCGTCTCCCCCCATTGAATGGTGAGGGGTGGAGGTATAGCTGCAATCTCCTTTAGGGGCGGGGCGGCATCTTCACCGGGTTGGGGTGGTTCGATGGTTAGGTTTGTTTGGCTCTGAAGAAGTGTATCGAGGGTGGCAGTTTCGTTGCCGATGCGAATTACTGCCGATTTCCCCATGGAACCAGGGATTACCTTTACCTCTCCGTTTACGGTAAGAGTTATGGCGGCTCCGGGTTTGCCTTTGAGTTCTCTAAGACCGATGCCGGCCGCAATCAAGGCATCCTTAACGGTCGGTGTAGATAGGCCTAGGAGACGAACTGCTCTACCGTTCACTGTTATAGGGATAGAGAGCGAAGTCGTCGTCGTGCCGTTAATGGCAATGGCAATTGGTGTTACAGAGTCAGGGCCAGATAGGAGATCGTGTAAGCCTTCTACATTGGGGAGCGCTTCGCGGCCCCGCACTGCCACTCGGCTAGTGGGTACTTCTAGAAACCGGGCTAAGGCTTCGGGGAAATAGGGTGTCAGGCTACCTCCTCCGATGCAGATCACCGCCTGGGGCGTCCCTTCTCCTAGTCGCAGGATCTCCTGCCCGATGGTTGCGGCTAGTGTCTCCACCGCTTTCTTGATCATCTGAGCCACTTCTTCAGGCCGTGGATTAATACTTTGCCCTAGCACATTTTCAACATTTAGCCGTTCCCTGCGCTGAAATTGACGTTTGAGTCGTTCCCCTTCATTGAAATCAAGTAGGTAATGCTGGCACAGGGCTTCGGTTATTTCATTACCGGCCATAGATACCATCCCATAGGCAAAAACTATGCCATCTTTCGTTAGGGCAATGTCCGATGTTCCTGCTCCCACGTCAACCAAAGCCAATTTCAAGCGGCGCATTGATACGGGGACCACGGCTTGGATCGCGGCAATAGGCTCTAGGGTAAGGGATGCCACATCAAGACCGGCGGCAGTCAAGGAAGCGGACAAAGAGTCAATCACTATCCTAGGCAGAAACGTTACAATCACATCTACCCCAATGGTGGTTCCTCGATGACCTGTAAGGTTGCCAATAGGTTCATCATCCAGGTAGTAGGTCATGGGGCTATATGCCACAAATATGTAAGCTGAGGCCCAGCTGGTTTGTGGATGGAGACCGGTATCGCTGGCATCGGCATGGGCATGGAGGCTTTCTCTGGCCTGTAGGACAGCTTGCATTTCCAGGGCTTGAATAGTCAGGGCATCAATGGGGTTTGCTGGGGAGACTGTGTGACTGGCGCTTCCAATGGTAGTCTTCAGGGTTCTACCTGCTGCAGCTACCGCCGCCTGCCGGGGAATCACTCCGAGCTTGCCCTCAAGATCCGCTGTTACCTGGCTAATGGTCCTGGCCACCCGAGCAACATCATGGATTTGTCCATCCTCCATAGCACCGGGCTCTTGCTCAGATATCTTGGCTGCCACGATCCGATATGTGTCCGCCTGTCGCTCTAGTACGATACCAGCTATTGTCCTGGTTCCAATATCTAAAGCATACGTTAAGGATGAAACTTCCTGCAATGTACCCACTTCCTCCTTGGGAGAGGAGATGTTTCACTCTACTTAAGTCTATTTCGTGGTAGCAAAAGGAAACCCTGCCGGGGGATAGGCCGTTCCTTTACGTGTAGATACTAAAGGGGTCTAGAGATGTGGTAGCTAGGTTGCATGCTTGTGCTACCTACTCGTGCTAGTGTTCTATGTCAACAATAGGAGGGTGCCTTTTGACCGGCAGAATAACCGCACTTTTCACTGCTGCGCTGGCGGGGGCGTTAATGGCCTTACAGGGTTCTCTCAACTCCGCCCTGGGTAAATTAGCGGGCCTGTGGGAGGCTACTTTCTTGGTGCAGATTACGGGGGCATTGCTGACTATAGCACTCCTACCTTTGGCTGGCAATGGTAGCCTGCAAAAACTCTGGAGCGCACCTTGGTACACTTGGCTAGGGGGTGTACTGGGAGTTGCCATTATTTTCACTGTGGCAGCCAGTATTCCCAAGGTAGGTGTGGCCGCGGCCACCACCGCTATCATTGTTGCCCAAGTGTTGACAGCTTGCATTATTGACCATTTTGGGTTGTTTGGCCTGAAACCATTGCCATTTACTTGGTGGAGGTGGGTGGGGGGTGCTTTCTTGGCGGTTGGAGGCTGGTTTCTCTTACGACAGTAGGACAGATGGTGCCGGGAGAGGTAGGTTCTTTGAGTAAGAACAAGGCATTTTGGTCGATGGTTACAGTACCTTTTCTATGGGCTCTAAGCAATTCAATGATCATTGCCGTCTTACCTGATATACAAACAGCCCTACGGATCTCACCGGGTCGGGCGGGTCTGTTAACAACAAGCCTTTCCATTCCCACTGCTATCCTCCTGCCGGTGGCCGGTGTGCTTTCTGATCGGTATGGTAGAAAGACAATCATGGTACCTGGGGTAATACTCTACGGTTTGGGGGGAGCCTTGATTGGAAGTTTTGCCGCCCTTGGTCCAATCCCTTATTGGGGCATCCTCGCTGGTCGCGTAGTACAGGGTATCGGTGCTGCCGGCATGACATTGGTTGCTATGGCCCTTGCTGCTGATCTGTTTCAGGGGGAGGAGAGAGTCAGAGTTCTCGGGATTTTGGAAGCTTCCAACAGTCTAGGCAAGTTGGTTAGCCCTATCTTAGGCACCCTAGCTGTAGGCTGGGCTTGGTATGCCCCCTTCTTGACCTATCCGATCCTATCCGGTGTGGGCGTAGTATCCCTTATACTGGGAATTAAATCGCCACCGTCAACTGGAAGAGAAAACAGCCTAAGACGCTATTTCCAAGACCTAAGCCAAGCGGTGGCAAGTGAGACCCTCAAGCTAGTAGGCACATACAGCCTGGCTCTGATTACAATCATATTGTGGTTTGGTGGCCTATCTGCTACATCACAGCTACTAGACAAAGCCAAGATTAGTGGTACCTATCGGGGAGTCCTGCTGGCCATCCCCGTGCTTCTAGTCATCATTACAGATCTGCTTGCCAGTCGCTATGGGCGACCAGAATGGTTCCCCTATTTCATTGCCAGTGGCCTGGTAGCTATGGCTTTAGGCCAGATGGGACTTGGTCATCTGCGGAGCCCATTTCCGGTAATTCTGGCTCTATCGTTGGGAGCGTTGGCTATGGGTTTAGTAATGCCAGTACTCAATAGTTTGATTACCTCCGCTGTTGCTCAAGGTCAAAGAGGCGCGGTGACCACGACATATGGTAGTGTCAGATGCCTGGGTAGCGCCCTGGGGCCACCCCTTTACGGCTTCTTCATGGATAGCTATGGTATTTGGCTATTCCTCTTTGCGGCAGTGTTGTCTTTGGGAGCGGGGGTGGCAGGCTTCTTTCTGATGCGTAGGCTTAAGGTGGGCGTCTAGGGTCGCACGGATCCAATGGCGATATCAAAGGATTTTTCCAGAGCCTCACGAGTCAAGGGGCACACATTGCCACTAATGGGAAGACTCTCTAGTCGTTGGAATGAGGCGACTGCCGAGGCAGTAGCAGGGGTGTAGCGGCCATCAGGATGCCCCGTAAAAAGGTGTAAAGCCTGCAAAATGGTTTGAATTCTTTGGATATCGCGGCCAGGTAGTACTCCTGGTTCCAGCATTCGCCCAGTAGCCGCGGGTCCAGTAATGACGACTGGCGTGTTAAGTGGAACCTCGGGAAAGAGCCGCTCAATGTGGGTATTAATCATGTAGATACATCCATGGGTTGTCTTCTTGCCGGTGGACTCAGGATTATCTGTTCCGCAAATCCCATAGGCACCGAAAGGGATAGAAAGGCCTAACCAGCGAGTGCCAAAAAACCCGCCCGGATTTGCCTCTCGGGAGATAACTGCCCAGTGGCCGCCCGGTGTAGGTGTATCAGGTGCTCCCAGGGCGACGGGGTATGACCCCTGCAGGTGACCTTGAGAAAAGTGATGTAATAAACAGCGCCCTCCGTCAATATGTAGTAGGCATGTTGGGTAGTTAGAAGTGGTGAGTTGTAATTCACCAGAGGATTCGCTGCCCGCTGACAGACCGTCTAGGACAGTCCCCAAAGCCCGGAAAGTGCTGGGACCTACCACACCATCTACAGGCAGGTTATGTAACCGTTGAAAGCGAAGGATGGCAGCCTCGGTTTGGGTGTCGAATTCCCAGGAAGACTCGGTCATAGTAAGAAGCCCCAGTCTAGCTAATCCGTCTTTTAGCCAGAATATATCAGGGCCAACCATGGCGGGCCTGGTCTTGCGCAAGAAGCGGGAGGCATAAATCACAGTCCAATCACCTCGAGAATCCTATGCCTTCAGAATTTGGTCCGGGGAGCCATCACCTCTACATTGTATTGGTGGGTTCGGGGGAATATACCTAGGGACAATATTGATTAGTAGTGTTCTAGTTTCGACCATGATTTACTGTAGGACGGGGGTTCCTCAATGGATTTGGAGAAGAAGGATTTTGTTCCTCCCGGGTTCACTCCTGTAGAACGGTATGCGGAAGTAAGCAATTGCACTTGGGATCCCACTCGCAGGAAATGGCAGATTCAGGGTCAGTTGATCCTAGAGTATGATGAGGACAATGGTGAAGAATACGGATTTATCCTGGAGGATGGTCCGGATGGCTATAACATTGTGGAAGAGCTAAATGGGCCAATTCCGGATCCGGAACGGTATTGGCTAAAACGGTGGGCAGACTATCGCAAAGCCGAGATGTTAGGGAAGTATGATTGGTGATGGGCTCACGGGCCAGCATTTCTGCTTTAGCTACAAGCTAGGTGGCCAGAATCTGGAATAGGCTAAGGCTAGTTTTGCGATCCCCCGCCTATCCCAGTTCCTGGGGGTTTTCTAAGTTATTTCGCTAGTTTGAGGATATTTAGCACATCTTTGGTGGTAAGCTTGACGAAATTGCCCAAGGTACCGTCTGGACCTTTCTTGCACTTTTCGGCCATTTCTTCTAGACGGTCATCGGGGATGCCCAGCTCATCTAGGCGAATCGGTAAACCAATAGATTGGAAGAACTCCTCCATACGCCTAATTCCCTCTAGTATGGTCTTCTCCGGATCAAAGAAATCCTGTTCTACATTCCACACCCCAACAGCGAACTGGGCAAACCGATTAAGGTCGTGCTGGTAGACATATTTCATCCATGCGGGGAAAACTACAGCCAGGCCGGCGCCATGGGGAACATCGTAGATAGCACTTAGTTCATGTTCGATCCAATGGGATGCCCAATCACCAACTCGTCCGGTACTCAATAGATCATTGTGGGCAATTGTACTGGCCCACATGATTTCAGCTCGAGCGGCATAGTTTGCCGGTTCCGCAAGGGCAATGGGCACATGCTGGATAATAGTCTTAAGAGTTGCTTCACAGAGTCGGTCAGTAAAGCTTACATCTGGTGTGTTAGTAAAATACCTTTCCATGACATGGGCCATAATGTCAGCGGCTCCATTTGCTGTCTGATTGGGCGGAAGAGTGAAGGTGAGTTCGGGATTCATGATGGCAAAGACCGGGCGGTTGCGTTGGGAACTGTATCCTCGTTTTAGCCAGCCTTCTTCTTTGGTAATTACGCAACTATTGCTGGCCTCGCTGCCTGCTGCCGGAATTGTGAGCACAACCCCGATAGGTAGCGAAGCTTGAGGTTCAGCCTTGCCCTCGAAAAAGTCCCAAACATCGCCTTTGTAAGGTACACCTAGGGCAATAGCTTTACTAGAATCAATCACACTACCTCCACCCACCGCCAAGATGAATTGGACATTCTCGTCACGGCAAAGCTGAATACCCTCATGGACAAGGCTAAGTCTTGGATTGGGCTGCACACCTCCCAGCTCGACAAAGTCTACCTCGGCCGCCTCCAGGGACTTAACTACTCGGTCATACAGGCCGCTTCTCTTGATGCTGCCCCCGCCGTAGTGGAGTAGTATTTTGGATGCATGTTCCTTAGTCTCGGCTCCTACTAGATGTTCGGTGCCTTTGCCAAATATGATCTTGGTTGGGCTGTGAAATGTAAAGTTCTCCAATAGACTCACTCCTTGGCATTGATTAATTACCGGCAACTAACGTTTAGGAAAATTATGGCGGTGTATCTACAGTTCTATTCGTGATCGCAAAGTCCTTTTGACACCTTTCTGCCCCTTTGCTCACACTAGACAAGCGAGGGTTCCTGTAGGAGAAACCTAAGTGGGAGAAATCATCTAGCACCACAAAAACGCTTGAAACTGCGGTCTAGACAGGATAATCCTTAACTCAAACCACCTGGGCGCATACTCTTGACATAGCTGAAAACCTATGCTAAAGTATATCGTGTCGTCGCTAAATGCTGTGACAGGATGAAATACAGATGCTGCATGGCGTGCCCATCTTGACTTTTGGGCCTTTTGCAGGTAAAATTAAAAGGCACAAGTCGTGGAGGGATTCCCGAGCTGGCCAAAGGGGGCAGACTGTAAATCTGCTGGCGATGCCTTCGGAGGTTCGAATCCTCCTCCCTCCACCACCTAATACGGGCCCGCTTAGCTCAGTAGGTAGAGCACCATCCTTGTAAGTTGGGGGTCGTTGGTTCGAATCCGACAGCGGGCTCCACACTCGCAACACTTCCAAT
>JAAYSL010000079.1 GCA_012518315.1 Bacillota bacterium | reverse complement strand
GCCCGAGTTTTGGGTGCTGCGAACATTGAGATGTATAAGGCCGAGGAGGGAACGGTTGCTGAGAATATCGAGAAATACCAAAGCGGCAAGCTGTCGCTTCTCTCGGAAATCCATCCCGGATTCCACAAATCTCCCCGAAGAATTGAAGCTCTTGCTTATGTAGCTATGTAGTTTTCCCATCATCGCTCCGATGGTATCGGTATCGCTATCGATGATCAGTCAGATCACCAAGACCCCTCTGTTCAGATAGGGGATTCCCATACGGCCTACTATGATCTCGCCGTATTCACTGAGGATCTCACTGACCCGAGGAGCAGCCTGATGACGATCCTGGATGATGATGGCAGCAACACCGACTCTGTTTTGTGGGCTTGTCTTCTCAGCCTGTTTGGCACTGGCCATGAACCGCCACTGTCTCCCGGAGGCAGACACACTTGCCGGTGCATATCGGATAGATAGCTCCTCTTCGCTGGGGAGCTTTTTTAGGCATGGTAGACGGTTAAAAGGATTTTAGAATAATAGGCAGAAATACTAAGTACAGAGATCATTCAGTATTGTGGCAAATGGTTGCATACCACGCCTGGTGAAGGAGGTGGTTATGGAAGAACCAGTGACCGAGATGGTGCATGGGAGGTAGATAAGAAGGGAGCATAAGGATGAAACGGATATTTGTTATCACTATGGCTTTAACTCTGATCTTGGCCTTTACCATCGCGGGCCATGCCAAGAGTCCTGTCGTAATCAACATGTTTGTGGGTAAGGATCAATCAGGCGCTAACCAGAAATTGGTGGATATGTTCAATGCCGCTCACGAAGATATCCAGATCAATTACCAAGAGATGCCTCCAAGTACTACAGAACAACATGATAAGTATGTCACTGTACTAGCAGCCCGAGACTCCAGTATTGATGTACTATCCTCTGATATTCCCTGGGTGCCGGAGTTTGCTTCTGCAGGGTGGTTGTTGCCCCTCGATGATATGTTCACTGATCAGGATGAGTACTTTGCCGGGCCATTGCTAGGAACTACCTATCAACGCCATGTATATGCCGTACCTTGGTTTAATAATGCCGGGATGCTCTTCTACCGGAAGGATCTGTTGGAAGAGGCGGGGTTCGAGCCTCCTGAGACCTTCGATGAGTTGGTAGAAATCGCTCAAAAACTGCAAACCCCTGAGCGCTATGGTTTTGTTTTCCAGGGTATGCAGTACGAAGGTGTCGTCTGTGCATGGCTGGAGATGTTCTGGGGTATGGGTGGCGAAATGTTAGATCCAGATGGCAAACTGATAGCAGATCAGAAGATCCTGGCCGAATCCTTGCAGTGGCTGGCCGACCTGGTTCATAAGTATAAAATCACTCCGCCAGCGGTTACTACCTGGAAAGAAGCTGAAAGCCAGGCCATTTTCTTAGAAGGCAAAGCCGTGTTCCATCGTGGGTGGCCCTCCGTCTATAGCCATGCCCAGAACCCATCCACCTCCAAGGTCGTGGATGATGTGGGCATAGTGCCAATGGTACACGCTCCGGGACAGAAGTCCGCAGCGACGCTGGGAACCTGGAATCTGAGCATCTCCCGCTATACCAAACATCCTCAGGAAGCTTGGGAAGTAGTCAAGTTTATGACCAGTCATGAAGCTCAGAAGATCAAGGCCCTCATGGGTGGGAATCCGCCTGCCCGCAGGTCTGTCTACACTGATGCTGAGGTACTGCAGATGTATCCACACTTCGGGCAGTTCTATGATGTCTTTATAGGTGCTCTGCCCAGGCCAGTGACTCCGGCATATCCTCAGATGTCAGTAGAAGCTATTCAGCCGCCGATAGCTGCAGTGCTAGCCGGCACCATGACCAGTGAAGCAGCTGCAGCAGATATGCTCAAAGGTATGCAGAAGATACTGGATCGAGCACAGCGTTAATCTAGTGAAGTTCGGGGTGAGGAGGTCGGCTCCTCACCCTCTAACTAGGAGTGATAAAGCCTATGGGGGCACAGGTAGCTGGAAGCGCAACCAAAGGGAGACAAGGCCTAAGTGAAAGCCAGCTAGGCAGAGCGTTGGTAACTCCGGCCGTACTGGTAATGTGTGCTGTAGTATTCTTTCCCATTCTGGCCACCTTTTGGCTGAGCTTACATGAGTATAATCTGAAATACCCGTATCTGGGCCAGCCCTTTGTTGGGTTGCGTAACTACATAGAACTGCTATCAGATAGCCGGTTCCTCAACTCAGTCAAAATCACTACTCTCTTTACTGTCTCCTCTGTTGCGGTGGAGTTGGTCTTGGGTATGGCAATTGCGCTGTTGCTCAATCGGACCTTTAAAGGGCGGGGGATAGTGCGAACCGCAGTACTTGTGCCTTGGGCTCTAACAACGGTAGTCATGGCTAGAATGTGGGCCTGGATTTTTAATAGCGAATATGGTGTCTTTAACGCCATATTGCATCGCTTCGGGATCATAGATCAGTATATTCCATGGGTAGCTGATACCAACTTCGCTTTATGGGCCGCGGTGGGTGCAGACATTTGGAAAACAACGCCTTTCATGGCGCTGTTGCTCTTAGCAGGGTTACAGATCATTCCGCGAGAGCTCTACGAGGCATCAATGGTGGATGGTGCAGGTGGGTGGAAGCGATTCTGGTCTATTACTGTTCCTATTCTTAAACCAACAATTCTGGTGTCCTTACTGTTTAGGACCCTGGATGCAGCCCGAGTATTTGACTTACTCTTCGTCTTAACCGGTGGTGGACCTGGTTTTGCCACCGAATCACTTTCCATTTATACTTATAGGTCTCTATTTGTGAACCTCGATTTCGGCTATGGTTCGGCTCTGGCAGTGGCAACATTTCTCTATGTCATGCTGATTAGTTTCATTTATATTAAACTTCTGGGAGCCAGAACTGAACGGTAGGAGGTCTATTTATGAGTACCACATATTCGAAGCCAACCAAACGCATTCGGAAAGAGCATATTGCCAGGCTCCTAGTGTATCTGGGGGTTGCGCTCTTTGTTGCCTTTTGCCTGGCACCGTTTTTGTGGATCGTAAGCACATCACTAAAGGCCCCGAGTCAACTGCATACAAGACCACCGGAGCTGATCTCGTGGCCGCCCTTTTTCAAGAACTATATTGATATCTTTCGGGGACGTCCTTTCGCACAGAACATCTGGAACAGTGTGGTAGTAGCCGGTTGGGCCACTTTCTTGAGCTTGGTTGTCGGTTCTTTTGCCGCTTATGCGCTGGCCCGGCTGCAATTCAAAGGCCGAGATTTGATCCTCAGCATGGTACTGGCAGTTTCTATGTTCCCTGGCATCGCCATTGTCAGCCCACTATATCTTTCTTTCTCTCGCCTGGGATTAGTCAACACGAATATAGCTTTGATCTTTCCCTATATAACTTTCTCTATGCCACTGACTATCTGGACCCTGACGTCTTTCTTTCGTGAACTGCCGATGGAGCTGGAAGAAGCGGCTAAAGTTGATGGTTGCACGCCGGTACAGGCTTTCAGGAAAGTTATCATTCCGCTTTCGGCGCCGGGAGTGTTCACCTGTGCCATTTTGGTTTTCATTTTTGCCTGGAACGAGTTCCTGTTTGCCCGAACTTTCATGAACAATGCTGCTTCATATACTGTCCCTGTGGCCATGCAGCTATTTGAAGGTGTGGGAGACTACACTATACCTTGGGGGCAGATTGCCGCGGCTTCTGTAGTGGTAACATTGCCCTTAATCATCTTGGTGCTTGCTTTTCAGAGACGTATCGTGGCCGGCCTGACTGCCGGTGCAGTTAAAGGATAGACGGAAAATCTAACGTGCCGGATGATGATGTGGATTGGCCTGGGGGCGGATAGATGAACAGGATCATAGAAGTCAGCAGCCTTAGGAAATCCTATGGGCAAATTGAAGCCGTTAAGGGCATTGATTTCTTTGTAGAAGAAGGTAGTCTTTTTGCTTTTTTAGGGCCGAACGGCGCCGGGAAGTCTACCACCATTGACATACTTAGCACTTTACTGAAGCCAGATGCCGGGGAAGTAATGATTGACGGGTACTGCTTGGGGAAGGATGACAGCAAGATCCGGGCACAGATAGGAATCGTGTTTCAAGATAACCTATTAGACAAGCTGCTTACCGTGAAAGAGAACCTGGAGATCAGGGGAAGTCTATATGGCCTGAAGAGCAACGAGCTGAGATCCCGGATTGATTATGCAGCAAAATGCTCAGAAGTTGCAGGTTTTTTGCATCAGCCCTACGGAAAACTATCGGGGGGACAGCGAAGACGGGCAGATATTGCCCGGGCGCTGCTGAATACCCCACGGATCCTCTTTCTCGATGAACCGACGACAGGACTCGATCCTCAGACCCGGCAACGGGTATGGGAGACTATGCAGCAGATCCAGGAAGATACAGGGCTGACCGTTTTCTTTACTACCCACTACATGGAAGAAGCAGCCAAAGCGGATTACGTTGTGGTCATCGATCACGGGGAGATAGCTGCTAAAGGAACACCATCTGACCTAAAAGAGCAGTACAGTTCTGATTATCTAATCATCCACGGGCCGGATAGGGAGAAACTTCGGGAGATCATGGAGAAGCTCGGCTGCATTTATGCGGCCAATGCGGACACTTTCACCATCCAACTCCAGTCGACCATGGATGCTCTGCCCATATTGGAGCAGTGTAGAGGGGATATCGTTGGTTTCCAGGTTATTATGGGTACCATGGATGATGTCTTCATCAATATTACCGGAAGGGAGCTGAGGGAATGAGAACCTTGGTGAAGCGCAATTTGCGGCTGTATTTCCGAGATAAGGCTGGGGTCTTTTTCTCTCTTCTGGGAGTATTTGTCATCATCGGCCTGTATCTACTGTTCTTGGGCGATGTGATGAAAAGCCAATTTCGGGTAATAGCGGGTGGCGGGTATCTGGTTGATACTTGGATAATGGCGGGGGTCATCGCCGTGACTCCCATCACCACAGTGTTGGGTGCCATGGGGCATATGGTAGAGGATCAGCGGTGGAAGATCAGCAAGGATTTTCTAGCGTCGCCGATCAAGAGAAGTACCTTAGCTGGGGGATATGTCATAGGTAGTTTCATCATTGGCCTTGTTTTGACCGTCATCACTGTGGTCCTTGCAGAGATCTACATTGTGCTAAACGGAGGAGAGTTGCTGACAGCGACGGGCCTGGCGAGGGTACTGGCTATAGTCCTGCTGGATGCCCTGGCTGCCACCTTCGCACTGTTTTTTATGGTTTCGTTTTTCAGGAGTGTCAACGCTTACTCAACGGCCAGTACATTGGTGGGGACGTTAATCGGATTCCTGACCGGCATCTACATACCCATGGGCAGCCTGCCGACAGCTGTTCGGACAGTGATTAAGGTGTTTCCGCCAGCCCATGCCGCCATGCTGCTGCGCAGGGTTATGATGGAACCAGCGGAGAAGACTGCCTTCGCTCATGCCCCAGCCTCAGCTCTAGACAACTTCCGGCTGACCATGGGAGTTTCATTTGATATCCAAGGTACCATCGTCAGCTGGTGGCAAAGCACGCTGTATCTGTTATGTGTAAGCATCCTGTTTTTCCTACTGTCTCTATGGAAGATTTCCAGGAAACAGGTGTGAAAAAAGTGCACGTACGACTACACTTTGATAGTCATTGGCATAGCCCT
>JAAYSL010000078.1 GCA_012518315.1 Bacillota bacterium | reverse complement strand
CCGAGTGTTTTGAAGAATGTATTTTCATAGCAACTACATGGTACCATATGGTAAAGGCCTTGTCAAACGTTTGTTCGCCTTTCATCCCCGGAATGAATTCCGGGGTTTTCCCGGCGCGGATCTATAATTAACATCCCCCTGCAAGCTCCCTATCTGATTACTGAACAACCCTTGGGTCGGATTCTGGTGACCCATGGACATACATATGGAGATGAAGCGATTCAGTCCATGATAGAAAACTTCGGTGTGGACATCTGGATCACGGGGCATACCCATGTTCCTGTTTTGGAGCAAAGGGATGTCACTGTTTACCTAAACCCCGGAAGCCCCGCTATACCCAAAGGGACTCAGCCACGAAGGAGTGTAGCTCTGGTTTCCGAAACAGACATAAGGCTTCTAGATCTAGATAGTGGCAAGCCCTATAGTGTGATGGCGTATGAGTCGTAGAGAAGTGGAATGTGGCATCTCGTGGTCACCCCACGGCATTGTACGCCTCGGTAAATTGACTCTGATAGAGGTCATAGTAAAAGGCTCGCTTAGCCATAAGCTCTTCGTGGCTCCCCTGTTCGACGATACCACCATTGTCCATGACTAGGATGGTATCAGCATTGCGAATTGTCGAGAGTCGGTGGGCAATGACAAAGCTAGTGCGATCCCGCATCAACTTAGTCATTGCCGTCTGGATTAGCACTTCTGTACGGGTATCCACTGAACTAGTTGCTTCATCTAGGATCAGAATCTCGGGATCCGCTAGGAATGCCCGGGCAATGGTGAGTAGTTGTCTCTGCCCCTGGGATATGTTGGATGCGTCATCATCTAATTGGGTATCATAGCCATCTGGCAAGGTTCGCACAAAGTGATCAACGTGGGCTGCCCGGGCCGCAGCCAGTATTTCAACTTCACTGGCATTTTCTCGGCCATAGGCGATATTATCGCGAATTGTACCACTAAATAGCCAAGTATCCTGAAGAACCATGCCAAATAGCTTGCGCAAGTTATCACGGGTTAGGTCGCGGATATCAACACCATCAATGGTGATGCTGCCTTCGTCTATCTCATAAAAACGCATTAGTAGGTTAACCAACGTTGTTTTGCCAGCTCCTGTAGGACCGACGATGGCCACAGTCTGACCTGGCCAAACTTCCAGATCCAACCCATCAATCAGAGGTACTTCAGGCTTATATCTAAACGACACGTTGTCAAAAATAACATGCCCCTTGATATTCTCAAGGATTACCGGATTTTGGGTGTCTGGAACCTCTTCCTCCTCATCCAGTAGCTCAAATACCCTTTCAGCCGAAGCCACCGTGGATTGCAGGACATTCATGATGCTAGCTGTCTGGACAATGGGCTGTGTAAACTGCCGGGAATACTGGATAAAGGCTTGAACATCTCCCAGTAAAAGCCGGCCACTGGCCACTTTGATACCCCCGATCACACAGATGGCCACGTAGTTTAGGTTGTTAATCAGTTGCATAGCTGGCCTGATGGTGGCTGAAATGAACTGTGCCTTAAAGCTCGCTTCAAACAACCGTTCATTTTCCTCATTGAATATCGCAATAGCTTCCTTCTGGCGATTAAAGGCTTTCACTATATTGTGGCCGGTATACATTTCCTCAATATGGCTATTCAATGCTCCGGTACTATCCCATTGAGTGACAAACTGCTTTTGTGAACGTTTGGCGATGGACTTTGTAACTATGGCACTGAGCGGCAATGCCAAGAGTGCAATAATGGCCAAAAGTGGACTAATGGAAAACATCATTATTACAACACCAATTAGCGTAAATAGCGCCGTGACTAGCTGCATCAGACTCTGTTGGAGTGTACTTGCAATATTGTCTATATCATTGGTCACTCGGCTTAAGATCTCACCCCGAGTATTGTCGTCATAGTATTTTAGAGGTAACCTGGAAAGCTTCGCGTCTACTTCCTTGCGTAACCTATACACACTACGCTGGGAGACCCCGGCCATGGTGTAATGCTGTAACCACCCGAAAAACCCGCTAAGGACATACAGAGCGGCAAGAATTAACAGTATCCCGCCAATAGCGGAAAAATCTATGCCTACACCAGGGACTACATCCATCCCCATGACCATCTCTGCCATCTGGTCTTTGCCACTAGCTTTGAGCATCTCTAAGGCTTGCTCCTTGGTTACCCCTGGGGACAGCTGTTTTCCCATCACACCGGCAAAAAGTATATTGGTGGCTTGACCGAAGATTTTCGGCCCAGCCATATTGAGCACTACACCAATAATGGCAAGTATAACAATAAACACCAGTCTTGCTCTGTGTGGTTTTAGGTAGCCCGCTAACCTTCTTAGTGAATTCTTGAAATCCTTGGCCCTTTCTGCTGGCATCATTGCAGCCCTGGGGCCATGACCGTGGGAGCGTCTTTTAGGGGTTTTTTGCTCACTCATGCCACTTCATCCTCTCGGAGCTGTGAATATACGATTTCGCGGTATACCTCGCAGTGCTGCATTAGCTCACTATGTGCCCCCATCCCCGCGATCTGGCCGTTATCTAGCACGATGATCCGATGGGCGTTCATGATGGTGCTAACCCGCTGCGCGACAATCAGCACAATTGAGTCACGCACTTCAGCTGCAAGAGCAGCCCTAAGTGCAGCATCAGTCTTGAAATCCAAAGCTGAGAAACTGTCATCAAAGATGTAGATATCTGGCTTTTTCACTATTGCCCGAGCAATAGAGATACGCTGCTTCTGCCCACCGGACAGATTTGCTCCACCTTGTGCCACCGGGGCTTCCAGCTGGCCTGGCATCTCGGCCACGAAATCAGCAGCTTGTGCCGTCTTCAGTGCTTGCCAAAGTTCCTCATCTGTGGCTCCTTGATTGCCATAGCGCAGATTGCTTGCTATGGTTCCACTAAACAAGAAGGCTTTTTGCGGAACAAACCCGATTCTATCCCTGAGATCCTCCTCGGTTAGTTTGCGGATATCTGCTCCCCCCACCAAAATCTGACCACTTGTAGCATCGTAAAACCGTGGTATGAGACTAATCAAGGTTGATTTCCCACACCCTGTACTACCAATAATGGCGGTGACTTCCCCTGGATAGGCAGAAAAGGTGATACTTTTGAGGACAGGAGCTTCCGCACCTGGGTAGGTGAATTCAACCTCCCGAAACTCTACACTAGCTTGGCTGCTTCTCTCTCTAGCCGGTGTCTTGGGATCAGTAATGGACGGCTGTAGCTCTAGAACCTCTTGAATACGCTCAGCGGAAGCGCTAGCCCTGGGAATCATCACAAACATCATTACCGACATCATCACAGCCATCAGAATCTGCATGATGTAAGCCATAAATGCTGTAAGGTTGCCTATAGGCATGACACCACTATCTATTCTATGGGCACCAAACCATGTGATGGCCACCATGGCGATATTAATGATCAGCATCTGCAGTGGCATTGTCAAAGCAAACAGTCGATTGATTTTGAGAGCGGTTGAAGTCAAGTCCCGATTTGCCTTGTCAAAGCGCCTTTCTTCATAGTCTGTCTTGACAAAAGCTCGAATAACACGTACTCCACTGAGTTTCTCCCGCACCACCTGATTTAGCCTATCGATTTTCATCTGCATCGACTTAAACAAAGGTAGCGCCTTTTGCATAATAACTCCAAGCACAACACCCATCACCGGTACAATAACGATAATCGATGTAGAGAGGGCTAAATCCTGGCGAAGGGCCATAATAATGCCCCCAAGACACATGATGGGAGCAGAAATCATCACGTTTAGTCCCATGAGAACTGCCATCTGCACTTGTTGCACGTCATTGGTGGTACGGGTAATTAGTGAAGGTGTACCGAATTGGTCAACTTCGGTTTGGGAAAAGCTCTGCACCTTACGAAAGAGTTCACCACGCAGATCTCGACCAAAGGACATTGCTGTCTTAGAGCCCCAGTACACAGAGGCTATGGAGCATATCGCGAGTAAGAAGGTAACAAGTAGCATAAAACCTCCGGTCTGCAGGATATACTTGGTGTTGCCTTTAGCAATGCCATTATTGATGATAGCGGCATTTAGATTAGGCAAATACAAGTTGGAAATAGCCTGCACAAGCAGTAAAATCATAACTAGTATAAGCTGTTTCCAGTATTGTTTGAGATGCTCAAGTAATTTCATGGACACTAAAACCTCCCACGTGATCCAATCAAGGCTCCTCGGACATGGCTAGACACAGCATATTCAGCAGCCTATCCAAATCCTCCTGATCACCTAGAGACATCTTGCCGAAGGTGCTATCAATGAACTCTGCTAGCACGCCATTCATCTCGTCTTGCAGCATTCGGCCCCGGTCAGTCACATGAATGCGGGTCAGTCTTTGATCAGCTTCATCTACCCTTCGCACTATGAGGTTGGCAGCTTCCATCTTCTGGAGCATGACTGTGACAGTAGATGATGCTACATGGAGCTTCCGGGCCAGATCCCGCTGAGTGATGCCGTCGTGATTGCTCACAATCAGCAAACAAGCTACCTGCCCGGGATATGCCTCTTTTTCCGACATCAGCCTAAACATCAATTGACGGTGTAAACGCACCGCCTTAAAGAAAGTGTGAAACACCCGCAAAGATACGGGGTCAACTCCGGGGAGTCTGGGAAATACGGGATCCTCGGATTCGTAAAAACGCATGACTAGACCTCCCT
>JAAYSL010000077.1 GCA_012518315.1 Bacillota bacterium | reverse complement strand
TGGAGCCTTTCAAATGCTAGACAAGATCAGCCGAGATAGGTATGATCACTCTTCAGCGACCATCAAACCTACATAGTCTCCAATTTCCGCACTCCTTAGCTTTGAATTGGAAACCTTTGGACAACATGGCCCCAAGGGTAAAACGGTGCTGTTCTAGTCTGCAAGACAAGGGGGTTACATAACCTACTGGTTCCAGGATTTTCCGAAGACAGTCTCACCGGTTCTAACGATCTCGTAGAAGAACTTGGTTGGATCGAGGTTGTACAAGTCCTCGGCAGCATAAGGTATTGCCTCTGTCGATTCATCGAATTCCAAAGCGATTCTGGATGACAGCTATCATTCCTTGAGGATGTGTTTGCCGAAATCTGGAGAGAACACTGCTAGATCGATGTCACTTAAGTCTGTGGGGTTTCCCTTAGCCCACGATCCGTATAGTATGACTTTGTCCACCCTCACATGTTCTTGCACTTTTTCGATGAGCTCCAGGATCTTGCTATGGACTGCAGCCTTGTCTTGAGCCATTCAGATGGCCTCCTCGTCTCCCTCAACAGGCTGGATGCGTACTCCTCATTTAACTCCTCCATAAGACCAAGTCTGTCGTCAGGATACCACGTTCTGACATTAAGAGGATTAAGCTCAAGTACAAGGTCAAGAACATCGACAGGAATCTCCTCCTGCAAATCCAGCAGAGTTAGTAGACGAGCCAGATTGTGGGTCTTTGGAGGAACTTGCTTGTGTTAGTAGGATTTTCACGTTAGTTTTTGATGGCAGGAAAAGACCCTAACCGGAATAGAAATGGCAGAAGGGCAGAAATTACCCGAAGGTTCTAGCTCGTTTCGCGATTGTAATGCATTGCAGTAGGTGTATTCTCAATCTAGAGGCAATGCACTCACAGCTTCATAAGGCAGCTGCAGCCTGTGCCTAGAGTCTTAGATGCTTTTGGTAATAGTGAGCAGGTCTTTTTCTATAGATGGTAGAAGTTGTTTATAAAGTACTATAAAAGTAGTATGCTATGGCTCATCATTCAATAGAAGTGAAACGTTGCGTATTGCACCACTTTCGCATCAATGATACTCCGGCTGTTAAACTATTCAGTGACTGGGATGCTGCCAAAAATGACAAGCCATATCCCTTACCAATGTATAGCAAAAGAAGCCCAAGAGACAGCACGAACGATTTGACCGGGAAGATATGATCACTTCTGCTGCTGCCCTCAAACCTTGGGAGCCTCTCGTTGGCTGTGTCTCCTTGGGCATAAACACGACAAACCGCTGGCGGTATCTGCCATCACAAATAATAGGAGAAGGATGTGCTTTTGTGGCATTTGAAATTAATCTAGAAGAAAGCTATGAATTGAAAGGATACTGGTGGTTGCCTTCGAATCCCCAAACCACAATATTAGGAACACTGAATCTGGAATCTCGTCAGGGTATATACCTGCATCTTGAGGGTAATCTGCAGGGCAATCTAGAACAACAGGATTTAGGCAACTCTGAAATTGTTCTAGGTAGAACATACAAAGGCCAAGATATTACCTTATGGAATTGCAGCAGAATGCGCCAAATAACGCGACTCACCTTCAACTTTGTCGGCATTCAGTCTCGCTATAGGTGCCAGGCTGCGTATATCGGGCAGCACTTTCCAGTTTCACATGAAATCAAGTTTAGTGTAGCAGAGATCTGGCTACACCACCTTGATGAGTGGGTCAATCGCTCAGGCTTTGTTCTACCCCGACCAGGCTCGACGGAAATCAGAATCGAGTATAATCCTCCTCAACCAATCAAGCTCTACCGAGACTCGCAGACTACGGTAACGGTCGAATTCTCTACTAGCGCTCCCACCTATGAGTTGGTTCAAAAGAGCGTGCACATGACTCAATCGTCGTTTCTGAAAATCACAAACGATGAACCCCAATGCCTCGACGATTATCTTGATACCAACAAAATGATTTGTAGTCTCATTGCTTTGGCAGTTCGGGGACCTGTATATCCCACGAGAATCAGACTCAAAGCTGATAATAAGAGCAGTAATCCCGTTTCCGCCTATTTTGCCCTAGAAGATCGGAAGGGTTCTAGGATAAAACTGCCTCCGGAGATGGTACTTTCTTTCTCCCAGATTACCGACAGGGTAGAGTCTATCTTTAGAACGTGGTGTAATAAATGGAGCCTAATGAAGCCCATATATGCGATCTACCACGGAGATGTTCATGGCAGAGATCTGTATCTGGAGCAAAAATTCCTGGGTATGACCCAAGCATTAGAGTCATACCACCGAAGGTTTATCGGTGGTCAGTATCAAAGTGAAGATGAATACATGGAGACTGTCTACCCTAATCTGGTACGTGCAATCCCCTGCAACATCTGCCCAAGTTACCGCGATAGTCTGAGAGACAAAATGAAACATATGTACGAATACTCCTTAAGAAAAAGACTCGGCGAACTAATTAGCTTGGCTCCAGAAGCCGTGACCATTCGTTTGCTTGGAGATAAGACTACCGATAAGAACCAATTCATTGAGAACGTTGTGTGCACACGCAACTATTTTACTCATTACACACAAGAACTAGAAGCAAAAGCCATCCGAGGTCCAGCTCTTTATTGGCTGTATAACAAAATGAAAATTCTATGCGAAATAATGTTCTTCCAAGAGATGGGCTTTGAGCTGACTGAAATTGACACATTCATACTGGAAAACTGCGAATACGACCAGGAACTGGAAATGGGACTCCGTGCTACATCGTAATTCTCTATTGTAGCTAACAGTTAGGGCTGACCAACGCTATCAGCATTATGCAGTACTTCGGAGGGCGCTTGATAACAGGAGCCTATCCAACGCTTTCTCAACCCCTTTTTGGCCAAGCCAGCAATGTCACGTCTATGTAGAGCATGTGGTTCTTGGACCTGCCAGCAGTTTCTTGTCCCCAACCCTGGCCTAATAGCTTTGCCCCACTTCGCTAAGTGAGGATAGGCTATAGGATAAATGCCATGTGATCAACTTTCGCTCATCAGTTCTGTGATTGACTCTCTATACCAGAGATACCTTTTCCCATCACTGAGCTCCCCATATATCTTGTTCAGTACTGACCAGAGACCCATTCGCCCATAGCACCACAGTAGCAGCCCAACATCCTGATTACCTCGACTCTGCGTAAAGATATGCAGGGCTTCACAATCATCAAGCTTCTTGTTCAATTTCACCAATATGTATGCGTAAGTCACTGGGTCCTCCCTTCGCAATCGCTCCAGCTTACCCAAATCAAACGGAACGACCCTCAGATACAGTTTTCGAGCAAGATAGGTATTCCCTACCACCCGCAAAATGTCATCGAACTGGTCCAGGAGATAAGACTCAGGGAAATACTGTATCAGCAGCCGAATAGCACCAGGATCAGCCCACATCCTCCAATTATTGTCAACCTGAGCAACCCAACACTTACTCCAGTTTCCAAGCAAGTGCTTGTCCCTGTCTCGAATTGGCCTCCATCTTGTTGACAAAAAGAACTCGGTTATCTCATATCGCCGGTGGTCGGGAGTGTGCCGAGAAAGATGGTCAAGACAAGAGCCGCAACTCCGCCTCCTGCCACTGGGAAGGTTATCCATAGCCCTCATAAGATCTCGCAATAATTCATCATGACAAGGGAGGCAAGATTGCTTCATATCATGACTTATTTTGCCTATGAGTACCCATCGTTTTCTATGCTCCTGCTCAAAAGACATGTCCAGTAGTACGCAAGCCTGAGCAGGCTCCAAACAAGAGCACATTGCTGCAAAGAGCGATTTCATGACTGCGTCGTTACCTATAAGCTCAAAGGAAGACAAAACCACATCTCTATCCAGAATCGTCACCCCCTTCGTGGCTTTCGTAGTATCATTGCTCCGATACAGGTACACGCTCACGACGGCCCACAAGGTCCTATAGCGAAGCGCACTCGTAGTCACCACTCTATTCTTGACCTCTACCGTATAGTCCTCGTCATAGAGGTAAGACCGCGGCAGACCCCACATTGGCTTCACTCACAGATAAATAAACCGGGTTTTCTCACCGAGGATAGATATCTCCAAAAAGCAGAGTATTTGTGACAGAGCGTCTGCATGCATATTGCATGCGTGATGCAGCTATGCTATACTGTAACCACCAGATTGAAAGGAGGCGATTTTGGTGCCTTCACTACAAGTACGGGACTTGCCAGAGCATATCTACCAGGCAATCGTAGA
>JAAYSL010000076.1 GCA_012518315.1 Bacillota bacterium | reverse complement strand
TTCTATGGAACTTGTGAAGTTTGATACTCAAAAACTACAAAATCCAGAGATAAGCGGTGTAGAATACCAGCAAGGCGAACTGGCTGGATATGAGGTTCGAGAATACCTGCTTGAAAAATGGGGACGCAGGTGTGCTTACTGCGGCATTACGAATGTACAGTTGCAGGTAGAGCATATCGTTCCCAAAGCACGGGGAGGCAGTGACAGAGTAAGTAACTTAACATTATCTTGCGAACCCTGTAATTTAGCCAAAGGGACCAATACAGCTGCTGAGTTTGGTTACCCCTCGGTACAACAAAGAGCCAAGGAGCCCTTAAAAGATGCTGCGGCTGTGAATGCTACACGCTGGGCATTATTCCGGCGTCTAAAATCAATTGGCTTAGATATTGAGACTGGAACAGGAGGACAAACCAAATACAATAGAATTCGGCATAGGTTGCCGAAGGAACACTGGATTGACGCTCTTTGCGTTGGTACAAGCACTCCCGAGCAGTTAAGTATCGAAGGGGTAATACCGCTTCAGATCGCTGCAACTGGACATGGCCGCAGGCAACGTTGCGGTACGGACAAATATGGGTTCCCCACCCGACATGCTGCCAGGGCAAAATCCTTTATGGGTTTTCAGACGGGAGACATTGTTCGAGCTAAGATACCGCAAGGGAAATATGAAGGAATTCATACGGGCCGCATTGCAATTCGGTTCAGACCAAGTTTTCGACTGAATGGGTTTGATGTGCATCCTAAATATCTAACCATATTACATCGAGGTGATGGCTATGGATATAAAGCCGATTCTCCCCACGACTAAAGGCGTGGGCTCCCTCGGCAAGACTCTCGTGGCAATTCATGGCCCAGGAGATATTCGAATTGATACTGTAACAAGGCCTAACCCAGGGCCAAATGAGGTACTAGTTAAGGTTGAAGCTTGTGGGATTTGTGGTTCTGACCTTCCCAGGGCATTTGGTGATGGCGCACATTTTTATCCGGTGGTTGTGGGCCATGAGGCTGCAGGAGAAGTTGTGGAGATTGGCCATGGGGTTAGTCACCTGCAAGTGGGTGATAGGGTTGCCATTGCCCCATTGGTGCCTTGCCTAGACTGTCAGTTCTGTCAGCAGGGCATGTATTCTCTTTGCACGTCATATAGTTTTATCGGCTCTCGCCAGCAAGGCTGTATGGCAGAATATGTGAGTGTTCCTAGCCGATGTCTTCTTAAGATACCCAAGGAGCTTTCCTATGAAAAAGCAGCTCTGGTGGAGCCAGCCACAGTCTCATTACACATTCTCTTGAGAGTAGCGGTGGCCGGTTCCCGGGTAGTAGTCCTTGGCACCGGCACCATTGGGCTTTTGGCTGTCCAGTGGGCTAAATTCTTAGGGGCCGCTCAAGTAATAGCAGTGGATATTGATGATTTCAAACTAGAGATTGCCAAGCAAACCGGTGCTGATGTGGTGTTGAATAGTCGTCAGGGAACTCGTGAAACCTTGGCCCAATTAAAAGAGGCTACTTGTGGACATATGGCAGATATAGTGGTAGAAACGGCCGGTAAGGCTATCACCCAAGTGCAGTCTATTGAGATGGCTGCCAGTAGTGGTAACGTACTTTATGTTGGCACTGCAGAAAAGGATGTTCATGTGCCTGCCCGCACCTTTGAGATGATTCTACGCAAGGAGCTCACTATCCTGGGGTCGTGGATGTCTTACTCCCCACCTTTTCCCGGTAAAGAATGGAGTATGGCTATAGAGGCTTTGGCTCAAGGTAGAATCAAGGTAGAGAAACTAATTACTCACCGGTTTGGTATAGATGAGGCAGTTACGGCACTAGAGGTAATGCGAGATGGTGTGAATACAGTCAAAGTCATGCTGCTATGCTCCCAACAAAAGCAAGATACCTAGATATCAATCTGGCAAAACTAGCTTCAGGGGTGATGTAAATAGTGAAAAAAGCCGATATTGGTTTGGTTGGTTTGGGAGTAATGGGTCAGAGTCTAGCCCTTAATCTAGCCGGGCATGGTTACCGGGTGGCAGTCTATAACCGCAGAAGCGAAAAAGTCCATGAGTTCATTAAAGGGCCGGCTCAAGATAAAGAGATTGTCGGTACCTATTCTTGGGAAGAGTTGGGTGATGCGCTCTGTCGGCCACGGAAGGTTCTCTTGATGGTCAAGGCAGGTTCGCCGGTGGATGCCGTTATCCAGGAGCTACTGGCTGTCCTGGAGGCAGGTGATGTAATTATGGATGGCGGCAATTCTCATTTCAAAGATACCATTCGCCGTCATGAAATGCTAAAGGAAAAAGGCATCTTGTATCTTGGAGTCGGTATTTCCGGAGGTGAGGAAGGGGCTTTGAAGGGACCAAGCATCATGCCTGGAGGAGACAAAGCAGCCTGGGACCTGGTCCGGGAGCCCTTACTTGCCATTGCGGCTAAGGCCGGTCAGAACGAGCCTTGCTGTACATACTTGGGTCCAGGCGGTGTGGGCCATTTCGTGAAGATGGTGCATAATGGCATTGAATATGGAGATATGCAGCTAATTAGTGAAGCCTATTTCCTCATGCAAGAACTCTTAGGCATGTCCGCTGATGGTATAGGGCAAGTCTTTGAAGCATGGAATGAGGGGGAGCTAGAGTCCTACCTGATTGAGATTACCGCGGACATTCTTTTCCGAATAGATGATTTCACTGGGCGACCACTAGTTGATGTGATTCTCGATGAGGCGGAGCAAAAAGGGACCGGCAAATGGACAGCCCAAGAAGCTATGGAATTGGGGGTGCCAGTACCTACCATTGCGGAAGCGGTTTTTGCGAGGGCCGTCTCTTCTTTGAAAACTGAGAGGATTACCGCAGCCAAGTCTCTAGCTGGGCCCCACACGGAGTTTGGAGACGATAAGACCAAGCTCCTTCAGGATATCCGGCAGGCTCTTTATCTATCAAAGATCTGTTCTTACGCTCAAGGGTTTGCCCTGCTTAAGGGGGCTAGTGACCATTATGCTTGGGACCTAGATTTAGGCCAGGTCGCGCTTATCTGGCGTGGAGGCTGTATCATTCGGGCTAGATTCCTGGATGAGATCGCTGCCGCTTTTCACCGTAGTCCCGGACTAACGAATTTGATGCTTGACCCTTATTTTAAAGCAGCACTGAATGAAGGGCAGCTTAGCCTAAGGCGCGTAGTCGCCACAGCCGCTACCTTTGGAATACCGATTCCAGGGTTTGGTTCTGCGCTCTTTTACTATGATGCCTATCGGCGAGAGCGCTTGCCGGCCAATTTGCTCCAAGCCCAGCGGGATTACTTTGGTGCCCATACCTATCGGAGGCTTGATAGGCCCGGCAGTTTCCATACAGAGTGGTCCAAGTAACTCTTCTTTGGAGGGAGGTAATGGTTGTTGGCGATCACCAAAGGTTATGAGCTAGAACCGTGTATTTTAGTGATCTTCGGCGCTACTGGGGATCTTACTAGGCGAAAGCTCTATCCTGCATTGGCGAGTCTTGCCTCCGAGGAGCGCCTACCGCAGAGTTTTGCGGTAGTAGCAGTGGGCAGAAGAGACAAGACCAGTGAGGTTGTGCGGGAAGAGGCGAAGAGTGCAGCGATGGCGCAAGGCATGACTAGGGAAAGTGACAGCCTTGTTGATGCACTTCTTGGGCGACTCCATTACCTGCAGATGGATTTTGATGATGCCGGGGCCTATCCAAGACTGAGCAGTTTCTTGACGGAACTTGATGACATGTATGGAACCCGAGGCAATCGGATTTTCTTTTTGGCAGTGGCACCTCAGTATTTCGGCACAATCGCTGGTCACTTGCATCGTCAGGGTATGGCGGAAAACAATATCATGAGAACCTGGCAGCGGGTGGTGGTTGAGAAGCCCTTTGGTCGGGATCTTGCCTCTGCCCGGGAGCTAAATCAAGGGCTTACTGAAGCTTTTGGTGAGAAACGTGTATATCGGATTGACCACTACCTAGGTAAGGAAATGCTGCAGAATCTCATGGTAATTCGTTTCGCTAACACGCTCTTCGAACCCCTTTGGAACAGCCGCTATATCCAACAAGTGCAGATTAGTGTAAGTGAAACAGTGGGGGTAGAAGGTCGGGGCACCTACTATGAAGCAGCGGGCGCTCTCAGAGATATGGTGCAAAACCACATGTTGCAGCTCCTGACCCTAACGGCCATGGAGCCACCGGTGGCGCTGGATGCCGATTCCATTCGAGACGAAAAGGTGAAAGTGTTGCGTTCTTTACGCCGGATTGACCAGCGGAACTTTACTAACCGGGTTGTCCGAGGGCAATATGGTCCTGGTATCGTGGATGGTAGGCCGGTGGTGGGATACCGAGATGAAATGCGAGTTAATCTTAACTCCAATACAGAAACTTTTGTGGCGCTAAAACTTCATATTGACAATTTCCGGTGGAGTGGGGTGCCCTTTTACCTTCGAACCGGTAAGCGCTTGCCAGTTCGGTCCGCCGAGATCACCATCCGATTTAGAGAACAGCCCGGAGTCTTGTATTTTGGTCAAAAACATCATGCCCTGGGTCCGAATCTCCTGGTGATTAGGATTCAACCGGAGGAAGGTGTTTTTCTGCAGCTTAATGCCAAACAGCCAGGCACCCAAGATACCATAGTGCCGGTGAAAATGGACTACTGCCAGAACTGCCGGGCGGGGCTCAACTCTCCAGAGGCGTATGAACGGTTACTGGCAGATGTAATGCGGGGTGATTCTACCCTGTTTACCCGTTGGGATGAGGTGGAATATGCCTGGAATTTCGTCGATGAGATAGCTTTACTATGGAAAGAGGCAGACACACCCGTCGAGTCTTATCCAGCCGGTAGCTGGGGTCCGGTGGCGGCGGACAGGTTGCTTGCTCAAGAGGGGCACCGTTGGCTTTTACCCTTACGGTGTCTGCTTAGTGAAAGGCCTCAAGGTGTGTAATCTTTCCGATGTATGGCCTTTAGAAGTGTTGCTATACTTGATGCCCAGGGTGAGCTTCTGATGAGCCTTGAGGCCTAAAGAATTATTTTGGGCTCCACAGAGAAAGGAGAAGAGGTGCTTAGTGTTAGAAGTCTACGATATTTCTATGCCAATTCATACCGAGATGCCGGTATATAAAGAACGGGATGAGAATCGGCCACAACTTGCGGTCATAAGGGATTTCGCCCAAGGTGCCCGGGAAACGAGTCTGACTTTGTACATGCATACAGGGACCCATGTGGATGCACCCTTTCACTTTATTCCGGAGGGGGATAAAATCGATACCCTGCCCCTAGAGGAGGTCATAAGGCGGTGTCGGGTGCTGGATATGACCGATGTCTCCGACAAGATCACACCAGCGGAGCTTGAGGGTAAAGGTCTTAAGGCTGGCGAATTCATCTTACTTAAGACCAGGAATTCTTTCAGCGACAGATTTGATCCTGAGTATGTGTTTCTTGATACTACGGGAGCGGAATATCTCGTCAAGCAGGGAGTGCAAGGTATTGGAATTGATGCACTAAGCATTGAACGGGCCCAACCTGGACATCCCACCCATCGGGTGCTACTAAAAGAGAGAATTGTGATCATTGAGGGACTGCGACTGGCTGAGGTGCCAGAGGGAGACTACTTGCTTATAGCTGCTCCTTTAAAGATCGTCGGTGCAGAGGCAGCACCTGCCCGGGTGATCTTAGTTAAGGGGCAATTTGGAGTCTAGGTTGGCTGTGTTACTGGTTGGATCACCCTTGGCCTCAATGCAGGAGGGCCTCACATAGATGGCGAAATGAATCAAGGAAGTGGCAAATTTAAGAAAAAGAGGTGTATACAAAAATGGCCAAGGTCGCGTTTATCGGTGCCGGTAGTCTCGGTTTCACTCGCTCTTTAGTTAGGGATCTACTAACTTTTCCATTACTAGCCGATGCTACCATTGCCCTAATGGATATTAACGAAGAACGCTTAAATTTCGCTCAACGGGCCGTGGAGCGGATTATTAAGGCCGGTGGTTACCCTGCCAAGGTAGTGGCTACCCTTGATCGGAAGGAAGCGCTTGAGGGTGCAGATGCGGTTCTATGCACAATCTTGGCCGGGGATGTGTCAGTTTGGCGCCATGATATCGAGATTCCTAAGCAGTTTGGTGTTGACACAAATGTGGGTGACACCCGAGGCCCTTCTGGGATATTCCGTGCCCTAAGGACCATTCCAGTCATGCTGGACATTTGCCGGGACATGGAAAAGCATTGTCCCGACGCCATTCTGCTAAATTATACTAATCCTATGGCTATGCTTTGTCGAGCGATGCAGCGGGAAACATCAGTTAAAGTCACCGGCTTGTGCCATAGTGTACAAGGTACAGCGGCTATGCTAGCCCGCTGGATTGGGGCCCCTGTGGAAGAAATTGATTATGTCTGTGGGGGGATCAACCACCAGGCTTGGTATCTAGAGTACGAATGGAAGGGCAAAGACGCCTATCCACTCATCCGAGAGGCAGTCTCTAAACCTGAGATTTACAGTGAAGAGATCGTCCGCAATGAGATGTTCCTGCACCTAGATTACTATGTCACAGAATCTAGTGGACATAACTCGGAGTATAACTGGTGGTTTAGAAAACGCCCAGACTTAATCGAAAAATACTGTATCCATGGCACTGGCTGGAACCCTGGCGAATATGCCTATATACTAAAGGAATACCTCCATCGGGAAGATAGCTGGAAGCAAGATGTGGATGCCTGGTTTGACCAGGATGAGATAGATCTAAAGCGTGGCAAGGAGTATGCTGCCTACATCATCAATGCTTATCTAGGGGGAGAGCCCTTCGAGTTTAATGGCAATGTGCCGAATACTGGTCTGATCCCGAACCTACCAAAAGATGTCTGTGTTGAGGTTCCAGTTTTGGCTAATCGTAGAGGGTTTAATCCCATATATGTAGGCGAATTGCCCCCACAACTAGCTGCTCTAAATAACCTTAGTGTCGCAGTTGAAGAAATGGCAGTGGAAGGAGCCCTGACAGGAGATCCTAGGTTAGTCTTTCATGCCATCTGCTATGATCCGCTGACAGCAGCGGTTTGCTCCCTTGATGAAATTAAGGAAATGGTCAAGGCCATGTTTGTCCAAAATCAGGATTACCTACCACAGTTTAAGACGATTGAGTTTTAAATCGGGAATTCTTCAGTAGGTGCCAAGCGGTCTAAACGGCAAGGCCCGCTAGTCTACAAAATGTGGCTAGCGGGTCTTTAATCTTTAGGAGTCTGGTGGGAGGGCATCAAATAGCGATCAACTAGGCTCATTACCCAGTGTTCCAAAGCATCTCCTCTAGTCCAGCCTAGGTAAAGCAGCGCCAGAGCCACGACAGTCACCACGGCCCAGCCCTCGATAGTTAGGTTAATCAGGCCAGCTCCGACTAAGGAGGATACTAGTACACCGGGTGTGCGGAAACCTAGAAGCAAGATGGCAAAGGTTCGTATAGGCATCGGCGTAAGGCCGACGATTAAGCATAGGGCATCATCAGGCAAGAAGGGAAGTAGAAAAATGAGAGCTATCCCACGGCGTCCCTTCTTGGTGGTTAGTTTCTGCAAGAAAGCACTGGTCTTGGGGCCGACAAATCGATCCACGAGGGGTCTACCAAACCATTTAGCCAGCTGGAACACAAAAAGAGACCCGATTAGCATGCTGACTAGATTGAGCAGAAAGCCTAACGCAAAACCAAAAACATAGCCACCGGCCATCCCAATGATGTTTCCGGGCAAAGGGGCAATGATTATTTGCAGGATATTAAGGAGCACAAAACCAACTGGTGCCCAAGGCCCCGCCTGGTCCAGAAAGGCCTCAATTGCAGTCCGATCCCGAAACAACTGATACAATTGTGGGCCGGAGAGAAATGGTATGGCTGCTAGTATACCAGCTAGAAGAATCCTTGGCCAACGCTGTAGCATCTCAACTTCCTTTCCTGGTCTAGCAAAATTATATAGCTACAGAACCGTAAAGGCAACTGTTGGCTTGGCAGGCCTTTATGCAAAGCTTGCCGAAATCCTCTCCGTGATCTAGTGTAGCATATATAGGCCCCTAGACATGATTAGAAACAAGTGGAGGTGGGTAGGTATGGTTCGGTGGGCCATCGCTGCCACGTGGCCCTTTGGGCAGATGGCGGTGGAGGTGGGTAGTAGATTACTTGCCAGTGGCGTCATGGGCATTGATGCTGTGGAAGAGGCCGTTCGGGCTGTAGAGCTTGACCCGTCCATTGACTCAGTGGGAGTCGGGGGTATACCCAACATTGAGGGGGAAGTGCAGCTGGATGCCGCGCTAATGCGTGGGCGAGACTTGGCTGTGGGTGCAGTTGCCGGGGTAAAGGGTTTTTCCAGCCCTGTGGGTATAGCGCGTTTGGTCCTAGAGAAGACTCCTCACCACCTACTGGTAGGGGAAGGAGCAGAGCGATATGCTGATGCCCATGGACTGGAAAGAAGTCAGCTCCTGACCCAGAGCTCCCTGGAAGCTTGGCAAAAACGCCGGGAGCAGCTGGCCCAGGCAAGCAGCTCCCCAGAGGTTCCTGGTAGTCACGATACAATAGGGGTTGTGGCTCTAGATCAGAGAGGGGGCATCACAGCAGGTACATCCACCAGTGGTCTGGCTATGAAGTTGCCGGGAAGGGTGGGGGACTCTCCTTTGGTTGGCTCCGGCTTCTATGCCGATGATCTGGCCGGGGCAGCAGTTGCTACCGGTTGTGGAGAACTGATTATGCGAGGCTGCCTCAGTTATGCTATCGTGGATTTGATGAGAAGTGGCGCTTCGCCCCAGGAAGCATGTGGGGATGCATTAGGTGGATTGGTTAGGCGGCTGGAAAAAGACCTGCCTGTACGTAGTGCCACTGAAGACATGACCAAGATGGCAGTTTTAGCCATTGATGGAGAGGGTAATGTGGGAGCTGCGGCCAATCATGCAGAATTCGATTACGCCTATTGCACATCCAAAGAGGGGAAGCTTCATTTAGTACGGGCGAGCATCATCAACTAAATGGCAGGCAATGCTGGCTGATGTGAGCCAACTCCTCTAACCCACCATGTTCCAGATTGAGGGTGTCCGCACAATCACAAATTGTGCTTGGCCTGGACACAAGCAATATGGTAGAATAAATACCGAGCAAGTTAGTATTTAGAAAGGGAGAGAGCGACAGACTGGGTCTATTGGAAGTAGGTGTCGGTTAGGGGAAATGTAGTTTACTAGTGGGAAAGGAGGAGAGTCATGAGAAAATCAACATTTATTGCTTTAGTATGTGCAGCAGTACTTGTATTAGCGATTGGGTCTTCGGCTGTTTTGGCAGCAGAAGCGCCAGTTAAGCTGGGACTCGGTCATATTACATCAATTGCAAAATCACAGGATCTCAGTGTTGATGGTAAAGGCAATGTCGTCCCTCCCATGGCACAAGTGGATAGTGCCATTGCAGCAGTAGCCTTTGATGCCAAGGGCAGAGTAGTGAAGGTTACCCTCGACAGTGCCCAAAGTAAGATTAACTTTAATAAAGATTTCTCAGTAGCCAGTGACCTTGCCGCCGCCGGCCTTACCAAGGTAGAACTTGGTGATAACTATGGGATGCGCAAAGCCTCTTCCATTGGCAAGGAATGGAATGAGCAGATTGCCAGCCTAGAGGAATGGATGGTTGGCAAGACAGTGCCAGAGATCATGGCTCTTAAGGTAAAAGAAAGGGATGCTGCTCACCTAGCTGTACCGGATGTGCCTGAGCTTACTTCCTCAGTAACCATTACTGTGCAGGATTATCTGGCGGCAGTTGAAAAGGCGTGGGAGAATGCAGTACCTGTAGCCACCGGTGGCGTAAAGCTGGGGCTGGGTCATGAGGTCTCCATTGCCAGTTCCAAGCCTGCCGCTGCCCAGGTAAACACTACACTAGCTGCCACGCTATTTGACAAAAATGGCAAAGTAGTCGGTGTCTTCATCGATACAATCCAAACTAAGGTGCCTTTTGACACGAAGACAGCTAAAGTGACGGCTGACCGGGATGAGAAGATTAAGAGCAAGAAAGAGCTAGGCGATGCCTATGGCATGGTAAAGGGTTCTGCCATCAAGAAGGAATGGCATGAGCAGATTGCCGCACTAGAGAAGTGGATGATAGGCAAAACTGCTAAGGAGATCCAGGCCCTTAAGGTAAGAGAGAAAGATGCTAATCACATCGCAGTACCGGATGTGCCTGAGCTTACCTCTCGGGTGACCATGACAGTGGAGAGCTTCCTCTTTACAGTGGGCGAATCCTACACTGACGCCAGATAAGTGCTATACTATACGGGATGGTAGCCTAATCCCGCAATCAGGTTGCAAGGCAAGCCTCCCCGTCTCCCTTGGGGGGCTTGCCTTGTGCAAAACCTTCCCTGTGGAGGGTTGGCGAAGTAAAGCAGATAGACGGGTGGTGTAGATGAGGAAATCTAAGCTGAAGCTCACAGCTATCCTACTAACAGTGCTCTTGGGGGTAGCGGGTGCCTTTGCTATTTACCAAGGTACAGCTCACAGGTATGAAAAACACACAGAGAGTTTTTTGGATACCTTTGATACAGTGACTATTGTTGTGGCATATACCCGAACCCAAGAAGAGTTTGACACTTATTTCGAAAAGACCCATCAGCGATTTCGAGAACTGCACCGCCTATATGATATCTACCAGGAATACCCGGGTATCAACAATATCAAGACCATCAACGATAATGCCGGTATCAAGCCAGTTAAGGTCGATGAAGATATTATTGACCTTATTCTTTTTGCTAAAAAATGGTACAAGCAAGCTCATGGTAAGACCAATATCGCCATGGGTGCAGTGACAGGCATTTGGCATGAATACCGGGAAACAGGGCGGAATGACCCAGAAGCGGCCCAGTTACCACCTATGAACAAGCTAAAGGCAGCCGCGCAGCATACAGACATTGATAAGGTTATCGTCGATACAGCTAATGGCACCGTTTTTCTCGAGGATAGCAATATGCGCCTAGATGTGGGGGCCATCGCCAAAGGTTATGCTACTGAGGTAGTGATGCGGGAAATGGCGGCCCAGGGGCTAAAGTCTGCTATGATCAGCGCAGGAGGGAATATCCGGGCTATGGGAAAGCCCCTAGATGGTATCAGGGAGCGATGGGGTGTGGGGATCCAAGACCCCCGGGCATCTATCTTCTCTGATGATGGTCTGCTTGATGTTGTTTTCATTAATGATGGTTCCGTGGTAAGTAGTGGAGACTACCAACGATACTATATAGTCGATGGTAAGCCCTTTCATCATCTGATCGATCCTGCCACACTGATGCCAGCGGCTCACTACCGGGCCGTGTCCATCGTTGCGGAGGATTCGGGAGTGGCAGATTTTCTATCCACAGAGCTATTCTTGCTGCCCTTTACCGAAAGTAAAGAGTTAGCCGAGAGCATAGATGGGGTAGAGGCCCTCTGGGTGATGCCCGATGGCACGGTAGAGGCCACACAGGGCATGCTTCGTATTATGCGCAGCCAGGGTGCCTCAGGTGCCAAAGCGAAGTAGTCTGTTACTCGCTCAATCTGGTTGTTTATCAGTGAGTATTAGTGTTACTAATCAGCCACACCTGATGAATCGTGAGGCCTTATCCTATAGATAACAGCTAGTGAGCCATGGAGGCTAATCTTGTGTAGAGGCTGGCACACAAGCTGGGCCCGGCGACAGGCCTGGCCCAGCGCCTCCTCCTGGTCGGTGAGCATGATAGCCCTACCGTCTGCTTTTAGAACCCGCCTAGTTGCCAAAAGGAACTTACTGTACAATGCCTCGATGTCTTCATTTGGTGCGATTTGCTTGCCCCAGGGCAAATTCGTGACAATGGCACTCACCGATTGGGGCGCGATGCCCTCCAGCTCACAGGCATCCATATGGCGTATATGGACGTTTTCTGGAGCATTCCTCCTTGCCGCATCCACAGCTTCAAGGGAGATATCCCCCCCAATAATCGAGCTAGCGGGATAGGCGGCTCTCTCGATGGGGATAGTTCCTGACCCGCAAAATGGATCGAGGAAGACATCATTTGCCTTAGGTTCCGAAAGCCAGACTAGAGCATGGGCAATAGGTGGCCTCAGTGCCGCCTTAGAGAAGGTGCGGTGACCGCGAAAGCGAAAACATGCACCAGTTAGCTTTAGAGAGAAAAGGGCATCTCCATCGATAATATCAAGTCGGAACTCATAGTCATGGGCTTCGGTAGTTGCGGGGACAAAACCATGGGCGGCGGTAAGCCCCTCTAATGCGGCCTTGGCGGCATCAAACCTGCTAAAAGTGTGGTTACCACTTCGGCTGGCATTGACAATGGCCCTAGCCCTCGGCTTGGGTTTTGTCTGGTGGGGTAAATCCGGGAGCTCTAGATCCTCGATACTACTGGTTAGATCCGCTAGATCAGCCTTGTGGGAGCCGATTTTTAACCAAGCTATATGAAAGTAGATATTGTCCACACTGCGAAGCTGCATTAGCTTTTCCCAAGAGGAATCTGTGGCAAACAGAATTCGCCCTCGGAGCTTAGCCTGAATCCAGGAACCTGGCAGTTTGCTGGTGATTTCTGAGATAGCGACATCTTCCAATCCTGGTACGATTGTAGCCATGTATGTTGGGACAGTGGCCATAAGGTCCCTCCTAGATTGTGGGTAACGGAGCAAGCTCCCGAGAAGACCATGGGCCAGGTGCTTGCCCCTATAGTACTAGACTTCCCGCAGTACCTCCACCCCATAAGCTGGAAGCTCGAGCCTGCCAGTGATGGGCACGTCAGTCAGTGGATCTACATAGTGCTGGGTTAGGTCAACGGTTTGCTTCTTTCCACTATGGTTCAGCAAGAACAGTAGTCTCATACCTGCTTTTCCCCGGATCGAGACTTCAATACCAGTCTCGGCCAAGGGACCACGGGCAACACCAGCAAGGGTTAACACATGGTCCATGAGCCTTGCGGTAAGGTTGGCGTCAAGCCGGGTGCCTACGTAGATGGCCTTGCCTTTACCAAGACTGTTTTGGGTGATGGCTGTTTGCCCGGCGTAGTATTCGGTGGTGTATTTCGCCAGAGTGTCCGCTGTCCCGGGGATGATCACATCACACCATGTACTGGCAGTTCCCTCCACTTTGTAACCTTGAAGCTCCATACTGATACCAATTGGTGTTTCGCCATAGATAGAGTCGTATTCCTCTATCTCTACACCTATTAGCTCCGACAGCTCTCCCGGTAGGGTTTTGTCAGTCACTACATTATCCCAGTTCTTTACTCCAGATCGGAAGGTAGTAACTAGTATGCCCCCGGACTCGACAAACTTGGTCAGTCTCAAGGCAAGCTCAGGTGTCATTAGATATAGGAGGGGGGCAATTAGGATCTTGTAGTCGGTAAATTCGTCGGTATGGTTAACAAGATCAACCCCGATATTCAGCTCATGGAGGCGCTTGTAATACTCTTTCACAATCTCAGTATACTGTAGGCTGGGATTGTTGGGTTGAATCTGCAAAGACCAAAGCTGGTCATAGGAATAAAGGATAGCCACATCGTTCTTGACTTCAGTTCCATCAAGGAAGGGCCATAGCTCAGCCAGTTCCTTACCTGTCTCTTGTATTTCTCTATAGCGGCGGCGTGGTCTGCCATCATGGTCTATGATGCCATGCCAGTACTCCTCAGTACCGAAGCGACAAGTCCGCCACCTAAAGTACACAATACCGTCAGCTCCCCGGGAAACAGCTTGGTATGTCCAGAGACGAATCTCGCCTGGCCTCGGCGTAGAATGCACGATCTCCCAGCCACTAGGCCCACTTTGCTCTTCCATAACCCAGAAGTTCTGCTTGCGGATTCCCCGCATCAGATCATGACTTAGGGCGAGCCGGGTACTATCCGGTGCCCCGCTATACCGGGGGTAATTGTCCCAGGAAACGAAGTCAAGGTCTTTTGCCAGATCATAATAATCGATCTCCGGAAAGAGCCCCATGAGGTTATGGGTAATAAACTGATTGGTGCTATGCTGGCGGAGAATACGAAGCTGGCGTGCCTGAAACTCTACCTTCATGTCTGAAGAAAAGCGATAGAAATCCAGGAGCAAGCTAGGATTGTGGGAGGCCACCGTTTTCCTGGGGATAATCACCTGATCCCAGGTCTCATACGTTTGGCTCCAAAAAACCGTGCCCCAGGCCTCGTTAAGGGCCTCAAGGGTACCGTACTTTTGCTGGAGCCATTGGCGAAAGGCTTTACGGCACGAATCGCAATAGCACCTTGTGGTGGAATGGCAACCAAACTCATTGTCAGTCTGCCAGCCAATGACTCCTGGATGGTGCCCATAGTGCTTGGCGAGCTGACCTACGATGAGATCACTATGCCAGTGATAGTTCTTATTGGTTGCACAGTAGTGACAGCGGGAGCCAAAACCCCGTACATGGCCATCGGCATCTACTGGCAAGATATCTGGGTACTTGTCGATGAGCCATTTGGGTGGGGTGGCTGTGGGAGTACCTATGATTACCTGAATGCCGTGCTGATTGAGAATGTCAATCGCCTCATCTAGCCAGGCAAAATCGTAGTGTCCCTCAGTGGGCTCTAGTTTGGACCAGGCGAACTCCGCTAGCCGGACTACATTGATGTGGGCAGCTTGCATCATCTGGGCATCGGCTTCCCAGCGCTCCCTTGGCCAATGCTCGGGGTAGTAGTCTGCTCCAAAATACATAGCCATCCTCCTTTGTGAAGACTTCTATTTCCAAAGAATGGTTTCTTCTAGTGTAGAGAGCTTTCCTGCCTATGTTGTAAGCTTGAACGCAAAGCTCTTGTGGAGTCGTTGGTAAGATGCTATCGGAAGTGGATACTACTGCCCCGGATAATCCAGGTTAAGGGTGGCTCAATCAGTGGGGTGAAAGGAGCAGCTGCCCTTATTTGGGAGGAAGCCAGACCCTAGTTTTGTGGCCTACTCATGGGCTTTGCTTTCCCCCGGCCGCTTTGGAGGGTATGCCTTAACTTGATCCTTTTTGGAGAAACGCTTCTTTACTTCCCGGGTTAGCACTTCTAGAAGCTCCGCCCCTTCCGGTGTTAGGTCTTCTGCAACAGACCAACCACTATCGGGCTGAAGGGGCTCGGACTCCGCAACGTCTTTCCTTGTCGGATTAGGCACACGGCCAAGCAGGTAGTCCACAGATACGTCAAACACATCGGCTAGTCTAACCAGCATAGTGGTATCGGGGGAACGCTGACCTCCCTCGTATAAGGAGACTGTACTACTAGAACACCCCAACAGTTTGCCTAGTTGTGCTTGAGTAAGGCTAGCTTGTTGGCGCAGGTAGCGAATTCGCTTACCTAGTACTGTCATGATGTCTCCCTCCCATAAAGAGAGTTTATCACGTATTGTAATATTCGGGAAGCAAACATTGCAAAATGTAGAGTTGTCCTTGACTTTTGCGTATTGCAAAGCTAAACTGTAGGCAAGGGAGGGTTACCTTTAGAGAAAACCGCTATGGGAGGGACCAAAGGTGGGCGAATCTTTGTTACGGCAAATACGGCAGGCAAAGGGAATGACCCAGAAAGAAGTGGCGCTAGCTATCGGCATGCCGCAGAGTACCTATTGTCTAATCGAGCATGGCAAGCGACCTGCCGATTGGTGCACTGTCCAGAAACTATGTGATCTCTTTGAGATTGACCATAGTGATGTATTCGTACCTAAGCGCTTTGCAGTTCGCAAGAATGCTAACCATATGTAGATTCTACAAGCATTGCAGATTTGTTAGGCGGCCTAGGCCTACTGAATGGCTATTAGGGTAGAATAACGACCTGTCCCTATGGTGACGGCTATTGCCGATTTTTCTAGAAGAAGCTTCATGGGAGGCGGGGGAGCTATTGGCTCACGAAAAGGGCAGGGATCATTCTAGAAAAAGAGAAATTGTACGCGGTAGGCAAATTGCATTAAGGAAGGGGCCCACCACGGTGAGAGAGCGATTCGGATCAGGAACTGAGGTGACTCCCAATTGATTAGCGAGGAACAGATCCGCGAAATTGTGGAACGCATAGTTGTCGGTGTCGATCCTGACAGAGTAATCCTGTTTGGCTCCTATGCATATGGCGAACCGGACGAAGATAGTGATCTTGATCTATTGGTGATTAAGGAGACTAGCATACCCCGGTACAAGCGGGGACGGGAAGTAAGGAAGCACCTTCGGGGAATGAAGATACCCATTGATATAGTGGTGTACACCGAGGATGAGATCCAGGAATTCTATGGCGTAAAGACTTCCTTTATTGCCCAGATCACCGAGGAAGGGAGAGTGCTTTATGAGCGATGCCGAGGCCAAGGCTATACTAGTCGGCGAATGGATGAAAAAGGCCGATGATGATCTGGGAGTGGCAGAGCTAACCCTTGAGCACGGGCCTAGATACATCGATGCCATCTGTTTCCATAGCCAACAAGCCGTGGAGAAATACTTGAAGGGGTATCTTACCTATTTGGATGTCAGATTTCGCAAGAGCCACAGTTTAGGCTATTTACTTGATCTATTGGCTGAACGGGAACAAGTGCCTAATGAGACATATGAGATGGCGGATAAACTAGAGGACTATGCAGTAGAAGTTCGTTATCCGGATGCTGGTAGCGACCAAAAGCCTACGCTAGATGAGGCTCGGGAAGCAGTGGAGATCGCGAGACGATTTCGCGGCATGGTCTTGGAGAAAATGCAACCTGGCGACCATCATCGGTAGGTAGGCCAGATCCAAGATGTCTCACATCTAATAGCCACCAAGTAGATGCGCCGGTATCTATAGGTCTTGATAGAAGATGGTACTATCCCGTTTCAGTGTCCTTGGATCTTGCACTAGGGCGAGGAAGCTCACAATAGCTATACCATTGAGCAGCAGTGTGGCTTTGAAAACCACGCTATATCCGAAAGCATCTACCAAGTAGCCTCCAATTATGGGTGTCAAGAACACAATGGGTGCAAGTAAAGTGTTGACAATGCCAGCATAAACGGATCGAAGCCCTTCAGGAGCAAACTCCATCACAATTGGCAGCCTAGAAACGCCGTAGGTGGTGTTGGCTATTCCCAAAAGAATGAAGATAAGAACTATTAGGCTCATCCTTGGGGGTAGTAAAGTCAGCAAGGCGGCCAGCCCCATAGCCATACAAGAAAGCTGTAGGTTGAGTTTATGGCCTTGGCTGTCCCCCAGGCGACCGGCAAACAAGGCGGCTAGCATTTGCCCCGCCGTCATGCTGATGGTGAAGTATCCTACATACGAAGCAGGTAATCCCATTCGATCTAGGCCGAATACTGAGAAAAAGGCAAGTCCCATCTGGCCAAGAAGAAGTAGCATCATACCTAGTACGAATCTACGGAAGGGATGGTCATTGGCCAGGATACCGGGGATTTGTCGCAAATAATCATTCAGGCTCAGGGTCGGCCTTCTAACAGCCTCATCTGGTTGTTCCCAGGTCAAGCGGGCAAATATCGTCCAACCGGTAGCAAAAAGCAGAAAAGCCCAGAGAAAAAGCAGGCCAAAGTTCTGCGGAAAGGCAAACCGCTCCAAGGTAAGGCTTGTCAGCCAACCCGCGACTAGACCACAGATACAGCTAACCAACGTGCGGGCAGCAAAGAGGGAGCCCCGTCTTCGTTCGGGGATTGAGCTAGCAACGAATTCAAGCCAGGCCGGTGTCCCTATCCCGTCGAAAATACTGGCCAATAGGTAAAAGATCAAGAAGGTAGTCAAAAGCACGTGGGGCCTGTCAGCGGGAATCAGCCATGTGAGAACGGCAATGATCAAGTAGCAGAGGCGTTGGGCTCCCATCATAGTAAGGCTGTACGGCTTTTTCCGGGTGAGCTGTTGTACATAACGTGCACTAAACAGCTGGGGCAGCATCCAGCCTATGTTATAGAGTGTAGGGGCCAGACCGATAATCAAGGCCGAGGCTCCTAGTTCTTTTGCGAAAGTCGGTATGACCGTGGCGGGAGCCGCGAAGGTTGCGGCCGTAAAATAGAAGGCACCATCGATCAATACTCCGTAGTAGTTGCGATCCCGGGATCGGGATTTCCGGGAGTTGGTAGTAGGTTGCTTTGCCAATGGCATACCCTCCGTATTTTGCCATGTGTTGTGATGTGCTATCGACTGATTGTATGGTGAGCACATAGAGTGTATTCTCTTTCGAAACTAACTAACCTGCTTTGCCCATTCACCCCGGTCTCTAGCAAGACATATCAGAACAGGCAGGGGATTTTTCTAACAGGCATAATCATATGCTTTGCGGGATGAATTCCAAGGAGGTTGAAGGATATGAAAAAGGGGATTAACCGTTGGTCCTTACCAGGAGATTGGTCTATTAGGCACTGCATGGAAGCGGCGAAAGAGGCTGGTTTTGAGGGTATTGAACTAGCACTAGATGAAACAGGAGAACTCTCACTAGAAAGTGATGCACACGAGGTCAAAGCCATACGCAAGATGGCGGAGAATATGGGCTTGGAGCTTAAGAGCTTAGCCACAGGACTCTTTTGGAGGTACCCACTGACTGCTAGTGATAGTAAGGTGCAAGAGAAGGGCAAATCAGTTGTTGTAAAGGCTTTGGATGTAGCCAAATGGCTGGGTGCTGATACAGTTCTAGTAGTGCCAGGAGTTGTGTCTGCTTCCTCTGCTACCTCCGAGAGGACCTCATATGAAGATGCATGGGATAGATCCCTAGGTGCCTTGCGGGAGCTTGTTCCCGAGGCAGAGGAAAGAAGAGTGAGTATTGGAATTGAGAATGTCTGGAATAAGTTTCTGCTTAGCCCGGTGGAAATGCGGGAGTTTATAGATAGTATTGGCAGTGAGTATGTGGGTGCATATTTCGATGTCGGTAATGTACTACTGTATGGGTTTCCAGAGGACTGGATTAGAATTTTGGGGCCGCGGATCAAAAAGGTGCATTTCAAGGATTTCCGTACTGTAGTGGGCACTTTGGCTGGATTTGTCAATCTATTGGAGGGTGATGTGAATTGGCCTGAGGTTATGGCAGCTTTCAATGAAATTGGATATAGTGATTACGCTTACACAGAGCTATCGCCCTACAAATATTACGGTGATAATCTAATCTATGACATATCCCGGGCAATGGATCGGATATTGGGGATGAGGTGACTCACGCATCGCCCGTGACAAGGGTGGAACAGGCAAATAGGAATTGATTCCTAGAACTCTTCTCCTAGCCTTGAATAAACTGTCGCTGTAGGATTAAGTTCCTACGCATCTGTGAAAAGCAAGAAGGAGGAGGGTTAGTGTGAGTCAAACGGCAAGTTGCCCAGGTTTCAATTATACTATCAGAGCGGGCGACACATTCTTCAAACTGGCCCAGCGGTTTGGGACTACAGTTGCTGCCATCGAAGCAGCCAACCCGGGAGTTAACCCCAATAATCTGCAGATTGGCCAGGTAATCTGTATCCCGACCAGACCAGCACCTGGTCCACCCCCGCCGACCCCAGCATGCCCCAATGGGTTCTTGTACACAATCCAGGCGGGTGACACATTCTTCAAACTGGCTCAGCGTTTTGGGACTACAGTTGCGGCCATTGAAGCAGCCAACCCGGGGGTTAACCCAAATAACCTGCAGATAGGGCAGGTAGTCTGTATCCCGACGAGGCCAGCACCAGGCCCCACACCGCCACCACCGGGGTGCCCGAATGGGTTCTTCTACACCATTCAGGCGGGGGATACGTTCTTCTTACTGGCTCAGCGTTTTGGGACTACAGTTGCGGCCATTGAAGCGGCCAATCCGGGGGTTAACCCGAATAACCTGCAGATCGGGCAGGTAATCTGTATCCCTGTAGCACCAGCGCCAGGTCCGCCACCGGTCTGCCCGGGGTTCTTCTACACGATTCGGCCTGGTGACACATTGTTCGAGCTGGCCCAGCGGTTCGGAACTACGGTAGCAGCCATCATCGCAGCTAATCCTGGAATCGACCCAACAAGGCTCGTACCTGGTCAGCAGATCTGTATCCCAGTACCAGCGCCACCACTGGGAAAACGGTGCATCGTCATGATGCCTACCGACCTGGCTCCTAATGGAGAGGGAGTGTTGTTCCTAGACTATGGTACCAATGTAGTCCTAGGTACAGCCTCCAACGTGCCAGACCCGACGACGTTCAATCAAGAAGTCTACAAACTATGGCTACGGGAAGCAACCACGGACAACTGGGTAGTTACCACCATGTTTAGATCACCACAAGACACTTGGGTGGGGCGCTTGGTACCGGCTCAGACACTATCGGTCTTCACGGCCGCTGTCATCTCTGCCGAGCAAGCAGCTAATGTACAAAGACCAGTGGGAAGCCGAGTCCTAACCGCCACCATACCACCAGTATCGTAGGATGCGATAGGTTAAGCAGGTCATGCCACAAAAGGCATGGCCTGCCCCAATCGAAATCTACAGCCCACAACCGGCACTTGTTGCCGGTTTCGGCTTGTGCCGTGCCTGCTTAGCCAATGGGTTGTTATGAGACTCTAAGCTAAGTCACGGAAAGCCATCCGCAAATTGTAGGAGATTTGTTGTTTATCGCTTTTATCACAACTCCATGTTACTGAAGACAGGGTATGAGATGCCTCTGGTCCCATCACGGTCTTGAAGTCATTGTTGGGGAGAGTCTGCAGGATTTGCCCCCACGGAGACGAAAACCGATGTAGAACATAGTTTCAACTTCAGGAGGGATGGTTCTTGGAAAAACCCGTTACTTTACAAAGTCAGGGAGAACAGATGATAGGTATGCTGCATTTACCGGGAGGGAAAGGCCCGTTTCCTGCGGTCGCTATCTATCACGGGTTTACTGGTACCAAAGTGGAACCACACCGGATCTTTGTCAAGATGGCTAGAGCTTTGGTGGAACAAGGGATCGCCGCAGTTCGTTTCGATTTCAGGGGCTCAGGAGATAGTGAAGGGGACTTCGCCAACATGACTGTGAGCGGCGAGATTGCCGATGGCATTAGAGTGCTTGACTTTCTGCAGGAACAGCCATTGATAGACAGAACTAGACTGGGGGTTGTAGGGCTTAGTATGGGTGGGGCAGTGGCGGCTTCTGTGGCTGGTAAGGATGAAAGAGTCAAATCCCTGGTGCTTTGGGCAGCAGTTGCTCTATTTGACATCTTTGAAAAAGAGGAAGAGTTGCTAAGGCAAGCTCGAGAACTAGGCTATGCTGACGTAGGTGGCAATGTACTAAACTACAGCTTCTATGAAGATGCTCGCACTCAGGAACCACTAGCATGGGCAGCTAAGCATGAGGGTCCCGCCTTGATCATCCACGGTGACGAAGATCCCACGGTACCTGTAGCCCACGCGAACCTGTATTACAACGCCTTCCCAGGGACAAAGGAGAAGTTCATCGTTCCTGGAGCCGATCATACCTTTAATCGGCGGGATTGGGAAGAAAAGGTCATCAATAAGACTGCAGAGTGGTTCTGCAATACACTCTGACACTGTATCGGCAAGCAAACCTACGCTTGTTTTAGGGCGCCTTGCCCAACTAGCCATAGTAGCAGCAACTGACTTGTAATCTGAAGGGTGATGGCCAGGACAAAGGGAAGCCGAGGGCCGATGGAATAGAGAGCACCGGCTAATGGCCCGGCTGGGATCGTAGCCATTAGTGTCAAGACAGCAATGAGAGAATTGATTTTGGCCCTAGCATGATCAGGAATGGCGTTGGCAAGGGTGGCTTGACGAATTGGGTCAAGGATGGCTGCACCTAAGCCATTGAAAAAGGCTGAGACGAGTGGAACGATCATTAGTCCCGGTGGTGCTACTAGTAGGGCGGCTGTGCCAAGGGAAAAACAGAATGCCCCTACTTGTAGCCCCCAACCGGTATGCTTAGGGCCAAGGTGTGGGACAAACAGCAGTAGTGCCAGAATCATGGTTGTTGAGGTGGCTGCCGGGATGATGGCGATTATGGCAGGTGATAGACCGAGTCCGATGGGCTCGGTCATATATAAAGCTCCATAGGTGTTTCGAATAACAGTCGTAAACATGGAAATGGTTTGCACAAGGAAAAGGATCAGGATTGTGGGTGATTCTTTTATGATTACAAAGGAGCTATAGAACTCACCTAAGGTTTGTCGGGGAGATGCAGCTATTCTTTCTTCCACCATGCCTATCCCGATGGTGCTTTCTTTGACACCCCATTGTCTTATAGAGAGGGCCGAGAGCACTATCAGCAACCCAACGAGATACATGGCCCGTGCGCCATCGACAATTCCCCAGTGCTTGATAAATAGCCCTCCGATGGGGACAAGGAGCCCTGAGCCGACAAATACCATCTGTACTAAAGCATAGACTGTTTGCCTATTACTTGGGTGTGTGTCCTCAACCAAAAGGCAGCTCCACGCAGGAATCGCCGCATGATATAGGCCGTTGATGGCAGCTGCAATCAAGAAATGGGGCATACTGCGAGCAGTAAACCAGATGATGCTCGGGATAGCCCAGCCGATGAAATCGGCTAGTTGCATTGTCCGCTTTCGGCCCCATTGATCGGCAAAGTGCCCACCTAGTAAGGCGGCAATCACTTGCACGGTGAGGCCAATAGCCGTGATGAGGCCAACTTGAGATTTGCTTACACCTAAAGCTACCATGTATAAGGGGCCATAGAGAGCATACCAGGAGGTAGCTGTACCCCAGAAAGCTTCAGAGAAAATCAAAGACTTGGCATTCGGACCTGGTGTCCGCAGCATCTTGCGGCAGCGCTCAACTTGCTCAGCGATCAAGTCCCTTAGGCGTGAAGAACCGCTAGTCTGTCCCTTCGCATGTGGGTCCAAAACCAGTACCTCCCGATAAAATCAAGGTAGATAGTAGTGCCAAAACTACTTCCTAGCCTATCTTGAGATATGGGATACTGTCAAGCAGAATCGGATCCGATCTACCATAGCTATGATAGACTAAGAACAGTTAGCTTCACTGGATGATATTCAATGGAAGAACAGGAGTTGGTACTATGGCAAGACCCCCGAAACCACGTCGGGTGGAACTTATGCCAGAGGTCACGCTTTTCAAGCCGGCCGGTATACCTATACGGGAATTAGAAGAAGTCGTGCTTACTGTAGAAGAATTGGAGGCCCTTAGGCTAAAGGATTTGGAGGGTCTGGAGCAGGAGGAATGTGCTACCCGGATGAATGTATCCCGCCCAACTTTTCAGCGAGTGTTGACTGCCAGTCGGTACAAAGTGGCAGATGCTTTGGTTGGGGGCAAGGTTCTGCGGGTAGAAGGGGGCCATTACCGATTAGCCAAGCGGCAATTTCGTTGCCGGACATGTGAGTCCGAATTTGAGCTTCCCTTCGGTACCGGGCAAAGGGGCATAGAGATCCAGTGTCCTCGGTGTCACAATCAGGCAGTACAGCGAATTGATCAGGGTGGGCATGGGTCTGGTAGGCAACCTTGGGGAAGGCGCCAAGGCGAAGACTAAGAGGAAGCTTCAAAAAAGTCACAGACAGATTCACCTTCGGGTTATTGACATATGCTCAAAAGTAGATGTATAATAGTAACGAGCATATGACCATAACCATGAGGAGGTGAAAACATGCCAAGAGGTGATCGCACTGGACCTTGGGGCTATGGGCCCATGACTGGCCGAGGTGCTGGCTTTTGCGCCGGCTACCCAGTTCCAGGATATGCTAATCCGGTAGGAGGTAGACGTGGCTTGGGACGCGGCTTCGGTCGTGGTTCTGGTCGCGGTTTTGGAGGTGGCTGGGGAAGAGGCTGGGGGTACCACCAACCTATGTGGGGAGGAGCAGGTTGGGCAAATCCAGGCTACCCTTACGAGGGCGTGACTCCCTATGAGAGTGATCCCAAACTTGAGGCCAGGGCACTACAAGAGACTGCCGAGGTGCTAGAGTCCGAGCTCAAACAGATTAAGCAGCGTTTGAAAGAATTGGAAGATAGCGACCGCGAATAGAGCATAGGCTGATTTTGCCGCTTTTTGCCCGGGGAGAGTGTTAACTTGACGTTCCCTCCGGGCACTTTGCTATAGAGTTGCTTCCGGGAAGATGGGGAAGGTCTTTTGCCAAAGAGGGAAGCCACAGGCAATGGCGAATAAATAACAGCTATGTAGGGAAAGATGACTTTTTGCGGGTTGCGGGTGGGGTTGGCTGAGGGGTTGGAGGTAATGGGTTTGTCACCCAAAGTTGTGGAGCTTTCTAGCATTTCCGCGGGATATGCAAGACAGGAAGTCTTAAGCAGCATAGATTTCTCCTTAGCCGAAGGCGAGTGTTGTGCTATTCTAGGAGAAAATGGTGCGGGAAAGACCACTCTTTTTAAGGTGATTATGGGTCTTCTTATCCCGTGGAGTGGGTGTGTACGAATTCTGGGTAGGGAGCTTGACACAGCGGGCGCACGGGGCTGGGCACGGCGGCAAATCGGGTATGTTCCTCAAGCCCGCTCTGATGGGCGTTTGCCTATTCAGGTGCATGACGCTGTGCTACTGGGCAGGTGGGGCACAAGCTTTGCCGGTTTGCGGCGCCCCTCCTCATCGGATCGGCAGTTGGTGATAGAGACGCTGGAGCTTTTAGGCCTCGGTGAGCTGGCTCTTTCTGACTGCCGGGAACTCTCTGGGGGGCAAAAGCAGCGAGTAGCTATTGCTAGAGCCCTAGTAAGGAAACCCCAGCTACTGTTACTCGATGAGCCCACTACTTATCTGGATGTAGCCGCTCGGGATAACTTGCCTGAGCTTTTGTCCACTATTCGCCGAGAGTTGGGACTGAGTGTATTGGTGATCAGTCATGATGCCAAGAGTCTAGGGAAGGTCATCGATCGAGCAGTAGTGTTGCAGGATGGAACGCTTTATTCGGCACAGGTTTAGCTGCTTTTGTTCGGGGGTATAGTATTGGGCTTTGCTGACTACTTGCAGATTCCACTCTTTCAAAGGGCGATGCTTGCTGCCCTGATTGCCGGAGGCACCCTTTCACTATTAGGAGTGGTTATCGTTACTTTAAACCTGACAGTTATTCGTTTCGCTTTGATGCATGTAGGGCTTTTGGGGGCAGCCATAGGTCTTGGGTTAGGAACTTCTCCACTGGCCGGGGCATTGGTGGCTATTGGTGTGGGCTCTCTCCTACTTGGTCCTTGGTCTGACCGGATGAAGATGGATACAGGCCTCGCTGGAGCATTGTTCATGACAGGCTCCATGGCCCTGGCCTTCTTGCTGTTTTACAAAGCCGGGGTGCCGGCAATGGAGGCTTTTGCTCTTTTTACCGGTAATTTACTGGCCCTTGCGCCTGAAGAGCTTCGCTTTATTCTGGGATTAGGTATAGTGATAGTCCTCTGTTTTGCTGTGTTTTATCGGGAGATCCAGCTAGCACTCTACAACCAGGATCTAGCCGAGAGCCTAGGATTACCAGTAGCGGCCGTTCGGAATGGCTTGCTGTTTCTGACTGGATTAGCTATTGGCCTGGCTATCCGGGTTGTAGGGGCCCTTCTAATCGATGCTTTAATCTTACTTCCAGGCCTCAGTGCTCTAAGTGTGGCCAGGGATCTCCGTCAAGCCTTGATACTAGCTTCACTATTTGGTATTGTTGCCGCGGTGGGTGGGTTTAGTATTTCCCTCTTTTTCGATGTACCGACGGGGCCCACCATAACTCTAGTCGGTGTTACTATTCTAGGAATCATTGCGGTGGCTAAGGGCCGCTAGACGGCCTAACATAAGAATATGAGGTGGTAGATAATGACGAAGTGGCTCAAAATCGCAGTTGTAACAGTTCTCCTTGGGCTTTTCTTGGGAGGCGGGAGTCTCGCCGCGGCCGACCCAGTAGTTGTGGCGTCAACTAGTTGGGTAGGGCTGATTGTGCGGGCCGCGGGGCTCGAGGATTTCCCGATCCTAGCCCCCATTGACCTAAGGCATCCGCCGGAGTATGATTATCGTCCTAGTGATATTGCCCGGGTAACCAAAGCAGACTATTTGGTTTCGGCGGGGTATGAACCCTTTATCAAGAAGCTGGTGGAAGCCGCTGAGTTGCCGGAAGAGCGCCTAGTGCACGTTGTGACAACCAATACCCCAGATAACCTAAAGGCCCAGACCCGTAAGCTTGCGGCACTATTTGGCACAGAGGAACGCCAAGCCCAGTGGGAAGCAGAGCTTGATAAGTTGACGGGTCAGCTACATCAAGCAGCAATTGAAAAAGATGCCGCCAATACACCGGTTCTCGTACACTTCCATCAGGAAGCTTTTGTGCGATGGTTAGGCTTTGATGTCATCGGTGTCTTTGGGCCGGAGGATATTAGCCCTGCCAAGATGGCTGAGCTTGCCAAGCTTGGACCTGCCATGGTTATTGATAACTACCATAACCCGGTGGGGGTGGGAATCGCTGAGATAGCTTCAGTTCCCCACGTGGAATTAGCTAACTTCCCTGGTGCGGGGCTAGATACCATGGAAGCCCTGATAACAGATAACGCCAAGAAGTTAGGCCTTGTGGAGTAGTATCTGGAAAGACCAAACAACACAAGGGGGCAGGCGCCCCCTTGCTCTGTACCCTAAACTAGATCAGTTGATTGTCCTTTGCTCTTGCCAAATAGCTCCTGGCCTTTCAGTGCCAGATTCTTTCCTAGTTTGCGGCAGCGATCAGCATCAAATCCCTCCGGTGCCTTGTGGGAGACAGCTCCAAAATGGGTGGGTGGCCTCCCTGTAACGACACCACCGGTGTAGACGATCATGCCGCGGATTAGCATCCCCTGGATTAGAGCCATCTCCGTCAGCTCATAGCCTCCGCCTCCAGGCCACGCGGCCGAGGCGAAGGGAGCGCCTAGCTTACCTTCAACCTTCACGGGCAAAGTATCCATACACTTTTTCATCTGCCAACTCATGGTACCGTAATAGGTAGGTGATCCAAACAGAATCACCTGTGATTCATCTAGGAAAGCTCGATCCAATTGATCTTGTGCCATGAGGCTGACCTCTACCCCCGTAACCTCAAGAGCCCCTTCCTTAATGAGTTCAGCCATTTTCTTTGTATTGCCTGTTTCTGAGTGGTAGATAATGCTCATCTTTAGCACCCTACCTCACTCCTTTCTCACAAATGCGAGTATCTATGTCCTCTATGCTCCTAACCGGGGGAAACACTAAAGAGATCCTACCATTAATTATTTGCGATTTTGCCATGACTTCCCTGCCGCAGGCGTAGTTTTCGGGTATCGAGTGTTGAGTTGTTTCAGGAAAGCCGAAAAATGGCGGAAAAAAGGACGATAGTAGAGAAAACAGGAAGGAATATCCTCCAAAGGAAAGAATACTAGGGATAGTGCAATATCAGCAACGTTTCGTTTACAGATAAGTTGAGAGTACTGCAAGGCCCGCGTGCGGGGATCTCAGAGAAGTAGAACGTTTCGATATGCTATTGAATCCCCAGGTACGGGGAAAATGGTAAGGAGAACACCAGATGCAGACCAAGTATTCAGTATAAGCATTTGGGTGAAATGAGGGACACTGCCCAAGAGCTTGGGCTTGATCTTGAATTTGATGATGAGGTATCGAACCTTGGCAACTAGGCACCTATCCATGGCAAGATCGTGTCCAATTGTTTATCAAGGATTGCCATCGCTATTTCCCATCAGAGCTGTTGGCTGCCTACACAAGAGATGGGGAGTATGGCGGCTCATTGGAGAATCGGACACGGTTCTTGATCACCATGGTTGACAAGGTCAAGGCATGTTTAGGTGATGAGATCATTGTGACGAGTCGGATCAATGGTAGGGCTGCTGGATTGCAGCTCGGCAAAGGTTAAAAAGGGGGTGTCAGAAAGCGAACAAGCGGCTGTGAAGTAGAGAGGGAAGATTGAGACACTTGTTACGGAGGATGGATGAAGTACGGGACGCTCCGGAAGTGACTGGGAAGTATGGCGGATTCACCTAGACAAAAAGGAGGTTTCCCATGCGTAACAATCGTTCGGTCATACTCTTGGTAGTTGTAGCCCTATTCCTAGCTATGGCCTGCACAGCTACTGCCGAGGAAAAGACCGTTCTGAGATTTGCATGTTGGGACTATGAAGTGAGTGGTTATGATCCACAGCTGATCAAAGCTTTCGAAGAATCCAACCCAGATATCAAAGTAGAAGTCTATGATATGCCTGCTAACGAGTATGGTGACAAAGTTCTGATCATGCTGGCAGGCGGAGAAGATCTGGATGTTTTCTATGCTAAGGATCCGACCTTATACTCAGGTTTGGTTCTGCGTCGTCAAATCATGCCCATCGATGAGCTAGTTAGTAGAGATGGAGTAGACCTGGTAGCCTATGGTGGGGTATTGGATAATATCATTATTGACGGCAAGCTTTATGGTTTGCCCTATCGGAGTGATTTTTGGATTCTTTACTACAACAAAGATCTCTTCGACGAGTGGGGAGTTCCTTATCCGACCAATAATTGGACATGGGAGGACTACCGCGAAACTGCCAAGCAGCTAACTCATGGGGAAGGGGCTAATCGGAAACATGGTGCCTACATTCAACCATGGGCTAGCTCGTATTTTCTATTTGGTCTCCAGAAGGGCCAAGGCGACCTGGTAGAAGGCGAATACAGTATGTTGAAAGACGGGTTAGAGCTGGCATACCAGGTTCAGCTGGTGGATAAATCGGCGGCAGACTATGCTACCAATCAATCCATGGGCTCTCACTATCGAGGTATCTTTGAACGAGGGAACGTGGGCATGCTTTATATGGGCACCTGGTATATTCAGGCCCTTGTATATGATGCTATGCAGGGCTTACATGATGTGAATTGGGGCATTGTACGGATGCCACAGTGGGAAGGTCTGGAGCATGCCACTATTGGAAACGTAACCCCCGTCGTAATCAACTCTAAGACCAAGCATAAAGAAGCAGCTTGGAGATTGGCTAAGTTTTTAGGCGGCAAGGATGGTGCTGAGATTTTGGCTAAGAATCAGATCATGCCTGGGTATGTGGATAGCACCATACTGGAACGCTTTGCCGAAGCTCCTGGTTTCCCACCTGACGGTCTAGATGCCCTAGTGACCAAAAAGGTATATATGGAGTGGCCGCCACACCGTTTGGTGGGCCTTCTGGGCAACATGGTCAATGAGGAGATAGTGCTGGCTATGACGGGCAATAAGTCCATAGATGAGGCTATCGCCGATATGGAAGCCCGGCGGGAAGAGATCTTTATGCTCAATCCCTAACGCCTAGTTGAGTTTCGCAACTGCCAGTAGAAACTGAAGTACCCTGTCATAGCTTGCAGGGTACTTCACTTCATGTTGAGAGGAGATGGATTCCTTGAAGCCTTCAACCCGCAAGCGTCTTACAGCTTATTGTTTTCTCCTCCCAAACCTGATTGGATTTTTGGTATTCACCCTCATTCCTGTGGTCGCTGCTTTAGGATTAAGTTTCATGCGTTGGGATAGTTATAATCCTACCCAATTTGTTGGCCTGCAGAATTTCCGGATTATGTTGAGAGATAGTAGTTTTCGCATTTCATTTTGGAATACTATCTATTTTACTTGTGCTACAGTGCCTCTGACCGTAATCGTGTCTCTAGTCTTGGCTTTGGCTCTAGATAAGGGACTGAAAGGGCTTAGTGTATTCAGAGCAATCCATTTCTTTCCACATATAGCCTCTACTGTGGCGGTAGCTGTTGTGTGGCAGTTCCTGTATAACGCGGACATGGGCCCTATCAATATGTTTCTAAAGACTATGGGAGTAACTGATCCGCCTCGTTGGACAGCGTCAGTGACGTGGGCAATGCCGGCGGTGATCATCATGGGCGTATGGAAATCTGCCGGCTACTACATGATCATGTTTCTGGCGGGCTTGCAGGGGATCCCCAATCACCTGTATGAGGCTGCCACTATAGATGGGGCTAACGGGTGGCACCGATTTCGCTATGTGACTTTGCCACTCTTGACACCCACCTTGTTTTTTGTGATCATCATGAACCTAATTTATTCGTTCAAGGTCTTCGATCAGATCTATATCATGACTCAAGGAGGACCGGGTCGGGCTACTTCGGTGCTTGTCTACTACATTTATGTGCAGGCCTTTGTTAATCAGAATTTCGGTTATGCATCGGCGATGGCCTTTGTGCTTTTCTTGATACTCCTGGTAATCACCATAGTTCAATTTAGGCTCCAGGAAAAGTGGGTACAGTTCGTGAACTAAAGGGAGGGAGAGGCTGGATGTTTGAACCTCATAGATTTGGTAATGACCGGGTTTCGCTGACCTCATATGCCCGTTCACCAAAGGCGGTGACTGCAAAGGGCCTGTTGTATGTTCTGCTTATAGCATCCTCTATCACCATGTTGTTGCCCTTTCTTTGGATGATTTCTGCGTCCTTGAAGACCAATCTAGATGTCTTTGAGTTTCCTATCCAATGGGTTCCCAAGAACCCTCAGTGGTCAAACTATGTGGAGATCTGGCACAAGATCGATTTTGCTCGGTATTATTTCAATACCATCAAACTAACCGTGATCATCACCTTGGCTCAGCTGCTCACCTGCAGTCTTGCAGCCTATGCCTTTGCCAAGATAGATTTTCCCGAACGCAATGCTCTGTTCGTAGGCTATATAGCTACTATGATTGTGCCATTTCAGGTGTTAATGATTCCCCAGTTTATCATCCTTCGTAATCTCGGTTTGGTCAATACGCATCTGGCTCTAATATTGCTGCAATCCTTTAGCCCTTTTGGAGTGTTTCTACTTCGGCAATTCTATCTCAATGTCCCCAATGAATTGCTGGAGGCGGCTCGCATCGATGGTCTGAGTGAGTTTGGCATATACCGAACGATTATGCTCCCACTATCCAGGCCGGCCCTTGCTACCTTGACTATTCTGACTTTCGTGTTCGTTTGGAATGATTTTCTTGGCCCTTTGATCTACTTACATTCTCCCAAACTGCGCACGATTCAACTTGGTATTCGCATGTTTATCTCTCAATACTCGGCAGACTATGCATTGATCATGGCTGCTTCTGTCTGTTCGCTAGTTCCCGTTGTGATCATCTTTCTAGCAGCCCAGAAGTATTTCGTTGAGGGGATCTCTTTTTCGGGCCTAAAGGGGTAGAGGCTATTGGGCATAGCTATACCTTTGGCTAGAGGTGGAGTCAATGCAAAGGCACGAGAGACTGACACTATGGTATAGTATCATAATGTGGTGGAACCATGGTGCACTGACAATGGTGGTGCTATTAGCGTGAAAGCTGTGGCAATCAAAGGAAGCCGGTGATGTCTGGTGGCTCTACATGATGATTATGCGCGATAAACTGGGAGGCTACCTACCTGCCCAGAGTTTAGTGCACTTCTCCCAGGGCGGTAGACACCATGGGTACCATTGGTTTCTCACACTGGGAAAAAAAAGAGACAAATCAAGCTCACCGTTTTGCTGCCCCAAGTTGAGTTGCGGGTATAGTCCAAAAACCCCCTTCTACCTCTTAATGTAGTTTCCTGATAGACCAAAAGCTCGATAAGCGATCTTGTGTGGGTTTTCTATGCATCCTAATTGAGAGACAAAAGCCCCGGTGCCCGGGTGCTTGCACGGTCGGGTCAGTACTTCAAAGCATGTATTGAAGAGCGTGCATTTGTTGGAGAGAACTCCGTACTATGGCTAAGACGAAGTAGAAACGTTTCGATTGCACTAATGACTGGTTCCTGGGATCCTTCCGACCGTAGATGAATTCTGGATATTGGCTGCTGTATTCGATGTTATTTGCTCCAGAGCTAGGCAGCAGGGGCATGGGTCTTGGTCATAGGTATGAGAAAAATGCGGCATTACTGAGGATTCGGTCTATTGAGAAGCATGGATCTGTAAACCATTTGACAGTAAAGGAAGAAGGGAATCGCGCAGAAGACAAAGAAAAGAATAGCGAGACTTAAGAACAAGTGGGGGAAAAATGACTGTATCGCAACGTTTCATTATACTAGCGCTGATACCATTGAGCATGTAGCGCACTTCCCGTCACTGGTTTAGGCGGTAGGCAGAAAGCTGAGCAAGATAAAGCAACTAGATAGACTCCTATCAACTCAAGATAAGGGGACAAACATGAGAGTATGCATAATTGGCTCCACGGGACATGTCGGGTATGTATTGCAGGACATTGGCAAGACAGATGCCGATATTGTTGGGATTTCCTCTGGTTCCGAAGGCGAGGATGTACTTGGCCTATACGAGGAAGTCAAGAGATTGAGTCCTGAGACTCGGGTCTTTGGGGATTATCGCCATATGCTTGATGAGCTAAGGCCAGAGGTGGCCGTTGTCGCTTGTCATTTTGCTGATCACGCCAAAGCTACCATTGAGGCCTTGGGGCGTGGTATCCATGTATTTACCGAAAAACCAATGGCAACGACATTAGCTGACTTGGATCGTGTATGGAAAGCCTATCGGGAGGCAAATGTACATCTAGCCGCTATGTTTGGGATTCGGTACCAACCGTGTTTCCTAACAGCGTGGGATAAGGTGCGTCATGGTGCAATAGGGACAATTCGTCTGATGACGGCACAGAAGTCATACAAGCTGGGACGACGGGCTGGATTTTTCCGGGAACGTAGGTCATATGGAGGCACTATCCCTTGGGTGGGGATCCATGCCATTGATTGGCTACACTGGTTTAGTGGTGAGCGATTCGTATCAGTTTTCGCCTCCCACTCTTCTTTACATAACAGAGGTCACGGTGAATTGGAGGTTACGGCGAATTGCCACTTTAACTTGACCAATGAGGTGATAGCATCTGCAAGCATGGATTATCTGCGTCCTGACAATGCTCACTCCCATGATGATGACCGGCTACGGTTGGTTGGAACTCGTGGGATCATGGAAGTCAGGAATGGTAGTGCTTATCTGCTCAATGCTGACAATGATGGGAGTAAGAGCTTGCCTCTGTTGCCCACACGTGGGATATTCGCTGATTTTGTGGCTCAAATACGTGGTGAAGGTCGGTGCTTAGTTAGCGCGGAGGATTCATTCTATGCTACCGAGGCGGCCCTACTGGCTCGCCAATCTGCAGATGAGGGGCAATTGATTACTTTTGGACGGGAATTTCGGCGTAGTGATGATTTGGCTTCCGGGTAAATGCTTTTAGTGCCAATATTCGGGTTTATGGGGTCAAATATGGTTTACGGGGGGTGAGTGGCAGCTTCAGCCCAGGGACTTTTTTTGGCAAGCTAACAGTGAGCATAGGGAGGTAAGTCTATGAAGCGAGCTTTGTGGGTTACGTTGGTTGTGGTGCTACTCGTGAGCTCTTGGAGCATGGTCTGTACAGCGGAGACTATCGAACTGCGGGTGGCCTGGTGGGGTTCACAAGATCGCCATAATCGCACATTAGGGGCAATTGAACTATTCGAGAAGAAATACCCGGATATTAGAGTCGAGGCTGAGTTTAGCAGTTGGAATGGATACTGGGAAAGAATTGCCGCCCAGGCCGCCGGTGGGAACCTTCCGGATGTGTTCCAGCAGGACATGCAGTATATAGATCTCTACGCGTCGAGGGATCTGATGTTGGATTTGAACCCGTATGTGGAAAATGGGGTGCTAGATCTATCCAATGTGGATGAGAGCTTCATCGTCGGGGGCAGGATTGGTGGCGAACTCTATGCAGTCAATCTAGGCAGCAACTCCTTAGTTGGCGTATACGATCCGGAGTTGTACGCTAAGGCCGACATACCAGAGCCTGTGCCAGAATGGACCTGGGATGAGTATATGGCAACTGCCCGAGCATTGCATACTGCTTTGGGAATTTACGCTGATGGAGGCATTCCCGGAGGAGCATTCCATGGTCTGCAGCACTACCTTCGACAACATGGTTACTCCATTTACGCCAAGGATGGCAAAGGCCTAGGCTATGACGACGACGAGTTATTTGCCGAATTCTTCAATATGGACGTCCAGCTAGCCCAAGAAGGCGTGTTACCGGGTATGGCTGAACGTAAAGAGGTAACTAGCCCTGAAAATGAACTATTGGTCACCGGGCATGCCGCCACTGCTTGGATGCACAGCAATCAGATTGTAGCCATGTCAGCTGTAGCTGATCGGCCGCTGGCCATGAGAATGATGCCCAAGCACAAAGACCAGGTTAAGGAGGGACATTATATAAAGCCTTCCCAGTTCTTTTCCGTTGCCAAATCGTCTGAGCATAAGGAGGCGGCGGTCAAGTTCATAGACTTCATCACAAATGATGTTGAGGCCAATCAGATCCTTATGGCTGAAAGAGGCGTTCCCATTTCGTCAAAGGTGCGAGAGGCATTAGAGCCTTTGCTCAATGAAGTACAGAAACAGACATTCGATTATGTGGCTTTGGTGGCGAATCACGCCAGCCCCATTGAGCCTCCCGAGCCAGCAGGCCATCCCGAGGTCAACCGGCTTCTCGATGACCTACATGAACAGATGCTCTTCGGTGTCCTAACACCAACGGAAGCGGCCAAGGAGTTTAGACAAGAAGCTAACAGGATTCTGGAAAGACAGTAATCGACAATCTGAGGTATGGCTGTAGTTTCCCCGCGCTACTTAGCGCGGGGAAACGAAGGTGTATGGTGATTGGGGGTATGAACTTTGGCGTCAAAGAGGATATGGGATTCAGATGACGTTGCTGGATATGTTTTCATTTCGCCCTGGTTAATCGGGTTTTTCGCATTCACGGTTGTTCCCATGCTTATTTCACTATACCTATCCTTTACGCAGTATGACATGCTTTCGCCAGCGACATGGGTTGGTCTAGATAACTACCGTGAGATCCTTTTCCAGGATCGACTGTTTCGTCAGGCTCTCAAGGTAACACTTACTTATGCACTGCTCTCGGTGCCACTTCGCTTGGTTTTTGCCCTCTTTCTGGCACTGCTGTTTGTTCAGGATCGGATGCTGGTGGGGGTATATCGTACGGTCTTCTATATCCCGTCTGTGATCGGTGGGAGTGTGGCGGTGGCGGTGATGTGGAGACAGCTATTTGGGGTAAATGGTGCTCTAAACTCGGTGCTCGTGTCTCTTGGGATTATCGAGAAGAATGTCGGGTGGTTGACAGATCCCCGGACTGCCCTATGGACACTGATAGTGTTGGCTGTTTGGCAATTCGGCTCACCAATGCTAATCTTTCTAGCAGGACTAAAACAGATACCTGTTAGCTTATATGAAGCCGCGGTAATCGATGGCTGCAATGCCTGGCAGAAGTTCATTCGGATCACCCTACCGTTATTGAGCCCGATAATCTTTTTCAACTTTGTTATGCAAACCATCAGTGGTTTCATGATGTTCACTCAAGCCATGATTATCACCAATGGTGGGCCCTTCAACCGTACGCTACTGTATATCCTTTATCTATTCAGGAAGGGCTTTGCCGATTATAGCATGGGCTATGCCAGTGCATTAGCTTGGATACTATTGGTGATTATTGCTGCCATCACAGCATTGATCTTTAGGTCGTCTTCCTACTGGGTCTTTTACGAAGCAAAGGGGGACTAGGTTATGTATCAATACAGAAGATGGCTAAGCAGCACCCTCTATCACGGATTTGTTTTGGTGTTGGCCTTCATAGTCATTTACCCAGTTCTGTGGCTAGTAGCTAGCTCCTTTAAAACCCAACCAGAGATCTTTCAGTCGGCACACTCTCTGATTCCTAAGAGCCTTCATGTCGAGAATTACGCCATTGGGTGGCGGGGATTTGGACGGCACACTTTCGGAGTATTCTTTCGCAACTCCTTTTATATCACTATACTCTCTACACTTGGCCAAGTGATATCCTCAGCTCTAGTTGCTTATGGGTTTTCCCGTATTAGGTTTGTCGGCAGGAATTTCTGGTTTACTTGCATGATTTTGACCATGCTCTTGCCAGGACAGGTATTGATGATTCCCCAATACGTAATGTTCAATAAACTGGGTTGGGTTAATACACATAAGCCGCTGATCATACCTGCATTTTTCGGGACTCCTTTCTTTGTTTTTCTATTGATGCAGTTCATTCGAGGCATCCCCCTGGAGCTAGACGAGTCAGCCAAGATTGATGGTTGCGGGCGCTATGGCATCTTTCTGAGAATCATTTTGCCTAATCTGAAACCTCCTTTGGTAACTGCGGCGATTTTCGCTTTCTACTGGAAATGGGAAGATTTCCTGGGCCCCTTGATCTACCTACAGTCAACTAGGCTATACCCCGTGTCTTTGGCCTTGAAGCTCTTTGCGGATCCCGCGGCGGTTACCAACTGGGGTGGCATGTTCGCCATGTCTGTGTTGTCCCTGGTTCCGGTGTTTGTCATCTTTGTTCTCTTCCAAGACCATATCGTGGAGGGAATTAGTACTACTGGACTGAAGGGATAGAGGTTATCTGTAGGGTTTTTGAAAGTTGCCCAGAAATCATATGCGGGGGTGACTTGCAGATGACCGGTAAAGAGTTAGTGCTTAGTGCCTTAGAACACAAACCAGTGCCACGGACACCGTATAGTATTGGACTTACTGAAGAGGCTCGGGCTAGTATGGTAGCTTACTACCAAGACGAGTCTTTTGGCAGTGAGCCCATAGGTGATATGGTAATGTCTCCTGTGATTAAGGTCGAGTTCGGTGTTCGGGATGCAGCTGGCATCTATACTGATGAATTCGGGGTTAAGTGGGATCGGACTCGGGATCCAGATATAGGTATCCCTAGGCCGTGCTTGACTCCAGATACATTGGATAATTTTGCTTGGCCAAACCCGAGGTCAGCTGACAGATTTTCGGTGCTGGAAGCGAATCTCGCTAGATATCCAGACAAATTCCAGATCATGGGTCTAGATCTCAGCCTCTATGAGCGAGCCTGGTCCCTAGTGGGTCTGGAGAGTCTATTAATTGATATGGTTGCTAACCAGACCTTTGTTGAAGCCTTGCTGGATCGGATCTTAGAGTTCAACTTGGGAGTTGTAGATGCAGGACTTTCCCGGTTTCCGGATGTGGATGCTGTCTACTTTGGCGATGATTTCGGTACTCAGCGGGGTGTGGTTATGGGGGAGCAGCGCTGGTGTGAGCTACTCAAACCCCGACTGGCTAAGCAGTACCAACGGGTGAAAGAGCATGGCAAGAAGGTATTCATCCACTCTTGTGGGGCAGTGGCCGACCTTTTCACCCACCTAGTGGAGATTGGTGTCGATTGTTTCAATCCTTTTCAACCAGAAGTTATGGATATCTATTCACTGAAGAATGAATATCAAGGCCGACTGGCCTTCTGGGGGGGAATCAGTACCCAGAGGCTTTTGCCTTTTGGTACAATGGATGAGGTGAGAGAGGAGCTCTTCAAGCTGCAGGAGATGGCGACAGCCGGTGGTTATATCGCAGCACCTGCCCATGCTATCCCCGGGGATGCGAAACCTGAGAATGTGGCACTTATGCTTGAAATGTTGGCGAAAGGATCCTCATAACTATAGGCATATAGGGAAGCAAACCTCCCAAGATTAGAGTCGGTTGTTCCTTCAGGGAATTGCCGGTTCTTTTTATGCCTCGGAATTTCCCAATGGAGTGGAACTCTGTCCGCCCTGCCGTTAGCAGGTGCCAGGGAGAAGGCAATCCTCACAAGTGGGATGGGTTGCATGCTATGGGAAATTAATCTAACGCAAAGGAATGACACAGACCGACCGCTAACTTAAGCTTATGAGATCGCTTCTGCAATAGGTTCAAGCCTACATAGGCTTGCGAAACGTACTTTTAGCGAAAGGGGTGGAGGTCACTGTGACGCCACATTTACCAGTCATGTATCAAGTTAGGGCAAAGTTCCCTAGGCCCCGAGTTGACGAAGTTGGGGAAACTGCAGTCAAGGAGAGCGAGAGATTACTGCAGACTATGCGTCCGGGGCAAAGTCTAGGTATAGCTATTGGCAGCCGGGGAATCACTGATATGGCCATAGTCGCCAAAGCTTTAGTGGAAAAGGCTAAATCCATGGGCTTACAGCCATTCATATTCCCTGCTATGGGTAGCCACGGCAATGCCACCGCTGAAGGACAGGCTGATGTCTTGGCATCCTTTGGAATCACCAAAGACTCTATGGGGGTTCCTGTCTGCCCGGAAATGGATACGGTTAGCCTTGGCACATCCAAGAGTGGTGTTCCTATCTATGCGGCCAAAGTAGCCATGGAAGCTGATGGAGTGCTTCTGGTCAACCGAGTAAAACCCCATACTGATTTTCATGGACGGTGGGAAAGCGGTTTAGTCAAAATGTCAGTGATTGGTCTAGGGAAGCAAGCCCAAGCCATCGAAATCCACAACTATGGTAGTATGGGCCTTAGGGACAAGATACCGGAAGTGGCAGAGGTCATCCTGGCTAAAGCACCGATTATCGGGGGTATAGCTTTGGTGGAAAATGCCTACAAGGAGCTAGCCATCATCAGGGGTCTTCAAAACGAGGAGATCATGGCGGAGGAACCCGGATTGTTGGAAAAGGCCAGAGAGCTAATGCCATATCTACCCACGCCGGCATTGGATGTACTCATTGTAGATGAACTGGGCAAGGATGTTAGTGGAGCCGGTATGGATACCAACATCATCGGTCGGATGTATCTTCTTAATATGGAAGAGCCCGAAAGACCCAAGATTACCCGGATTGCTGTATTGGACCTAACAGAGAAGACCCATGGCAATGCCGCTGGTATTGGTTTGGCAGACATTACGACCCAGCGGGTCGTCTCCAAAATAGACTATCCTTCAACCCATACCAATACTGTGACTAGCACGTTTCTGCTAAGGGGCAAGATACCTGTCTATTTCAAAAATGATGCAGAGGCTATAGCTGCTTCAATACGTACTTCGTATGCAAAGGTAGATACATGTCGCCTAATCAGGATAAAGAGCACCGCTTATCTAGAAGATATGCTGGTGTCCAAGGCAGCCCTAGCGGATGTACGAGAGCTTGGCTGGGAGGTTGGTGAGACTATTCCGTGGGAGTTCGATGAAGAGGGCAATCTCAAGAGTCTATTCTATTAACCAAATCCCATGGAATGGATAAGGAGTGGCAAATGTGTCAGAAAGAAACCACACCGTCCCCGTGTTGGGTATCACCATGGGTGACCCGGCGGGGATTGGACCTGAAGTAGTGCTCAAAGCCCTTATGGAGCCTGAAGTGCAGGAGATCTGCTATCCGGTGGTCATTGGTGATGGCAGTGTATTGGAAAGAGTTTCCCAGAAGCTAGGCTTGGAAGTAGAGCTTAACTCTATCAGCGCATCTTCCCTTATGTCTCAGGGATGGACGACGAGCTCTGCCTGTGACAAGCGGCAGATCAACCTCATTGACCTTGCTACCCTTCATCCAGATGACATCCGTGTAGGTGAGGTTCAGCCCCAGGCGGGAAAAGCCGCTGTCGAGTATATCAAGACAGCAACTCATCTAGCCATGTCGGGACTCTTGGCGGGGATAGTAACCGCACCGATAAATAAGGCGGCTATGAATTTAGCAGGCCACGCCTATGCGGGGCATACTGAGTTGCTGCAGGCATTGACCAAAGCTCAAAGAGTAGCTATGTTGCTCTATCTCGGGCACCTTGGCATTTCCCATGTAACAACTCACGTATCAATGAGGGATGCATGCCAACTGGTGACTCGAGAGCGAGTTTTGGAGGTTTTGCGCTTAACCAATGCTGTGGCCCTAAAGCTAAACCAAGCCGATAAACCATTGGCGGTGGCTGGGCTTAATCCCCACAGTGGTGAGGGTGGCCTTTTCGGCAATGAGGAGGAAGAAGCTATCACACCGGCTATTTGCCAAGCACAAGCGGAAGGAATTAACGTGGTTGGCCCCTTACCTCCAGATACGGTGTTTCTTAAAGCTCACCGGGGCGTATACGATTTTGTCATTGCTATGTATCATGATCAGGGACATATACCCGCCAAACTTCTGGGTTTCGAGACTGGGGTCAATGTCACATTAGGTTTACCCATTATACGCACCTCTGTCGATCACGGCACAGCCTTCGATATCGCTAATCAGGGCATCGCGGACTGCCAGAGTATGGTCGAGGCCATTAGGCTGGCAACTCGCTTGGCCTAAGGAGGGGATGTGATGATTCACTTTGAGTGTAAGGTCTTGACCATGACAATCCATTGTCCTTGGGAGTCTTCGCTGGTGGAGATTGCCTGAAAACCGAAGCTTCCATAGAGTTTTCTAGCTGCTGTATTACTAGGTCTTACCTCTAGCTTGACAAAGGTTGCCTCGGTAGTGGCTAGATATGATATGGCCTCACCTAAGAGAGCATGACCAATACCTTGTCCACGGTAAGAAGGGTCTACTGCGATGGAGAGTATCTGAGCAGTATGCCCTTTTATTTTGGGGGCTTTCTTACCTAGACGGAATTGGGATAAGGCAAAGCCCAGTTTGTTCCGGATAAGGGCCAACACTTGAACCAAACCAACTCCATAATCCCCTTGTAACCAGCGCTTGGTCCATTGCCATAAATGCCCTTGGCTAAGCACATACCACCATAGTCTTTGCATATTAGGAATAGCGATTACATAGCCACCAATAGTCCCTTTTGCATCAGCCACCAGGAAACCTTGGGGTTGGTGCTGGGAAAGGACGGTGAAGATATCTTGGAGGGCCTCCTGGATTCCGGCAGAGCTTCCTCCCACATAATGGAGGACACTTTCGGCGAACCCTTGCAAGAAAATCTGGGACACTCTCGTCAGATCATTCGCTTGTGAAGGGCGGATTTTCCAAGATGTCTGGTAGTAGCTCATTATCACCCTCCGTTAGCCCCGCGATCATCATCAATTGACTGACCGTTACAAAATGGAATCCCTGAGCTCGCAAGCCATCAATAATCGAGGGGAGGGCGTTGACGGTGTTATATCTATATCCCCCGGATGTCCCGATGATACTCCCACTATCGTGGAAGAGGAGGATGTCACCACCTTTGGTGTTCCGCAGGATATTCCTCGCCACATTGCCCGTACTGATCTCTGCCCAATCTCGGGATGAGATAGACCAAAGGACGGTTGTGTACTGCAGCTCGTGAGCAAATTTGATAGTAGCCTGAGTGTACATCCCCCTTGGGGGCCTAAATAGATAGATCTTGCTATCAATGATATCGGAGATAATCTCATCTGCCTGGGCAATCTCACTCCAAGTGTTCGGCTCATCTAGACCATAAAGGTTCCGATGACTATGGGTGTGGTTGCCGATATCATGGCCCTCTTCAGCCATTCGCCGTACAATGTCTGGATACTGCCGGGCATGCCGACCAATTAGGAAAAATGTAGCAGGGACTTCTTTCTCCTTTAGAATGTCCAGGATTCTAGGCGTATATAAAGGGTCAGGTCCATCATCAAAGGTTAGCGCGATGAAGGGCAGATCCCGGTTTCCCACCCGAAATAGCTCTTGCTGCAAACCAAAACCACGGTAGACATAGCGATTGAAGAAGATAAAGGTTGCTAGAAGCAAGAGCAAGCCGATACTCATAGCTCGGCGAAGGATCACTACCTTTCTGGGCAGCTGCTCCATCTCTGAAGCTAGATGCTCGGCCGAAGTAGGTGATACCCTTTTCCATCGTAGGTGTGGGATTTCGTTGTAGAGAATGAGTATGAGCCAGGCCAAGGCGAAGAGCACATATAGATCCCGTCGGTGAAGCAGCCATATGACAGGCAATGAGAGTAAGGCCATGAACAGTGTATTGAGAGAATACGGCATCCCTAACCTCTGCAGCAAGAGCCACATACCCAGCATAATCCCTAGGGTTAATGGCGAAAGAAAGGCTAAGGTAACCAGGGCTGGAACATAGCGCTGTAAGCTGTATCGGGGCGTGCTCCAATGAGCCAGGTGAAAACCCATGAGGCTGGCCCAACCAGTAAGGACTATACTCATGCCACTACCAACAGTGAGCTTGGCCGCTAGAACGGGAATCAGTGCAACGAGAATATCCAGTACCTGGGCATCTACATCATGATCTGCGCGACAAAGTCTCTCACCAAGTGCGCAAGAGTTAGCGAGTCCAATCAAGAAAGCAATGGCAGATAGCAATAGAAAAGAGTCGGGAAACAAGGCAGGCCCCCCATCTAACTGTACTCTAGGCCTGGCAACTAAGTCAAGACCGGATCCGGTGCCAATATCCTTCGCCGGATGCTGATTGCCGATGGTGTTTCATAATGATATACTATCATTGCTCTTAGGAATGTGTCCAATGCTGGTGACAAGGTTTTGGCGAGATAAGCAAAGGGGTGAGAAGATGGCTAGGCTTTATCGTTCACGCACCAATCGAGTTATTGCCGGCATAGCTGGGGGTCTTGGTGAGTATTTCCAGGTAGACCCAGTGATCGTGAGACTGCTTTGGGTACTATTGGGGTTTGCCGGGGGAAATGGTGTTCTTCTCTATATAATCGCCTGGATCCTTATTCCTGAGGAACCGATTGTGGTTAGGCGAGAACAGAATGCAGCCTCTACTGTGGATGAGGCTAGTGATGGCAAACAGGCTAACGACGAGTCTGATCCAATGGAGAGTTCTCCACAAGCTGATTCGGAAAATCGGCGGCGACTGTTTGGCGGGTTGCTGCTTTTGGCAGGGGTTCTGTTACTGGCAGAGAAGACCGCTTTTTGGATTGATCCTGCATGGCTGTTGCCAGCCGGTCTTATTGCCGCTGGATTGGTCATACTGGTGAGGGGGTGGAGGTAGCCCATGAGAGCCCGACAGCTTTGGTTTGGGGCTGTATTGATCCTGGCGGGGATCTTGATTTTGATGAGCAATCTGGGATATCTTAGATGGGATTTTTGGGGAAGCCTTTGGCAGATCTGGCCGGTGCTACTCATCTCTTTGGGAGTGACCTTGCTGTTTGCCCGGAGTCGTTGGGTTTTCTTGGGTCCCCTAATACTCATCGCGGCCATCTTGTATGCTGCCTTCTACCCGGTGGGGTTACCATATGTCCCTCACCTACCGTTTCAAGGACACCTGTGGCAGCGATCGGCAAGCTTTGCGAGGCCATGGGATTCTTCCATTAGTGGGGCTGAGCTTCAGGTGGAGCTTGGAGCTGGGACGATAGACATTCTCGGTTCCTCTGAGGATCTCATCTCGGGGAAAATGTTCTATCAGCATGGGGGTGCACCAATCTGGAACTTCCAACAGCGATCCAATCGGGCAGTAGTGAAGGTCTCATCATCTCGCTATCGCGGGTTTATGATGGGTAACAGCGGTTACCGAGGCAGTATTCTTCTTGGCCAAATGGTGCCTTGGGATCTGCAGGTGGAAATGGGTGCGGGCAAGCTGAGGGGAGACTTTCGCAATATTCCACTACAGAGGCTCGAACTTAAACTCGGGGCTGGAAATGTAGATTTGACCCTATCTAATCGTGGGATCCGTGGGGAGGTTCTGGTAGAGGGGGGCGCTTCCTCCCTTAAGTTACATGTTCCTCGAGGGGTTGGGGTGCGGGTACACATCACCAATCCTGTGGGAACCAACAATCTCCGTGAGCTAGGTTTGCAGAGGGCGGGGGACTATTGGATGAGTGAGGATTACGCAACTAGCCCTTCAGCCTATGATATTACCGTCTCTGTAGGTGTGGGCAAAGTGGAGATGGATTATGTTCTGCCCTATCCGGAGATATAACAGAGATATGGTCTCACCCATGAGCCATCTTAGAGGTCGTAGTAATACCGACTCCTTTATATAAAGAAGGGACAAATGATGAGCAGACGGACAGGACAAGTCACTGCAATAAAGCCCGGTGACCATACTGTTACAGTGGAGTTCAAAAGAGGTAATATGTGTTCCCACGGCAGCTGTAGTCATCGCATACTACCAGATACCACCTCAGAGGTAAGGGTAGATGCTGTAGATACTGTTGGAGTGCAATTGGGCGATTTTGTGGAGGTCAGCTTTGAAAGCAAAGCAGCATTAGGGGCAGCATTTTCAGTTTACATTCTGCCAATTCTAGTTGGGGTCAGTTCCTATGGACTAGCAGGGACACTATCGGTACCCTATCCAGCGGTGTGGGCATTAGCCTTGGCTGCTGGTGTGATGATCATTGGTTTGAAAAAGGGAAATCGGCTTCAAACTGAATACACCGTTGTGAACCGCTCTAGCAGCCCTTTTAGTCAACAGGATCAGCAGTCTTGTCTTGGCTGTCCGTATCACTAAACTGTTTTCCCCGGCGAAAGACAGCCCAAACTATCCGTTGCCAAAGGCTCTGATTTTGCACCTCATTGAGCTCACTTCTCAGGCGTTGGATATCCATTCTCACCTTTGCTTCTTCAACTAACCACCGATCTTTGGCTTCGGCATACATCCTTTTGAACTCCTCAATCTCTTGAGGGGTTCGTTTTAGTCCGTCCACTGCAGTAAGTAGCTTCTCATTGGTTTTCCCAGCCGTATGTTCAACTAGGCGGCTCCATTGGGTGAAGTGCTCGGCCTCCAATTCTCGCATTTCGTCAAGCATTGTGGCTGCAGTTTGTTCCAGGGCAGCCTGGATGGATTTTAGCTGGTCTTCGGCGATGAGTTCCATTTGGTTCTCTAAGTGGCGACAGATCTCTTGGGTAAAGGTTGCAATGGCTGAGGTTCCCAATGGCGTGACCTGCATCTCCCGTACTTCCGGTAGGGGAGCCCGATTGCCTGATTGATTGAGATAATCCTTTGCCTGCTTGATAGAAAGGTTCTGGAAGTGTAGTAGCTGGCGCAAGTATTGCAGATCCCGAATGTCTTCTTCACTAAAACGGCGATGACCACCCGGTGTCCGGCGAGGGCGGATAAAGTTGCTAAACTCCTCACACCAATACTTAATAGTAGAGGGTTCAACTCCGATCTCCATCGCAGTCTCACTCAGTGTCTTTCCGGTCACGGACATCAAAATCCCTCCTATGTATCCAGAACGGGAACCGCAAGTAGGTGCGGTTCCACATCGATGTAAATCTGCTTCCCGTGGACTTATTGGCCACTGACGATTAGTAGAGGCATTAGTATAGTCAATAGACAAAGTAGAGGTAACGGCATAATGGCGGAAATAGTGTGACAGAGTAGCCTATTAAGCAATAGAATTCGGCAACGTTTATGAAATACCTGCCGACCTGTGGGCTAGATACGCAATTATCAAAAATAATCTAGTTTCGAGAATCTCGATATGTGCTGGCCATCATTTTGCTAGAGATGATACAACTTGCTGACCACAGGGAGGGATGAAGCCAGTTTGCCAGAAGTCTGTAGTAGAACCAGTAGTGAGGGGTAGGCCAAATGACCTAACCGTACTCCTAGTGTCTAGGATTCCTGGTATAGGGGTAAATATGCAGGAGAATATGGGGAAGAGAGGTATCGCTATGAGTGGCGTCACCTTACTACTTGGGGTAGCTTTGGGTGCCTATGCAACTTGGCTGATCTGCCGCCGACAGGCTCGGCCATTGCAGGAGACCATCCGCTTGCTTGATCACATGTCCCAGGGTGATCTAAGCCAGAGATTACCGACCAACTGGTCCCATGGGGCAGGAGAGCTGGCTCGTGGTGTGAACTATATGGCAGATAGGATGGAGAGCTTCCTTCAGCTCAATGGCAAAATGGCGACCTGTGCCTCCTTTGGGGACGTTTTTGACTTTATCTATGAATCCTTTGAGCAATTCCTTCCCTATGACAGGATGGGGGTTGCTTTGATCAACTGTGAGGAGAAGACTATTCGAGCAGAAAAGGCCCGTTCACGGTTGCCGATCAAGCTATACAACGGCTATACACTGCCATTGGAGGAAACGAGCCTGCCCCAGGTTATCCAGGAGGGTAGACCGAGGATCATTCCCGACTTGGAGGAATACTTAAGAGAGCATCCTGATTCGGAATCCACCCGATACATCGTGGAAGAAGGCATACGATCTAGCATTACCTTGCCACTTGCGGTGGATGGGCGGCTAGTGGGGGCATTGTTTTTCTCTAGCCGGATGCCTAATGCCTATGATTGGCGCCATGTGGAGTTTCTGGAATTGGCCGCAAGCTGTATAGCCCCGGCTTTAGAAAGAAGCATTGTCATTGGGAATTTGATTCTGTCCTCCGCCATGGGTTTTGCGAGGCTAGCGGCATTTCGGGATACGGAAACCGGCGAACACTTGCAGCGCATGCGCAGGTACGCGGCTACATTGGCTGATGCCATGGTAACTCGCTCACCCTATGATCAGGAAATCGATGACGCTTTCATCCAGGATATATACAATTTCAGTCCTTTGCATGACATTGGCAAGGTAGGTATCCCTGACCGCATTTTACTGAAACCAGGCAAATTGACGAAAGACGAGTTTGAGATCATGAAGCGACATACTATCATCGGAGCAGCGGCCCTAAGAGAGGCAGAGGCAGAAGCCTGTCGGTTGAGCCATCCCTTATTCGGGCGTGCGATCAATATAGCTGCTTACCATCATGAACGTTATGATGGTACTGGTTACCCCGAAGGCCTATCGGGGGTGGAGATTCCCCTTTGCGCTCGAATTGTAGCAGTCGCCGATGTATTTGATGCACTGACATCACCCCGCCCTTATAAGCCGGTGTATTCCTTTGAGCGGGCCGTCGAAACTGTTGTAGCTGGCAGTGGGACACATTTTGAACCAGGAATCATAGATTGCTTTCACTCCTCTCTAGATGAGTTCCGATTGATTTATGATACCTACAAGGATCCGGTGCCCAAATCGGGGGGAGCTGTTTGAGTAACCTGGGACTCTAATGATTGGTCGAGGCGTGTAACTTGATGATGGCAACGGGAAGATAGTAGATGCGCAAAATACCCTCAGGCTCACTTAGATACGATGGTATGAGATATCTAGTGACACGTGGGTTGAATACCAAGGAGGTGTTTGGTGTGATGAAGCTGAGTGGATTTGCTGATGAGATCTCACCTAACCTGGATGAGCAACTACAGATTTTGGAAGAGGAGGGTATAAGATATCTGGAACTCAGGGGCGTATGGGGAAAAAACGTAGTCGACCTAGATAACGGCGAGATCAAACGGATCAAACAGTCTCTGGATGCAGGTGGATTCCAAGTATCTGCCATCGGTTCACCGATCGGCAAGATCGGGATCGAGGATCCCTTTCCACCACATATGGATGATTTCCGTCGTATTCTGGATATTGCCGTAGCCTTAGAAACCCAGTACATTAGGCTCTTTTCCTTCTACATTCCTCAAGGTGGATCCCCTGAAGCTTACCGCAATCAGGTACTAGATAGGTTATCAGCGATGCTGGAGGCTGCCCAGGGTTCTGAGGTTATGCTATTACATGAAAATGAGAGTGGTATCTATGGCAATACAGCAGAGCGCTGCCTGGATCTTCTAGATAGCCTAGCTAAGTGGAACCTTAGGGCCATTTTCGATCCAGCCAATTTCATCCAACAGAAGCAAAAACCTTATGCCCACTGCTACCCACTACTGGAAGATTATGTAGAGTATTGCCATATTAAAGATGCCCAGATGGCCGATGGAAAGGTCGTTCCTGCCGGGGAAGGTGATGGGGAGCTCCGGGAGCTACTAAAGGCATTGAAGGACAAAGAATACACGGGTTTTCTCTCTCTAGAACCGCATTTGGCTATCGCAGGCACAGCAGGGGGGTATAGTGGGCCTGAGCTTTTCCATAAGGCGACGATGGCCTTGAAGCAAATCCTGGATGATCTTGGGATCACCTATACATAGGGGGGAGACAAATGCGGTGGGGTTGCTGTACTACAGTTGATAACCTGGCCCTACTGGAAGATGTCGGCTATGATTATCTGGAACTAACCATGGTTAGTCTTGCTGATAGAGAGCAATATGACAAGATAAAGACCGCGGTAGATAAATCAAAGCTCAGAGTAGAGGCTTTTAATGTGCTACTTCCCAGCGATATTAAGGTGGTAGGGCCTGAGGTTGATTGGGATGAGATCTCTGGATATGTCAAGGCTGTTTTGCCTAGAGCGGAGGAGCTAGGCGGTAAGGTAGTTGTCTTTGGTAGTGGCCGTTCTCGGAGGGTGCCAGAAGGTTTTCCCCAAGAAAAAGCTAGGGAACAGGTAGTTGACTTCGTCAAGTTTTTAGGTGAATTTGCCGGTCGACACGATTTGGTCATCGGTATTGAGCCGTTGCGGCAGGCAGAATGCAACCTCCTTAACTATGTGGGTGAAGCTGCCGAGCTGGCCGAGGCTGTAAATCTAGAGCAGGTAGCGGTCACGGCAGATTACTACCATATGACAGAAGGTGACGAGCCTCTGGAGAATATCGTTACCTACAGGGATAGACTTGCCCATTTTCACCTGGCTGATACTGGGCGCAAATGGCCGGGAAGTGGCCAATATGATTATTTGACCTTTTTCCGCCAGGTGAAGGGGGCTGGTTATGATGGGCGGATGTCCTTGGAGTGTAGTTTTGATGATTTCGCTAGCAACATAAAGACAGCGCTAGCTTTCCTTAGGGATACCTGGCAGACAGTTTTGGAACAAGACTCTTTCTAAGAGATTGGTTCTATCCCAAGCGTAAACCTTTTATCACGGGGAATGTAACATTCTAGGCTATCATCCCAGACTAGCTGCTCTTGCCAATACCGGGGAGAATAAGACAGGATCACCTGGAGAGCCTCTACCAAGCGGTCGAGCTCTTCAGGTGAGTTGTACATTCCAAAACTAATTCGTACAAGTCCCGGCAAATGGCGTGCTTTACCTGTATAAAGATCATGTCGCAGTCTAGCTAAGGCAGTGCCGTCTAGACCAAGTAGGCGTTGGATGTAGGGCTGGGCACAGAAACACCCACTGCGTACCCCTATACCACCATAGAAAGCCAATAGTCCTGCCACCAAAACATGGTGATATCCCTCCAGTTCAAAGGACATCACCCCAAGGCGGTTGACATCTTGTGGCTGGGTAGAACCGTATATTTTCAATCCAGGAATCCGGCCAAACTTCCCTAGGGCATAATCGATTAGGGACTGTTCATGGTGTTCTATTTTGTCAAGGCCGAGCTCCTCTAGTACCGTCAGGGCAGTAGCCAGGGCGATGACTCCGATCACATTGGGAGACCCGGCCTCATCTTTGGCCGGTGGGGTGGCCCATTCCACACCCAAAGGGGTGACTAGGCTGACTGTCCCACCACCGACATATCGAGGACTGCCCCGCTCAAACACAGGCCTTGGCCCAATGAGTACCCCGGTACCAAAGGGAGCGTACAATTTATGACCGGAAATGGCTAGAAAATCGACATGGGCCGGATCACTCGGTGGCAACAGATTGATAGCTCGGTGGGGAGCGAGTTGGGCTCCATCCACCATGATGGGTATGCCGTAGTTGTGAGCTAGAGCGGCGATCCTATGAATATCGTTAATCCAGCCGGTGACGTTGGATGCACCGCTGATGGCTACCAATTTGATCCGCCGGTGATATAAGGTGAGCTTTTTTTCTAGATCCTGCTCATCTAAGGCCCCCTTGGCATCCACTTCTGCCCGAACCACTTTCGCTACCCGCCGCCAAGGTAGATCATTAGAATGGTGCTCCATTAGGGTGGTAAGAACCATATCACCGGGTTCAAACTGCAGTCTGTCAGCCAGCAGATTGATGGCCTCGGTGGTGTTCTTACCAAAGATGACAACATGGTAGTCGGGGTCGGCACCAAAGAATTGGGCGATCTGAATCCGCGCCGCGTCATAGGTGGCGGTAGATATGACGGATTTATAGCCGCTACCCCGATGTACTCCCGAGTACCAGGGGAGGAAATCGAGAATAGACTCTAGAACTGGCTTTAGGGTTGGTGTACTAGCTGCATTATCAAAATTGACATAGGGTATACGTTGCCCATTGTAGATGGGAACTTTTTGGTTGATGCCGACAACCTGGCGACGGATAGTGGAAAGAGACAGACGCCGATGGAGTCGTATAGACATAGGAACTCCCTCCCACCTACCTATGCTACGCTCGGTAAGGCAAGAGTGTGTCATAGGGTAGCATAGTTGGATGCCACTCCTTTGCCGGGTGATCCGCCAAAAGAAAGGATGCTCCAATGAAGGTTATTGGCCAAGGTCTATCCAAGGAAAAGATTCTAGAAATTCTCTCTCGGCTAAGGCAGGCGTATCCAGAGGCTAAATGTGGCCTCAACTTTACAACGCCCTTCGAGCTTTTGATTGCCACTATCCTATCGGCCCAGTGTACCGATGTACGGGTAAATAGAGTAACAGAGCGTCTGTTTGCCAGGGCCAGTACTCCAGAAGCAATTCTTTCGGTGGGCGAGGATGAGTTACAGGAGGAGATTCGGGAATGTGGGCTGTTTCGCATGAAGAGTCGACATATCATCGAGGCATGCCAGATGATTCTGGCGGAATATGGAGGGGAGGTACCCTCGGACTTTCACAGTCTAGTTAAGTTGCCTGGGGTGGGACGGAAGACTGCCAATGTCATGCTTACCAACGCCTTTGGTACGCCAAGTATGCCAGTGGATACCCATGTATTTAGAGTAAGCAACCGAGTTGGATTAGCAACAGGTAAGACACCTAGGGAAGTGGAAGAAGGGCTTAAGCAGAACCTGCCCCAGGCGGAATGGCATGATGCCCATCATCTCTTAATCTACCATGGCCGGCACATCTGCAAGGCAAGAAACCCTCTTTGTCATGAGTGTCAGATCCGGGATCTGTGTATGAGTGGTGAAGCAAAGCCCGAAGACTAGTTCACCCATGGCTAAGTACCAAGAAGTAAAGGGATTAGCACTGGCACTAAGGCGGAGAGTACGGCACCGCTAATTAGGGCTGCTACAACACCCTCGGAATCAGTGACTTCGGCAATTAGTGGTAGGGTAGTATCCATGGTCGTGGCTCCCCCGGGGGCAATGGCAGGTATATTGCCAAGATGGCTGGCCACCAGAGGTATTAGGACGAATGCCAAAAGCTCCCGCAAGAGATTAACTAGAAATGCCAATGCACCTAGTTCCACATGACCCATCTGGCTAATCATTACACCAGCCAGACTGTACCAACCAAAGGCGGCCGATGCCACTAAGGCTTCCCGTACAGGCATAGCTAAGAGCCAGCCTGCCAGAGCCCCTCCTGCCAGTGTGCCCGCCGCAATGGCACAAGGCAAGAGTAGTATCCGCCAACCATAGGTTCCGATCTGTTGCCAGATCTGCCGATTCCGGCCTAAGTCTATTCCTATAAAGAAAAGCAAGGCATATAAAGCTACAAGCGTAATCGTGTCAACGGACTCCCACAGGGGCGCCGTCGGGTAGAGCTTCCCACAGACAAGGCCCAGGGCTAGAGCGATGAGTATTTGGATAGTTAACATAGCTCTTCCTTTCCTTGGAGCGTTTCGGACTTAATCTTGCGAAAGATTGGACATGGCCATAGCTGCATCTGCGTTGGTATCGGCAGATTGAAAAGAACGGCGCCGAAGAAGGGGGGCGGTGATAGCCGTAACCAGCACGCTGCCAAGGATAGTAGCAAGGCTAATAACCAAGGCCCTAAAACCTAAAGATGCAAGATGTGCTTGCACCTCGGGACTGGCACCAACTCTAGCCCCGAGGGCAAATAGCATTAGGAGCAAGAAGCCCCGGCTCAATTTGGGTATGTAGCTCGTCCAGCGATTAGGCAGTAGGCCCCGCCAGCCGATAATTGCCCCAAGAAGTGCGGCCATCAAAAGGGGAATCACCCTCTATACACCCCTTCCTTTTGCTTTCCACTGTTGACCTGGGTAGGAAATGACCATATATTATATGTAGCGAGGCGGGAGGAGAATCCTCTCACCGTGCAGAAGATTCGAAGTCGAAGTACTGGTAAGGTGCTCCGGGACGGTTTTGGGACTCATGGCTCTAGGGTGTACAAAGACCCTCCCGCCAGTGCCTTAGGCATCTAGACAATGCAGATCGGTTGCAGTGTTTAAGATGCTTTGTCATCAGAGGATTCCTTGGAATCGCTAGAATGACGATTGTCTGTGACGTAGAATCCAGACCCCTTAAAGACAATATTGCCGTTCTTGCTTACGAGACGTTGGACTTGTCCACCACAGGTTGGACATTCCTCCAGAGGGTCCGCGGTGATCTTTTGGAATACCTCGAAATGACCGCATTTTTCGCAATGATACTCGTATGTGGGCAATGTAGCACCCTCCTTGTTTGTGATAGTAACCAGGTTTAATATTACTCCTTCTAGATGAATTGATCAAGGGTCTTGATGGCCGCTCAAGGGCTTAACGGGTTGCAGCCTGAAACCTTCCTTCGAATAGCCGAGCCAAATGAAAGCATAGTGACAGGAGTGAAGGAATGAAATTCACCAGACATCACACAGGTACAGATGGCCAGTCCCTTCGCCGAGTCGTTGGTTTTGATATAGACGGTGTCCTTACTGATGAGATGGTGGGGGACGAGAATATCTGGCAGCAGGAGATTGAAGCATATTTTCCTGAACTGCGACTTTTGGAGCCCAACTTTTCTTTCACTGCCGCCTATGGACTATCACTGGAGAAAGTGGATGAGTTTATGACTGAGAGGGCGCCCGGGATATTTAGGGCAGTAAAGCCCCAGGCAGGAAGCAGAGAGTTGCTTAGCGCACTCCATAAACACGGCTTTACGGTACACCTGGTTACCGCTAGAGAACCGTGCTACCAAGAGGTTACTAAGCAGTGGCTAACCAAACATGCTATTCAGCACGATAGCCTATGGTTTGAAGACAAGAAAGGGATACTATGCCGACGCTTAGGGGTTGAGCTCTTCGTTGATGATTACTGGGACAATTGCCTGGATATTCGAGACCAAGGGATTATGTCTTTGCTTATGTCAGCTCCCCACAACCTTGGATACCCCGATAAGCCTGGAATCTTGCGGGTAAGAAATTGGCATGAGATTGGTGCTCAGATAGCCGACTATTACGGACTATGTCCGGAGAGTATGCAGCAAATCCTCGGTGCTTAGCAGCGACTAGGTGGGTTGCACCTCCCACCAAGAAGATCTATATTACAGCTAGATTACAACTAGATTGACTGTGGGGGGATGCTTGTGAAACCGATACTATGGCAGATTGGCCCGCTTAGTATTTATGCTTATGGCTTCTTTTTAGCTCTGGGTTTTTTGGCTGCCACATATTTCGCGGCAGCTATCGCCAAAGAACGGGCAATAAAGCCCGAACACGTGGTGGATCTATCTCTATTGGTGTGTGTAGCATCGATAGTTGGCGCTCGCCTGGGGTTTGTCTTATTGGAGTTTCCATATTATCGTGTGCATCCGTGGGAGATCCTGCGGCTGCGCGAGGGAGGTCTGTCCTTTCACGGTGGTCTCATACTCGGTGTGGCTGCTGGTATCTGGTTCTGTCGCCGTAGGCAAATCAGTCCCTGGCAGATGGCAGATCTTGTGGCTCCAGCCATTGCTTTAGGGACTGCCATAGCTAGGATTGGCTGTTTGCTCAATGGCTGCTGCTATGGGTATGTGACGGACTTGCCTGTGGGATTACCGGTAGCTTTAGGGGATGTGAGCCATCGCCATCCCACTCAAATCTATGCATCAATTGCTAACCTATTGCTGTTTGTCTACCTTTATCGAAGGCGCCATCATGGCCGTTTTGACGGTTATCTTGGTTTGGTTTACCTCATCCTATACTCTATTCTACGGAGTATAGTAGAGGTCTTTAGAGAGAGCCAGCTGCTTCTCGGTCCAATCAAGGTTGCCCAAGCCTTTAGCTTCCTTGTGATCATCGGGGCTGGGACTGCCATTTACGTCATTGAAGCGCGTCACCAAACCAAGGAAGGGACGGCAAGATTAGTGTCTAGACGAACTGGAGAAGAATAGGCTGGAGCGCCACTTCTGGGGTTTGGCTTTGGACTGCGCAGCGTTGACACTGATTAGTGTCATATGGTAATGTATATTGTGGCAGGAGCAACTTGTGATATAATTCACAACAATGGAGCTCTGCTGGTACTGTCTGTCGGGTTCCGGGGAGAAAACCCCCATTTATTGTGAAGAAGAGAGTGATAATTATCACTTTCACGATTGATACACCCCAAGCCGGATGGGGTGTATCGCAGTTTAATGTGGCAAATGCTTAAATAATTGCCAACTTGCGCGCGTTGTTTGGTTATAAGGGGAAGGAGAGAGTTAAGTTGGAAGCCGCAACTAGAGGATGTCAGTGCCACGCATTGAGAGCCCAGGATGAGCGCTACAAGAGACTAGGCGAAATCATTGCCCAGTATGCAGGGCAGCCCGGGGCCTTGATCCCCGTCCTGCACCATGCTCAGGAAGTCTTTGGCTATCTGCCCCATGATGTACAGGTGCTTGTTGCCGAAGGTCTGGATGTTCCCCTAAGTGAGGTTGATGGGGTAATCACTTTTTATTCTCTATTCACATCAGAGCCTCGGGGTAAGTACAAGATTGGCATTTGTCTTGGAACAGCCTGTTACGTCAAAGGTGCAGCAGCAGTTCTAGAAGAGCTGAAGAAACAGGTAGGCGTTGATATTGGCAAAACTAGTGCAGATGGTCTTTTTACACTGGAGGTAACTCGCTGTGTCGGTGCCTGTGGATTGGCGCCAGTCATGACTATAGGTGATGATGTCTACGGGCGTTTGACTCCAGAGGATGTTGCCGGAATACTGGACAAATACATTCAGGCTGAGAAAAACGGCAAAGCCTGATGGCAAAGGATGCCCCCTACCGCGGATCTACCGGTAGGGGTGGGGAGAGGATCGGGCTTGGTGAAGGGGGAGTAATGACCAATGGCAGAATACCGTACTCATGTTCTAGTATGTGCTGGCGCCGGCTGTGTCTCCTCTAACTGTAAGGCAGTAGAGGCTGCCCTACAAGATGAACTGGAGCAGGTAGGCCTTGCTGAAGAAGTCAAAGTGGTAGAGACAGGTTGTATCGGAACCTGTGATCTAGGGCCGGTAATGGTGGTTTATCCTGAAGGGGTTTTCTATCAGAAGTTAACTCCGGATGACGCCAGGGAGATTGTAAATGAACACTTTCTGAAAGGGCGTATCGTTCGCAGGCTCCTTTATAAAGCGCCCCAAAGTGAGGAACTGGTGGAACGGGCCGAGGATATGGATTTCTTTCGGCGTCAATACCGGATTGCCCTTAGAAACACTGGTGTGATTAATCCCGAAGTGATAGAGGAGTATATTGCTCGGGATGGATATGCCGCATTAGGCAAAGTGTTAAGTGAAATGTCCCAGGAGCAGGTGATAGACGAGATCAAGAAATCCTGCCTTAGAGGCCGGGGGGGAGCAGGTTTTCCTACCGGGCTCAAGTGGGAGTTTACCTACAAAGCCCCCGGTGAGGAAAAGTACGTTGTCTGTAATGCCGACGAGGGAGATCCCGGTGCCTTTATGGATCGTAGTATTCTTGAGGGTGACCCCCACACGCTGATTGAGGCCATGGCTATTGCTGGATATGCCGTGGGAGCCAGGCAAGGTTTTGTCTATGTAAGGGCAGAGTATCCACTAGCAGTAGAACGGCTCTCTATGGCCCTTGAGCAGGCTCGGAGCTATGGGTTGCTGGGAGAAAACATCTTTGGTACAGATTTTAGTTTTGATATCGGCATCCGGGTTGGGGCGGGGGCCTTTGTTTGTGGAGAGGAAACCGCACTTTTAACATCCATTGAAGGAAAACGGGGTGAACCACGGCCACGGCCACCTTTCCCGGCGGTTAAGGGTGTCTTCGGAAAACCCACACTGCTAAGCAATGTAGAGACCTATGCTAATATATGTCCCATTATCCTTCATGGAGCCGATTGGTTTTTGGGGATTGGTACCGAGAAGAGCAAGGGGACGAAAGTGTTTGCCATCGCTGGTGATATCAATAATACCGGTCTTGTGGAAGTGCCCATGGGTACAACTCTGCGGGAGATAGTCTTCGAGATTGGTGGTGGCATCCCACATGGTAAGCGGTTCAAGGCAGCCCAAACCGGTGGCCCTTCCGGTGGTTGTTTGACTACGGAGCATCTAGATATCCATGTAGACTATGAATCACTCAAACAGGTGGGCTCGATGATGGGCTCTGGTGGGCTAATTGTCATGGATGAGGACACCTGTATGGTAGATATAGCCCGCTTTTTCCTTGACTTTACCCGGGATGAATCCTGTGGCAAGTGTACCCCATGTCGTATTGGCACTACTAGAATGCTTGAGATCCTAACCCGTATCACCGAAGGTAAAGGTGAAGAGGGAGATATTGAGAAACTGGAAGCCCTTGCCCATGCTATTAAGGCAGGCTCGCTGTGTGGGCTTGGTCAGTCAGCCCCTAACCCGGTCTTGAGTACTCTTCACTACTTTAGAGACGAATATGAGGCCCATATTCGGGAAAAACGCTGCCCGGCCGGTCATTGTATAGCTTTGCTGAAGTTCGTTGTAGACCCGGAATTGTGCCGTGGCTGTGGCCTTTGTACAAAGGTTTGTCCGGTAGGGGCGATTAGTGGTAAGAGACGGGAGCCACACCAGATCGACACAGATCTTTGCACGAAGTGTGGTGCTTGTCAAGAAAAATGCCCATTTGATGCCATTAGTCGGCACTAGGACAAATGAACAGAAAGGGGCGAAGGAAATGGTTACCCTCACAATTGATGGGCAGAAAGTGACAGTGCCCGCCAACTCAACAGTCTTGGAGGCGGCTGAAGCTGCTGGCATTCATATTCCCACTCTTTGTTATTTGAAAGATGTTAGCCAGACCGGTTCTTGCCGAGTCTGTGTTGTGGAAATAGGGGGTCGTTTGCAGGCGTCCTGCGTATTTCCTGTAAGTGAAGGTATGGAGGTTAAGACCAATACCCCTTTGGTACGGGAGTCCAGGCGCACAACGGTGGAACTAATGCTATCTAACCATCCCCAGGATTGCCTGACTTGCCTACGGAACCAAAACTGTGAGCTACAAAAATTATCTCACGAGCTCAATATCCGGGAAGTGCGCTTTGAGGGGGCACGCTCTAGCTTTCCGTTGGATACCTCTTCTCCTGCTATTGCTCGGGATCCAAATAAATGTATTTTATGCCGCCGCTGTATCAGTGTCTGCAGTGAGATCCAAGGTGTTAACATCCTAGCAGCTAGGGAGCGGGGCTTTGAGACTGTGGTTTCACCCGCTTGGCAGGAGCAACTGGCCAATACCGCTTGTACGAATTGTGGCCAGTGTGTCTTGGTATGCCCGGTTGGAGCGTTAGTAGAGAAGGACGATACGGAGAAAGTATGGAAGGCATTAGCTGATCCTGATACTCATGTGGTGGTACAGACGGCACCAGCGGTGCGAGTTACTTTGGGCGAGGAGTTCGGGTTAGAACCTGGTACCATTGTTACCGGGAAAATGGTGACGGCCTTACGGCGCCTAGGGTTTGATGCGGTTTTCGACACTGATTTCACTGCTGACCTTACTATTATCGAAGAAGCCAATGAATTGCTTCAGCGCTTAGAAAACGGCGGGAAGCTGCCGATGATCACCTCCTGCAGTCCCGGCTGGATCAAGTTCATTGAACATCAGTTTCCAGCCTACTTGGATCATCTTTCCACCTGTAAGTCCCCTCAACAGATGTTTGGGGCTCTAGCAAAGACCTACTACCCCGAGAAAGCGGGACTAGATCCGGGCAAGATCGTTACAGTATCCATCATGCCTTGTACTGCCAAGAAATTCGAAGCAGAAAGGCCTGAGATGCAATCAAGTGGCTATCAGGATGTAGATATTGTACTAACGGTGCGGGAGTTCGCCCGCATGATCAAGGAAGCAGGTATTGACTTTATCAACTTGGCTGACGGGGAATATGATGCTCCCATGGGAATTAGTACCGGAGCCGGTGTCATCTTCGGTGCCACCGGTGGTGTAATGGAGGCGGCTTTGCGCACTGCTTACGAAGTAGTCACAGAAGAGTCTCTAGACAAACTGGATTTCACAGAAGTACGGGGGCTAGAGGGTATCAAAGAGGCTTCTGTAAATCTAAATGGTACCGTATTGAAGGTAGCGGTGGCACATGGACTTGGTAACGCCCGCAAACTGATGGAGCTCATCCAGCAAGGCAAGGCAGAATACCATTTCATCGAGATCATGGCATGTCCCGGAGGTTGTATTGGTGGTGGAGGTCAACCTATCCCAACTAATACCGACATTCGCAGACAGCGGATGGCAGGCATCTATGCCGCTGACAAGGATATGCCACTGCGGAAGTCCCATGAGAATCCTGCCATCAAGGTGCTTTATGATGAGTTCTTACGGGAGCCTTTAGGTGAGAAATCCCACGAGCTACTGCATACCCACTATGTTCCACGGCTAAAGTATAGTGAAGTGGAGCACCCAGAGGCTAAAGAAGAGACTAAAAGGGGTACTGCGAGTTAGCTAAGCTAAACAGCATCTAGCTTACCAAATAGCTTAACAAGAGCGGGAGGGGTGGCCACAAGTGGCTACCCCCTTTAATTATGGCAGGAAAAGATCCCCTTGCCCTCGAATCCTATCTGACAAAACGTGAGAGGAGATTCAGTCCTGTGGAAAGAGAAGCAGCTTTGGCTTTAGTCAAGCAACACGTCAAGACCAAGAATCTAATCAAGCACATGTTAGCAGCTGAGGCCATCATGTATCACCTTGCCCACCATCTAGGTGAGGATGAAGAGACTTGGGGCCTCGCGGGGTTGCTACATGATATCGATTATGAAAAAACCATGGATGTTCCCGAAGAACATGCCCTGATTGGGGCAAAGCTCTTGGAGTCAGAAGACGTAGATCCTACCATCATCCAAGCAGTGCTAGCCCACGCCGACAAAGGTCCACGCTTATCTATGATGGATAAAGCCCTTTATGCGACAGACCCTTTGACTGGGCTTCTAGTGGCAGCGGCCTTGATTCACCCCAAGAAGAAGCTAAGTGCCATCGATGTGGAATTTGTGCTAAACCGCTTTAAGGAAAAGAGCTTTGCCAGGGGGGCTGACCGGGACATCATCTCTACGTGCACTGATATTGGCCTTGAGCTTGAGGAGTTTATCGATTTGGGTCTAAGAGCAATGCAGGGAATAAGTAAGGAGCTAGGTCTCTAGTTTTGCAGAGTCACTAGCTACAAAAAAAACAAAACAGCAGAGTCAGGGCACAGGATGACAAGTTCAGCCGGTGCCCTGGGGTGCTTACGGACTTTCCAGATACGGGTCGACTTGCAGCTGGCTTACCACTGAGACAATTCCCCGGGCGGTGCTGGCAAGGCGCATTGCCAGCACTTCCGCATCTTTGGAGGAGACTTTGCCCATGAGATAGGCTATACCATCACACACCTCGACCCCTACATTGCCACCTAAGACGGGATCTAAGCCTAGCTCTTCGCTAATCTCCATCTCCACTTGGCTATCGGTGATGGCTCCATCGGTACTAATACTTACCCCATCTTCATAGCCCAAGATACCGGGTATGGTGGATACTAGTTCCCTAATGTACAGTTTCTCCGCCAAAGTATCCACGACACCTTGCACCCGGGCTGTTCCATCGATCACATTTCCCTCGAGACCATAGCCCCGTAGGTTTAGATCTTGCCTTAGTGCCTCCTGCAATTTACCCCGTAACCCCTCATTTGACTGGTTACCGTCTGAAGGTCTAGCTTTGAGTTCCATATCTGGTAGGCGAGGTTCCCGGGGACGGGGGTGTCCTTGTGGCCGGTGTTGATCCCATTGGGTTTCAGGCTCCCTGAACTGCCGCATATCTTTACCTCCCATCAGAATCTAGTGTTAATAGTTTGGCTCACTTGGTGTGGGATATGCCCCGGAGGGAAAGAAGTGTGGCAGAAAGTCTTCGTTTTGGTAAACCGGCTGCATAGCTTCACCTGGCTAGCTATTGGCATTAAAAGGAATAAACCCAGGAAATCGTCCATATGATCCAGCGAAGGCCACCTAGTTGTGGTAACACACTTATTCGGTTCGGCGAAATCCCGAACGGGGGGATGAGCATTGCACAGGATTGGATTGGTTGGCTCTCCTAATGTGGGTAAGAGTGTCATCTTTAATTGGTTAACCGGTCGCTATGCAGCCGTCTCAAACTATCCAGGCACTACCGTTGAGATTGCCAGGGGAGATGCTTTGCTGGGAAACACAGTGGTGGAGGTTGTGGATACACCGGGGATTTATAGCCTGCTACCCAGTACCGAGGAAGAGGCGGTCACCCGGCGTCTCTTGTGGAAGGAAGAGTTTACCGTACTACTGCATGTAGTTGACACTAAGAACCTGGAGCGGGCCTTGCCCTTAACCATTGCCCTGGTGGAGGCGGGATATCGACTGATTCTTGTGCTAAACATGTTCGATGAGGCGGAACGTCTAGGGTTGATCGTGGATGTAGAGGGCCTCAAGCGACGGCTTGGCATACCGTGCGTGACTACAGTAGGCACATCGGGACAGGGCATTTCCCAGCTGGAGGAACTGGTGGCTCGGGAACTGCGTCGATCTAAAGACCATGGTAGCCAGGGAGGTTTTCTCAAGCCAGCCCAGATGATCAAAGCGGCCGTGGTAGCCTACCCGGCTGTGATCGGTGACTACCTCAGCAAAGCCCAGCAGGTACTCTCTGCATCATATCCCTGGACGCCCAAAGCTATTACACTCTTGGCTTTGGAGGGAGATGAAGAGGTCCTCGGTTGGCTGCGTCCCGAGGATCGCCGCAATCTCTTGGCACTGTTACGAAAAGTGCCGCAGAGGGAAAATGGCAGTGGGTTAGTGGTTGGCCAAAAGGAGTTTGAGCAAGCCAACTATGTCCCATTGACAATAGCTGCAGCTCGCAGACAGACAGGTGAACTGCTGCTCAGCGATGTTTTCCGCTTGCCTATAGGGAAAAAGGGTGGGCTACTTAGGCGCCAATGGCTGGATACTCTCACCTTAGAACCCCTAACCGGCTTACCCCTGCTGGCTTTGATCATCTATCTATTCTTGTATCGATTTGTCGGGATCTTTGGAGCGGGGACTCTTGTAGATATCCTCGATAGGCAGGTCTTTTCCAACCTGTTTAACCCCTTTGTCAACCATCTGGTAGACCGGTTAGTGGCAAATCCGCTAGTTCGAGAACTGCTAGCCCATGAATTCGGTGTTCTTACCTTGGGAGTAAGGTATGCCATAGCGGTGGTGTTTCCCATTGTAACAACGTTCTTTGCCAGTTTTGCTCTTCTAGAGGATTCTGGATACTTGCCGCGGTTAGCCTTTTTACTGGATCGAGTGTTTAAGGCATTTGGCCTGAGTGGGAGGGCTGTTATCCCCCTTACATTGGGCTTTGGTTGTGGCACGATGGCGACATTGGTGACTCGCACTCTGGAGACTCGGCGGGAAAGAATTATAGCCACCTTCATCTTGGCCTTGGCCATACCGTGTTCGGCCCAATTGGGTGTAATCTTAGCTCTTCTCTCCCACCAACCAATGGCATTGGTTATCTGGGTAGTGACGGTAGGTGGGGTGGCTTTGTTCGCTGGTGCAGTTTTGTCACGTCTTCTACCAGGGACAC
>JAAYSL010000002.1 GCA_012518315.1 Bacillota bacterium | reverse complement strand
GGGAGTAGCTCAATTGGCAGAGCACCGGTCTCCAAAACCGGGGGCTGCGGGTTCGATTCCTGTCTCCCCTGCCAAACCGCCCTTGGGCGCGGTTGAGAAAATGGCCCAAACTCAAGTTTACTGGGCAACCGCTGGCGAGCTTCTTAGGGAGCTTACTAGAGGAAAGTCGGGACTGGCCTTGTCCCTTTGGGGCAAGAAAGTTGGTGCACAGTGTAAGCTGTGGCAGGGTGACCTGACGGCAGTGAACCTGTCCCTTTGGGACAGTAGTAGCCATAAAGGCTCCACAGAGACGAGCTGTCGCGGCGACGGGACAGATGAAACGAGGAAAGCCCCACCAGCCAGCAACGCAAATTATGGTAGCGGCACCCCTAAGGGGGCGGAGGTAGTATTTATCTCTGAGATAGATGGTTGCCTTAAATGACAGAATCCCGCTTACAGGTAAACTTGTGACTCACTACACCGTTTCTCACAAGAAACGGTGTATTTTTTAGTAGGTCTGTGCCGTTTAGTTCCCTAGCATCTGGTACATATATACCCATGGGAAGTAAATACTAGAGTTGGATCGGTAAAGGGAAAGGAAGGGACCTTTGTTGAGACTGATAGTAGATCAAGATTTATGCATTAGCTGTGGCCTCTGTATCGACACTTGCCCCGAAGTATTTGATTGGAATGATGACGGCAAAGCCGACGTTACCCTCGATCCTATCCCCGAGGAGCTCGAGGATTCTGCCAGTGAAGCACAGGATGGCTGTCCCACTGAGGCTATCCAAGAACCCTAGACCGCAGCCATCGATTTGGGGCGCTCTTGATGGGCGCCCCTTTAATGTTTGAGATTATCCAGTTCAGCTTTATTCCGTCTGGCTCTGTGGTCTTACTCCTCTACCCAACCTAGGGAGCGCTCTACGGCCCTGTGCCATCCCCCGCACAAGCTTTCCCGCTGTGCTTTACTCATATTCGGACTAAACTGGCTCTCCCTTTCCCAAGTTCCACTAATCATATCCAAATCAGACCATGACCCACATCCCAGACCTGCCAGGAAGGCAGCGCCCATGGCTGTAGTCTCAGTCACCCGGGGTCGTTCAACCACAACATCCAGTACATCCGCCTGAAACTGCATCAAGAAGTTGTTTACCGATGCACCACCATCGACCCTTAAAAGTGGAATAGGTATCTTGGCTTCTTCTTGCATGGCCAAAAGGACATCCCGAGATTGGTAAGCAATACTCTCAAGGGCCGCCCTTACCAAGTGGTTGCGGTTTGCCCCCCGGGTTAGGCCAACCATCACTCCTCTAGCATATGGATCCCAATAGGGGGTGCCCAAGCCAACAAAAGCAGGTACCAAGTAGACTCCGGCTGTATCTGGCACCGCTTCCGCCAGTCCTTCGGTTTCCGCCGCATGTTCGATAAGACCTAACTCGTCACGGAGCCACTGCACAACCGCCCCCGCGATAAACACACTACCTTCCAGAGCATAGACGACCTTACCAGGTTCCAGACCCCAAGCAATAGTTGTAAGGAGCCCCTGCTGGGAAATAATGGCCTCACTACCTGTGTTCATCAAGGCAAAACAGCCTGTACCATAGCTGTTTTTCACCATTCCAGGCTGAAAACAAGTCTGTCCGAATAAGGCTGCTTGCTGATCCCCTGCCACACCATAGATGGGGATCCCGCTGGGTAGGCAAGGCAGTTCGGTTGTCACCCCGAAAAACCCACAGGATGGTAGCACTTCTGGCAATACTTGTGGCGGTATATCCAAGATCTCCAGCAGTTCTTGGCTCCATTCCAGTTGACAGATGTCATATAGCAAAGTACGGGAGGCGTTAGTATAGTCTGTTACATGGTGTTTCCCACCAGTGAGGCACCAGATTAGCCAACTATCAATGGTACCAAATAGAACTTCGCCTCGTTTGGCCTTTTGCCGCAATCCTGGCCGATTGTCCAACAACCAGGCTATCTTGGTTCCGGAGAAATAAGGATCCAAAACCAAACCAGTAGTCTGGCGAAATACGTCGGTATACCCCGCGTTCTTCAGTCGCTGACATATAGGCGCCGTCCGCCTGCACTGCCACACTACTGCCGTACCCTCTGGCTTACCTGTCTGCTTGTTCCAGGCTACCGTAGTCTCTCTCTGATTGGTGATGCCAATCGCGGCGATCTCATCAGACCGCACTGGCCCATATAAGGCCTCCCGGATTGCCCCTATAGTTGCCTCCCAGATCTCCTCGGGATCATGCTCCACCCATCCCGGCTGGGGGTAGTACTGGGGAAATTCCTGATATCCACGGCAGACAGGGCGACCATTGTTATCAAAAATGATGGCCGTGGTGCCTGTGGTTCCCTGATCAACGGCTAGAATGTACTTTCTCATCCCTATCTTCTCCCTTCCCCGGCAGCTAGCCCCATGGGAGTACATAGCCTTTATGGGCAAGCTCCATAACCTATTATTTATTTACCATTGACCAGTCTGTTTCCTGCCTCCCTGGCCCAACATTCCGCCAATAGGCCATCTAAGCGCAAAAAAGAGGCACCCACCGGTGCCCCCTTCTTACGCAATTACACTTATTCTCACTTTAGCGCCATTCTCTATCGACCACATCGACCATCTATTATGCAGGAATTAGCCGGGTGACATTAGCATCCATGAATTCCTGACCGATTTTCTTAGCTGCCCTGACTCTGTGGTGTCCATCCATCACATAGTATCTATCATCTAGCTCATAGACGTCGATGGGAGGTAGAATCTCACCTCGAGCCATCGCCTGTTCAATACGTTTGGATCGATTATCAGGCCTGCGATGTAACCATTCGAAATTCCGGTCAAAATCCTTGTATCGATCGACACTACCGACGATCTTGTCGAGTTCAATCACCGTGATACCAATGTTTCTCTGATTGAGAGTGCCATACTTGCCCCGTTCTTGATCTAAGGACTGCACATTCTTGCGCTTCCGGAAGAATAACATCTCTGTTTCCCTCCTTCGGTATTACTTGGCTATCGGGTCATCTTGCGTCCACCCCGGGCCGCACATTGACCCACCCGCCAATATGATTATACGGTTTTCTTCCAAGAAAGGCAAGGGAAACGCTGTTAAGCTTTGGTTACACCGGTTAATAGTGTGTTAAATAGCAATAATGCCGTCTAGAGCCGAATTTCTACCACATCCCTATCCATCTTCTTCATGCATCGGGATAGTTTAGCTCGAAGCTGCTCATCTTCGGTAGACACCCGCCGCACCTGCCGCAATAGATCGATACCCCGGCGAAACGCGCTAACGATATCGCCTTCCGCCATGGCACCAGCTCCAGCCATTAGTTCGACAAAGGTACAGCCCTTACTCCAACGATAAGCTAGCTCATGCAAGCTGTTGTGGAAACGTACTCGCTCCTCTTTGAGTAGTTGTTTCTCCATCAAGGAAAGCTCCATCGCGACAGCTTGTGCATGGCTAAGATCAACCAAACGCCAAGCTTGGACAGCCTCGTCTTTGCGAGGCTCATAGTCAATAGATACTGCCAAAGCGTTAATGGCATCCTCGGATAGCTCATGAAACGTGCCATCAAATAATAGCTCGGTAACCAATAGCTCCTGTACGTAAAGCCCTGCGGCAATACGGCCTCTTCCGGTCAACTCCCCGGCCTCAATATAGCCGAGTCGTTCCAGGAACCTTTGTTTTGCCGCAAAGGCTTCATAGAGCCGCTCCGGTGTAAGGATAAGTCGCATGTCCTTTTTTATTTCCCGCAACCGTCTTTCTTTCCTGCGGATCTGTCGTTCTCGATAGAGGCAGCTTTCTCTTTCCCGTTTACCACAGCGATGGATGGAGGGTGGTTGTGTCTTCTCTCCTAGCTGATGGAGCTGCCGCAAAATCTGCTGTCGACGTCCTTTCTTGCCTATACCTCGCATGTTGGCCAGCTCTTTATGCAGTTTGTCTACCTGGCGACGGGCCTTTTTCACTGCCTCAATGCAGCTATCTTGCCTATGGTGGGGACAGCGAGCCTCCTTTAGGCTAAGTGCCTCACGAGATAACTCTACGATTTCGTCTTGGAGGCGTTGATAGCGGGCTTGGTTTTGATATACCAGCAAGTTGCGCTCAAGCACATCTTGAATCTGCCCTGGAGTCTCATACCGAGCTGTCAGATTCAGTACAGAGTTGTAGGTAAGATCGAACTGGCTCCAAAGTGGCTCGATCTTGTCTTCTGTTCGCTCTTTTAGTTCCCCCGGATGATAGAAATTCAAATCCACCATTGTATAGACAAAACCTTGCTTGTCAATGCCCCGGCGTCCCGCCCGACCCGCCATCTGGAAGTATTCACCCACTGTTAGCTGGCGAAAGCCCCTTCCATCATACTTTGTGTAGCTATCGAAACAAACGGTACGCACCGGGAAATTCACTCCCACGGCAAATGTTTCAGTGGCATATAACACTTTGATGAGTCTTCGCTCAAATAACTCCTCCACTAATTCCTTACAGGCTGGTAAGAGACCAGCGTGGTGGTAGGCTATGCCCCTTTCCAGGATCTCGGTCAATTGGGCGACACTGCCTAAACTCTGCAGTTCTCTGCCCCATAGGTGTCTTTGGATAGCCTCCCTTACGAAGTCGGCTTCCTCTGCACTCAGGTAGTTATGGTTATTGGCCAATTCGTTGGCATGGGCTTCACATCCCCGACGGCTAAAGACAAAAAACAGCAAGGGAAGGTACTGCTCACCTAGGGTGTCCACTAACTCCACATGGTCTGGTAGGGGAAAAGTTACACGCCAAGTCCCATCAGAAGACGGGCGGGCAAATGCCCGACTGTAATGGTCGTTTAGTCCCGCCAGATCCGTAACCCCAACCTCGGGGGCATAATAGGCGTGAGACAGTGGTACTGGCCGCTGTGTATACTCCACTACCTTAACTGGTTCGGAGCGCAAGGTTGCCATCCAGTTGCTTAGCTCATGGCCATTAGCAATGGTGGCACTTAAACCAAGAAAGCGAACCTGCTCTGGTAGGAAGATCAGACTCTCTTCCCAGACAAAACCCCGGGCCTCATCGGCGATGTAATGAATCTCATCAAAGATAACATAGGCGATATCATCCAGAGGACGGCTATGATCAAATAGTATATTTCGGAAAATCTCTGTTGTCATGAGTACTATCGGTGCATTCTCATTTCGAACCACATCACCGGTAATAAGACCCACATTCTCTTCTCCGAAGGTGGCTTTGAACTGTTTAAACTTCTGGTTGCTCAAAGCCTTAATGGGAGCAGTATAGATCACCCCCTTTTGGGATGGACGAGTCATTTCCACCACATAATCAGCGATTAAAGTCTTGCCTGACCCAGTGGGTGCCGCCACAAAAACAGAGGCTCCCTGCAAGAGATGAAAGATAGCCTCCCGCTGAAACCCATCAAGAACATATCCACGAAAAGTCTCTGGCACGTTTGCTAGTTGCATTAGTCCCTCCAACTCTCAATTCTAACGACTTGGGCCCAAATTCAGTCCCAATGCCAGCATCTAGAGACCACACTCCCGCTCCACTAAGGCCCGGTAGTCTTTGGCTAACTTAAGGGTAATGGAGCCAGGCCGACCATTCCCGATTCTATACCCCGCTAGGTCTGCAATAGCCAATACTTCCTTACTAGTACTGGTAATAAACACTTCACTGGCACTCAAGAGCTCCTGGCGGGAATGGAATCTAAGCTCGGTAGGCAGTCCCTGCGACTTGGCTAACTGCAACACACAATCTCTAGTGACTCCTGGCAGAGTATACGGACTAAGGGGACCAGTGGAGAGTACACCTTCCCGGACGGCAAAGATATTGCTGGCAGCACCCTCTACTACACCGATGCCTTCCCTTTCAAAAAGTGCTTCATCGGCACCGGCCTCTACAGCCGCTTGTCTCGCCAGGACATTGGGTAGTAGGTTCACAGACTTAATATTACACAGTGTCCCCCTGGTATCAGGGACAATAATCGCTGTGATACCTTTTTCCCTAGTTGTTTCAGGCACTCCTTGACTTTGGCTAATATACATAACCACTGTTGGACTAACCTTGGCAGGGAATTCATGTGTTCGGGGCGCCGAACCTCGGGTTGCCTGGATGTATATGTCCGCATAATCCCAGCTAACTCCTACCAAAAGCTCTTTGACGTACTCGATTAGTTCATCTCGGCTATATGGCAGCTCCAACCTGATGGCCTCGGCGCTCTTGAGCAGCCGATCTATATGTTCATCGAGGCGGAATGCCCGACCTTTATAGCACCGAATCACTTCATAGATACCGTCACCTAACTGAAACCCCCGATCATTGATAGAGACAAGAGCCTTATCCTGGGAAATAAACTGGCCATTTAGGAATATCATCTTGTTCACCAACAACTGCTCCCTTCTCATCTATACCCATGTTATGATTTAGTATATCCGCATTCATGCACTACGCCAGCCATACTTCACTAATTCAGGCCGGATTTCCTGCCCTCTATGAAGGAATCCTGTCACTACTTGCACAAGTAATACTGTGATCAATCGCATGATTTTATCACAGTGCCTGTAAAAGGAGGCCATAAACATGTCAATCCCCATTGGCTTACAGCTATACTCTCTTCGGGAGGATGCTGCCAAAGATTTCATCGGTGTGCTAAAGAGCGTGGCTGATATGGGCTATGCAGGAGTTGAGTTCGCTGGCTATGGTGGTCTAACAGCCACCCGCCTCAAAACCCTTTTAGGTGACCTTGGCCTTAAGGTGGCTGGTTCCCATGTTGGTTTCCACGAGCTAAATGAGAAGCTCGACGAAGTCGTGGATTTCAACCGGGAGATTGGCAACGATTATCTTGTCTGCCCAGCCGCCCCCAGGGAGCTTCTAGCTGAGGGTAAGGCCACTGACTGGATAGCCTTTGCCCAGGAAATGTCAGAGATTGGCGCCAAGGTCAAGGAGCAAGGTCTACAACTAGCATACCATAATCATGCCTGGGAGTTTAAGACCTTGGACGGGGAGTATGCTCTAGATATCTTTTATGCCAACGTTAAGCCCAACAATGTCTTGGCAGAGTTGGATCTGGGATGGGTCTTCCATGCTGGCGTAGATCCTGTAGCCTATCTGCAGAAATTCAAAGGGCGTTGTCCCTTGGTACATGTCAAAGATTTTGAGCAAGATGGGCCCCAGACTGAAGTGGGAACCGGTGACGTGGATCTAGCCGGTATCGTTGCCACCGGACCGACAGTAGGTGTGAAATGGTATATCATCGAGACTGAAGAATACAACATGGCCCCAATGGACAGTGTACGAGTGGGTCTGGAGAACCTTAGAGCCGTAATCAAGGAGAGCTAACTAGTCTTTCCACCCACAAACAAAAGGTGAAGCTATGGTAATAGGAGTTGTCAGGATCGAGCTTTATCTCTCTGAGTGCCAATCTCTAAAGGACAAGCGTAGCATCACAAGAAGTCTCATCCAACGGATGAGGAACAAATTCAATGCCGCCATAGCTGAGGTGGATAGTCATGAGTTTTGGCAGAAAAGCACCCTCGGTGTGGCTGTAATCGGTGGCTCAACAGCCCATGCCGATAGCCAACTGCAATCCATCGTGGCTTTCATCGAGCAACAACCTATGGTGCTAATCACCGACATAGAAACAGAGACTCTATGATAACGCCAATTACCCCCGGGTTCTGCCCGGGGGCATTTGGCAGCAGAATTCTAATCTCTGATCTAGACCCTAGACATTCTAGGTTTTTACTTGAGAACCTCACTTCTGCATCAGAAATGGAAATCTTGGAAATCCTAGCTAAGCACATTTACCTAAAGCTCATCAGTGGTGTGGCGGAAATCCCAGGCCCGGAGATAAGGCAAAACCTCGCCATCCGGATAGCTTGAATGCTTCTGCAAAGACCAAAGAGCCTTTAGTGCTTGGGGATCAGCAGTGAAAAACGCAATCAGGTTACGAATCAGAGACATGGTTGTCGGGGTGATGTAATGCTCCATCCCCTCAACTTGTTCTTCTATGCCTAGATCTGCGTCAAGTAGCCGGAGAAAGTCCTTGAGTACACGATCCCGCCAAATGAGAAACCGGCCATAGTGCTCTCCCGAAGGTGTTAGACCGATGTTGCGATATTTCTCATAGTACACGAAGTCTGCCTCATGGAGTTTCTGCACCATCCTAGTAACGCTAGAGGCCTGCACTTTCAGCTGCTCTGCTAGATCCACAGCTCGCACATAGCCTTTGGCCTGAGTTAGTCGATAGATCATCTCCAGATAGTCTTCCATGCTCTCAGTTAGCATGATCCTGCTCCTTTGCAATTTTACGGCACTAACTGCCAGATCCTGGCTCCTTGGGTAATCAGAAAACATACTGCTACTGCCGTAATCGTAGTCAGCAAGGCGGCCACCACAGTCCATTTCCATCCCCCAGTCTCATGATGAATAGTCAGTAGTGTAGTGCCGCAGGGGAAATGGAGTAAAGAGAAAACCATCACATTCAGTGTTGTCAGCCAAGTCCATCCCCGGGATACCAAAAGAGCCTTCATTGTGGAAAGGCTGTCAAGCTCCAAGAGTGCCCCAGTACCCAGATAACTCATTAGCAGGATAGGAATGACAATCTCATTGGCTGGAAGTCCTAGAATAAAGGCCAACAAGATGAAACCATCCATACCGATCAGGCGAGCAAAGGGATCGAGGTAGCCAGCCATATGTCCAATGATACTCATGTCCCCAATATGCCAATTGGCAAGAACCCAAACTAGGGCCCCTGCCGGAGCAGCTACTTTCACCGCCCGCCACAGTACAAAGAGTGTCCGGTCGAAAACAGAACGAACCAAGACCTGAACAACTTGGGGCTTTCGATAAGGTGGTAACTCCAAAGTGAAGGATGCTGATATACCCTTCAACATTGTCTTAGAAAGAAGATAGGAAACCAGGAACGTCATGGCAATTCCAAAAAGAATCATCCCAGCTACAGCCAATGAGGCTAGCACATTCCCATAGCCAAGTATCCCAACACCTAAGAACATGGTAGACATGGCAATTAGAAGAGGAAAACGACCATTACATGGTATGAAGTTGTTGGTGAGGATAGCGATCATCTGCTCCCGAGGTGACTCAATAATCCGGGCCGCCATCACCCCCGCAGCATTACAGCCAAAACCCATAGCCATTGTGAGTGCTTGCTTCCCGTGGGCACCACTTCGCTTGAAAAGGTTATCCAGGTTGAAGGCGATTCTAGGTAAATAACCTAGATCTTCCAACAAGGTAAACAAGGGAAAGAAGATAGCCATCGGTGGCAACATCACCGACACTACCCAGGCAAGGCCCCTGTATGTGCCAAGCACGACGAGCCCGTGGAGCCAGGCAGGTGCTCCCCAGAGGGAAAACAGGCCTGTTAACTGATCTTCTATAACCGAAAACAAAGCTGCCAAGATATTGGATGGGTAATTGGCTCCTATGATAGTCAGCCACAAGACAAACCCCAAAAGAGCTAACATGAGGGGGTAGCCTACGAGTCTAGACGTAAGAACATCATCGATCCTTTTGTCCCAATCTGGGCTGGTCTTCCGGGTTTGGGAGGCTACCTTGCCCACTATAGCCTCAGCCCTCCTATAGATAGCGGTGACCACCATATCCCGGATTTCTGCTTCCTCACCTAAGCTTTTGCCGAGCTCCCGTCCCTCCCTGATCGCGTCATCGAAGCCAAATCTACTAGCAACCCCCATATCTACCCCTCCTGCTGGGTGACGGCTAGGCTGTGGTTGTGAATGGCCTGAATGATGGTGCTGTCACCTTCTAGAAGTCGTAAAGCCACCCAGCGTTTGCTTAGACCGTTGGTGTATACTTGCTCAAGATACGTCTCCAGTCGACCGATGGCATTCTCCAAAGACCCCAAATACCTTACTGGTCTGGGCTGGGTGGCATGCTCACCAGAAGCGATGTTGTTAATGCTATCTTTGAGCAAGGTCATACCCCTACCACTACGGGCAGCAGTAGGTACTACGGGAATTCCCAGCTCATCTGATAGCCCCCCAACGTCAATATGCAGTCCCTTCCGCTCGGCTTCATCAACTAGGTTAAGACAAACCAAGGTTCTAGGGGTAATCTCTAACACCTGTAATACCAGATTCAGATTACGTTCCAGACACGTGGCATCGACAACAACAACCGTGGCATGGGGCTTAGCAAAGCAGATAAAATCCCTGGCCACCTCTTCTTCTATGGAATTAGCCAATAGAGAGTAAGTTCCCGGTAGATCCACCAAAATGACGTTTTTCCCTTGGTGTCGGTAAAAACCCCTGGCCTGAGAGACAGTTTTCCCCGGCCAGTTACCAGTATGCTGGTTAAGGCCTGTTAATGTGTTAAACACAGTACTCTTGCCGGTATTCGGGTTCCCTGCTAGGCCGATCACGTAATCCGCGGTGATGTGGGTAGGTACGAAGTCTGCTTTGGTAATCAAGGCTCCACTAGGGCGGTAAATGGGTTTCATCTCCTGCTCCTCCTATCACCATAAAGGTCGAACTAGCACCACATCCCCATCCTCTTCCCTAAGAGCCACAATTGCTCCCCTAATCCCAAAGGCAGTGGGATCACCAAGAGGACTGCGACGAATTGCTTCGACTACAGTCCCTGGCACTAGCCCCAAATCTAGCAAACGCCGTCTTGTACTACCAGTTGCTTCAACCCCAACGACAATACCCTTACTACCAATAGGTAGACGGGCTAAAGTGTAATCTCCCTCTTTCACTTGACACCACCTCTTGACTTGTCGGGTAGAATACCAGCCCTATGGGCTTCAATATCTCCCGCAGGCAACAATCTTTCCCTGACACAACTTCCAGTAATACAGTATGAGCATCCCTGAGAGATGGTGTAAGACCCATCGACAAAAACAGTGATAGTGCTCGGTTGCCTCTTCCACCATGAAACACCGGGGAAGAGAAGGAGCAAAGGAGCCCTACCCAGAAAGTAGGTAGTGTTGAAATAGCTCAAAGGAGGTAGCACCTCTTATGCAAAATAAACCAAAGCTAATTGCCTTTGATGTGGATGGCACTTTGCTAACGAGCTCCCATGCTGTATCGACTTTGACTAGACAAGCTCTAGGGCAGCTAGCACATGATGGCCACTACGTGCTTTTGGCAACAGCCAGACCCCCAAAAAGTGTTGCCGAGATCGCTGCCCAGCTAGGGATCGACCACACCATATCCATAGCCCTCAATGGTGCCATGATCATACGTGATAACAAGATCCTTTGGGATGTGCCCATGGAACGTTTTGCGGTGAAAGAAATAATTCAAGAATCACGACAGTGGGGTTTACATGCCAATCTCATGGCAGGTTGGGATTGGTTGGTAGAAGAATCCGGTTATTGGTGTGAGCAAGAAGCTGCCATAGTCGGATTTGAGCCAGAGACTGTAGCGGATTTAACTGCAGATTCAATGCCGGATGCCCATAAGGTACTCTTCATGGGTAATGCCGAAGACATTGCGGCTTACCGAGAGTGGGCTGAGTGTAGAAGCTTGCCACTTAGTATTAGCCTATCTAAGCCAACCTACTGTGAAATCGTTAGTGCAGATGTATCCAAGGCCCATGCCCTTCATCAAGTGGCCCAGATGCTAGAAATACCCCTTTCTGATGTGATCGCCTTTGGTGATGGGGAAAACGATCGGGAAATCGTGGAAATGGCTGGTATAGGGGTAGCCATGGGTAATGCCATGCCAGAGGTGCTGGCTGTTGCCGATCTAGTAACCAAAAGCAATGATGATAACGGGATCTACCATGCCCTCGTGGAAATGGGCTTTGTTAAACCTTCTACTTAGTCTAGTAGGGCCTGGCTTCCCCAGGCCCCTTAAGATCAAGAACTCACATTAGCTTAGCAGTAGAATCTAACTGGCCTTTTCCATCAGTTTGCCAAGCTCCTCAAGGAGAGGTTTCATCCGAGAATCCTGGGCTCTTGTATGCAGCGCCTCTTCGGGATGCATTGGCTTTCCCCAATAAAGCTTATTGGCACTATCGTCTATCTCAATAATGGCCCCCTCCAAGGAAAGACCGGCGAAAAACCCCTTACTAATGGAGTAGCTGTAGATAGCTGATTTTAGCTCTACATCGGTGCTAGCCCCGGCTTGACGGCCAATTGGTCCGGCCGCTATCCCAATATCTCCACCCAAAGTGAACTTCTTTGACCCCCTAAAACTCTGCATACCTTCTTCGTTATTGATCACCAAAACCAGGGCAGTAGACTGCACGCCAAATTGGAGGCCATAGGAGACACCCTTCATAGTGACAAAGCTAGGGCCAAACCAGGTGCCAGACTCAGGGTCTCTTTCTATAACCAGCCCTTCTCCATACTTTCCACCCAGCAACACACCGGCCTTGACCACCGAGGGGAAGATGGCCACACCCTTAGCCTCTCGCAGCAAAGATGCCATAGCTTTAGCATCCGGTTCATCGGCCATTTCCCGTAGAGTGGCAATACTCTCGCTGATGCGAGTGTCGGGTGATGCCGCGCTAACTAGGGAGCCCCCTACCAGCAAACTAAGAATCACAAGGGTCAACAGCATCTGTATACTTTTTCGGGTCATTATATAACCTCCCACTAACTAGGATTTCCAGGCTCCAGCGATAGGTGTTAGGCCTTTTAATCTTTCCCCTTTTCCTCGCCCAAAAAAACACTACCGATAAGTTGAGCGCAAGTGTCGTATCTTTAGAGTCTCTTGTAGCTCCGTTAGAGTGATATCGCTTTTCGGTGTAAAAACTAGTCGCCGGGGCTTTTCGGGTAGCAATGTAAAACAGTTGTCATCAAACTCTCCTGGGATCCCCTGAGCATCTAGTGTCAAGAAAAGGGCGGGCTTGTCACTTCTCACTATCACTTCAAAGGAGCCACCAGCTTCTTCGATCTCACAGTCACAGTTGACCAGGGGCAAGTAGCATTTCTTATATGCCGCGAAGAAATGATCATTATAGTGATAAACCCCTTCACCCTCTAGTTCTAGGTAAAGGAAAACCTCATTGGGCACAGGCGCTAGTTCGGATACCGGATATCTAGCTATTAACTTAGCTCCCCCGGCGGCAACCTTCTTCCGATATGCATCTGCCCGCCTAGTCTTACCATCAAAGTCCAGTACCTGCATCTTCACCGTGATATCCTGGTCTTGATGTAAATCATTAACCACCCATATCTCAAGCTCGCCGACTTTGTTCTCGAAAGAAGTCACTATCACTGGAGCATAAAATCGCTTAGCCATATAGTGGAGACACTTCCATTTACCAGTATACTCGATGGATGACCATGAACAAACAGGCCAAACGTCATTTAGCTGCCAATATAAAGTACCCATGCAGATTGGCTGCAGATGTCTCCAGAATTCCACCCCAGATTTGATGGCTAAGCCCTGTTGCACTTGACTTAAGAACACGAAATTCTCGAACCCCTCAGGTACGCGGAAATACCGGGTCATCATCTCTGTGATCTTGGAGTTACCACCGGGATGTCTTTGATGATGCTCCATGATGGGGGCAGTGGCATTAAACTGATCCTTGGGGGCATAGGTAGCGATCGTATCAAGGGAGGGAAACGACTGATACCCAAACTCAGAACAAAAGCGCGGTGTCACGGCAAAATACGCATCAATTGAAGCGTTTTCATGCCAGACTGTCCAATAATGCATATCACCTCGGGAATCATCATGCCAGCAATCAGAGTAGTCTCCCCTACCACCACAGGGTGAACTCGGCCAGTATAGCCGGGTGGGATCTGCTGCGTCTACCGCCTGCCCTATGGTCCCTTCATAGAGCCGGTCATAGTCGACTAAATAGCGATCACGATTGCGCCGGGATACCTCAAACCAATTAAGGGCCCCAAGACACTCGTTGTTCCCACACCAAAGGGCGATACAGGCATGATCTCGCAGGCGTTTGACCTGATGGGTGACCTCTTCCTTGACACTAGCTAGGAATTCCTTAGTAGCTGGATATAGCGCACAGGAAAACATGAAATCCTGCCAAATCAAGATGCCTTTTTCATCACATAAATCATAGAAATCATGGGACTCATACTGCCCACCACCCCAAACCCTGATCATGTTCATATGGGCATCTGCTGCACTAGTTAGTAGATCATCTAGCCGCTTTCGGGTCTGTCTTTGAGGCAGAGCATCAGCCGGGATCCAGTTGGCTCCTTTACAGAAGATATCCACACCATTGACTCTAACCTTAAAGGATAGTCCAATCTCATCCTCTTCAGTGACAACATCCAATTGCCTTAGGCCCAGACGCTTTCTTACTTCATCTCCGGCAATACGTACAGTAAGATCATAGAGCGGTCGCTCTCCATGGCCATTGGGCCACCACAAGCGGGGGTTCTCCACCAGGATCTCGGTAGATACGATGTTCAGACCGGGCTTAAGGGTTACCGATTTGGTATGGTGAAGATCACCTAAGGTCACCTGCATCTTCGTTTCCCCACCCTCGGGGGATATGACCTCTGTTGTGACCTTTACCTTACATTCTCCATCCCCATGGTTCTGTTTAGTGTATACATACTCGATGCGACCCAAGGATGTAGCACCCAAGTATATATCTCCGTAGATGCCACAAGCCATCAAACAACAACCCCAGTCCCATCCCCCGTGGCAGGCCACTTTGCGAATCAGATTTATGTGGGGTGACTGGATGGGATACTGACTGTGGGGAATCTCATACGGTAGATTTTGGCTACGCTTCAGGGCTGTTTTTTCCGCCGAATGAAAGACAATCTTAAGATGGTTATCGCCTAGCCGCAAAAAATCCTTTACTTCAAAGCGGTAGCGGCGGAACATATTGTCTGTTGAACCTACATGGTGATCGTTGATATAGATGTCAGTGATTGTATCTAGCTGATCACAATTGAGGAATACAGAGCTTTCCGCCAGTAACTCTTCACTCACAGCAAAAGTACGAGAATACACCCAGTCTTCCCGGCCTACCCATTGAACTGCGAGCTCATTTTCTCCCCAGTAAGGATCAGGTATCTCGCCAGCTTCTAACAGGGCACTATGGGCATCCCCTGGCACCTGAGCCGGGATGGCCTCATCACGTCCCATTCGAGAGAGTCGCCAAACACCAGTCAAATCCAACCGCCGCATAGGATCTGCCCCCCATCTGTCTTAGCCACGCCCGTGATTGTCACAGTCTCGGCCAGCCGTTCCTCGCGTCTCCTATTTACAAGTTCCTCCCTGGGAGGGTTGTTCCTTCCTGGGTAACCTCGAATCTGGCCTTTGACCTGCGGCGAAATGAGCCTGCTTTGGCTCCTAGTTTGACCCAACCGGGGAGCTCATCTCTTCATCAAGCTTGCTTGCGAATAACACCCTTGTCACAAATATCGTCGCTAAAAAAGCAAGCAACAAACGGCTACCTAGCATCCAGGGGAAGCTTGCACCAATCGCAACCAGAAGTAGAGTGTCCTCAAAGATAGAATGACATATAGACAGGAAAACTGCGATGGCATAGCGATCCTTCATAGACAGATTGCCTTCCTTGGATGCACTGATAATCACTCCAGACCCATAGGAAAACCCAATGGCAAGCCCAACTACCAATGGCAAGACTGCTTCTTTGGAGACCTGCAATAGTCCCGCTAAGGGCCGACACTTACTGGTCACCCGCTCCATCAACCCACTATCTTTCGCCAGTTCTATGGCAACCATCAAGGGCAATACAATAATAGTGATATCCTTCAAACCCAAAAGACCCAATCTTAGCCCATCTAGGATCACTTGGGTGAGAGCAATCTCCATGTTTCTCACTCCTCGTGCATTACACTCATTGCCCATCTAATAAAGCCAGTTAACACCCAAGCCTGCCAAGATAGAGATACCAAGCCGCATTAGTGCCAGCGGCCAAGCTTTGATCCCCGTCCTCTTGGTTATGGCGCTTTCCAGAAAAAGTCCATGACAGATAGCGATCATTACAGAGACAATAGTTACTTGCTTAACTGTTAGGCTAAGGGCCAAAATCACAGCAATGGCACTATAGATATTAACGAAATATCCCACAACTAAGGCCAATGCCGCCTCTCCCGGTAATCCCAACACTTGCATCAAGGGCTCCATCCATTTAGCCAGCAGCTCTAGGTAACCTGTCTCTTTCAAGACAGCAATCACTATAGTTAGTGGAATGATCACTTTGGCTAGCTCCCAGATGGTGTCAATGCCGTTTCTTAATCCATTGATCCAGGTCTCCTTCGTTATCATGATCCCAGCTCCAGTTCTTGGTCTGTTAGTTTTTCAGTCTGTGCCTATTTTACAATACGGAATCCCTGGAGTCTACCCGTTCCATCCGGATTCTACCAGGCCAAAGGTAGGTGACCAAGCCAATCCGTGTATTTTGCGAGTGACTGGTAATACTAATCTACGTAATGGAAACTGAAGGGAGGTTGCACTATAGTGCAGTTTCAGACAGGAACACAAATTAGCCAGGGTGTGATGCAGCAGCCACCGGAAATCGTCACCACTAAGGATCTATCCTACCTTGAAGACGCTTTATCCTGGGAGCTGTTAGCGGCCAAGAAGTTCGCCATGTATGCTCAGATGGCACAGGAACAGGGAGTTAAGGATATCTGTGATCGGCTGAGCAAGATGCATCAGACCCATTACATGACACTACTCAAGCACGTAGACCCAGCCAAAGCCATGCCAACTCAGCCACTAACCCAGTGAAATAGGAGGTGAGATGCCGTGCCACATAATAAAAACGTCATTCAAAATCCCCAATCCGGGAGTCTACCTACAGTAAAGGGCCCACAGATAAATGACCGTGATATTCTCAATGATGTACTGGCTACGGAAAAATATCTGACAGACAACTTCAACATCTTTGCCCGGGAGGCCAGTTACGCCAATCTCCATAGTGATGTAGAAAGTATCCTTTGTGATACACATAAAGCAGCACGGGATAGTTTTAATGCCATGTTCCAGCGGGGCTGGTACAAATTCGAGGGTGTAGACAAACAGAAGCTGCAACAGACTCAGCAGCAGTTCGCTAACTACCAGACTCAGTTTCCTTACCCAGGAACCCTACAGTAAGCCTTAAAGAAGCAAGGGATGGTGCGAGGTAGTTGCCTAGCATCATCCCTCTCGCCTGGCCTTGGGGAGCGGGTCTTGCCATTGCTAACATTGCGGCCAAGGGTAGTTTCTTAATATTCGTCATGAGTTACCCCCGCCACTGCTAGTCTCACACATGTCTTTATCTTTTGGGTCTAAACCTCAGACCCGCCCACAATATGACCAATCTGGCGAATCAAAGGCACTACCTCCGTGTAGGTCTCATAGATCGGTTCATATTGCTTGACAAGCTCCGGATTAGGTTCATGGGTATACAATACACGGTAAGTCTCAGCCAAAGCCTCATGCTCATCACGATATACACCGGCCCCGAGTCCCCCCAAAAGTGCGGCACCAAGTAGAGTTGACTCCTGCACTGCTGGTACCTCAACGGGCATATTCAGGACAGCACTCTTGATCTCCATCCAGAGCTGATTCTTGGTTCCCCCACCAATAGCCTGGATCTTGTCGACTGCCTGCCCCAAAACATCTTCAGACTCCCATAGGGTGAAGGCAAATTCAAAGGAAAGTCCTTCCAGAATAGCTCGGATGAAATCCTTTCTTTCATGGTAATCCCGAATGCCCACGAAAGCACCACGGCTATACGGATCCGGATCTGGTGGCCCGGCTCCCCGCATATGCGGGATAAAGACAAGGCCCCTGGCACCCACCGGAGATTGGCGTGCCGCTTCAACTAACACATCGTAAATATTCACACCGCGGCTATCAGCTGCCCCTTGCTCCACACCACCAAACTCATTTCTAAACCACTCGACACTAAGCCCTGAGGCAGTAATACCGGCCAAGAGATAATAAGCGTCACTTACTACATGGCACCCAACACCAAAACCTCTCACAGCCTCCGGTTCTAGCTTAGGAATATTCCGATATGCCGCGACCAGACTCTCGGCAGTGCCCATTGAATCCAGGGCTTTCCCTGGCTCAAAAACTCCAGTGGCAAAGGCTCCACAAATGTGATCATGCCCACCTGTACAGACTGGCACCCCTTGATGTAAACCGGTGCTTTGGGCTGTAGCCTTAGT
>JAAYSL010000075.1 GCA_012518315.1 Bacillota bacterium | reverse complement strand
TCTACGATTGCCTGGTAGATATGCTCTGGCAAGTCCCGTACTTGTAGTGAAGGCACCAAAATCGCCTCCTTTCAATCTGGTGGTTACAGTATAGCATAGCTGCATCACGCATGCAATATGCATGCAGCGAACGTTGAACTCATTCGTACTCATTCCTCACGCTCAACTCGGGGTTCAGTGGCGGTCATTGAAGAGGATTTCTACCCAGTATATCAATGGTCATTTGGGAATATCCCTCAGGGAGTTGGCTGCAGATCCTTCGGTTACACGATGTCCTTGCCCGAATACTCTTTAATGACACTCCCATTTCTGACTAGCATAAAGTGTTTTGACAGAAGAAGACAAAGTAAATACCATACTGTTCGGGTTTGAGGGTAGCGGAAGAGCAATCATACCTATCTCGGCTGATCTTGTCTAGCATTTGAAAGGCTCCAAGGCTCTTGGCAAAATCTCATGACAGGCAGCAATGGTCATGCCGTAGTTAGTTATAGATACACCAGCCGCGGCTGCGGCCTTAAGCCGTGAACACATAGCCTTGCGATTCAGCATACACCCACCACAATGGATCACCATCTGGAAACGAGCTAGGTCCTCCGGGTAGTCTCCACCCTTCTGCCACTCGTAGTTTAGCTCTCCTCCTACCTTGGCATTGAGTAGCCGGGGAATCTTAACAGTACCTATATCATCTTCGATGGGGTGATGGGTACAGGCCTCCGCAATCAGTACGTGATCACCGGGCCTTAGCCGATCCAGCGCCTGGGCTCCCTTGACTAGAAGGTCAAAATCGCCTTTGTGGCGAGCAAAGAGAATCGAAAAAGAAGTAAGGGGGATGGCGGGAGGGACAATCTGGTTCACTTCGTGAAAGACTTGAGAGTCCGTTATAACCAGCCTGGGGGCTAAGTCCCTACTAGAAAACAGCTGTTTTAGCTGCTTTGTCCCAATGGCTATGGCGATCCCGCCATGATCGAGAATATCTCTAATCGTCTGCACTTGTGGCAAAATCAATCTCCCCTTAGGAGCCTGTGCATCTAACGGAATGACGAGGATAACTCTATCGCCGGGGTCGAAAAGGTCGCCGACCAGCGGCGGCCCTTTCCTATCCTCGGCCTTGGCAGCTAGTGCACTGATAGCCCTTAGTAGCTCCTCTTTGCCACTATGTGTTTTGGCACTGACTTCGATATATGGAGCATTTCGCGCTGCGTATGCGGAGGGGAGAGTTGAACCGAGCTCATCATCCACCAGATCTGTCTTATTTATAGCAATAATGAACGGCACCTGCTTTTCCTCCAGGTAAGAATAGACCTCCAGCTCAGGCTCACCTTCACCCGTTGTGGCATCGACTACGACAATAGCGCAATCTGCTTTGTCGATGGCTCGTCTGGTGCGGGCAATCCGGGGAGCAGCAAGGACGCTTACATCGTCTATACCGGGAGTGTCAATCAAAACTACCGGGCCAGCTCCATGAATCTCCATAGCCTTGTGCACAATGTCTGTGGTGGTTCCGGCAACGGGTGAGACAACCGCCACATCTTGGTCTGCTAAGGCATTAATCAGACTGGACTTGCCTGAATTCATCCGTCCTAAGAACGCAATATGATAGCGACTGGCTCTGGGGGTCTTGTTAAGGCTCATCTACATCATCCCTTCCTGGGGTTAGAAGTAAAGGTCTCGCTCTCCCTGCTTGATTCGTGCTAATCTTCTTTTGCATTCATCCTGGAGCTTTGGCTCAACCTGGGCCAACGCGGCTTCGATTACCGGTACAGCCTCCTTGATAGTTGCCGGTGAAGCATAGTCACAAAGGTATTCCTGAAAGGTCAAGATGGCGTTGGGCTGGCAGAATTCATGGATATGGCTGCTTTTGGCCCAAGACATGAAGGTCTCTCCGGTTCTTCCCATCCTATAACAAGCAGTACAGAAACTAGGGAGGTAATCTGAGGGTAAGAGCTCGCTGATCATTTCATCGAGATTACGGTGGTCACTGACTTCGAATTGGGGAGTATCATGTTCACGCTTGCTGTATTCGCCGACTCCAGTGCGGGAACCGGCACTGATCTGGGATATACCCAGAGCAATGACTTCCTCCCGAAAGCGCGGGGACTCTCTTGTAGAAAGAATCATCCCGGTATAGGGTACAGCTAATCGCAGGCAAGCGACGATTCGCTTGAAGTCCTCATCGGAAACAAGATAGGGGAAAGTCTCCAATGATACACCGGCAGCTGGTCTTAAGCGGGGGAAGGAAATAGTGTGGGGACCGATCCCGTAGGTGCTATCTAGGTGCTTAGCATGGGCTAGTAGTGCCACAGTTTCAAACCGCCAATCATAGAGCCCGTACAATACTCCGATCCCGACATCATCGATACCGCCTTGTATGGCTCTATCCATCGCGGTAGTATGCCAGTCATAGTCGGCTTTGGGTCCATCATGGACCGCACGGTAAGTATCTCGGTGGTATGTCTCCTGGAAGAGCACATAGGTACCGATATCCGCAGTCTTGAGCCTTTGGTAATCCTCCACGCAAGTAGCTGCTATATTGACATTGATCCGGCGGATACTGCCATTACCTGACCGGGTCTGATAGATGGTATCCATCGCCTCGATTATGTAATCGATGGGGCAGTTTACCGGATCTTCACCAGCCTCTAAGGCGATGCGTTTATGACCCATGGCTTGGATGGCGATGACTTCCTCTTTTAGTTCATCCATGGTGAGTCTTCGCCTCGGGTACTGATTATCTCGTTTATAGGCACAGTACCTACAGTTATTCACACAATAGTCGCTAATATAAAGTGGTGCAAAGAAGACCAGTCGCTTGCCATAGATAGTCTCCTTGATCTTTCTGGCGACAGTATAGATCTCCTCAATCAGCTCTGGCTCATCCACCCATAGCAAAGCAGCGAGCTCTTCCAGTTCAAGGCCCTGTAACTTTTGAGCCTTTGCTAGGATATCTCTTACTGCCTGAGAGCTGTACTGTGTCCCTTTTTGCAGGGCTGCACGAATCTTTTCATCGTTAATAAACGTGCATTCTGTCTTCTCTTTTGACATCTGTATTACCCCTTCCCCAAGGTTGTTTGGGACTATCTCCCCGGCCAGGACAGATAGTCATGCCTAAAGTAGAAAGATCTTTCTTGGCTTGCCAAACCGAATCAGTGATCACATCTCCATCGGCGCCGGCCTTTCCCGGATAAATACTGTAACTTGTGCGGTACTTTGCTGGAGTCACATCCAGCATGAGGACATTGGCACCGGCCATGAGTGCCAGGCTTCTGGCATCCTGCAGCTGGGGAGCTTTGCTTTTCCACCACTTGTCATTCTGTCCAATCACACCCAAGGCCGTAGTGGCAGGCATGTGGGCATAGGGGACAAGCAGGCGAGCCACTGCTATAGTCGTTAGGGTAGAGCACACATTAGTGGCAATATTAGCAGAGCTCAGCGGGGTGTCTGGATGGGGGATGAATGGTCCAATGCTAACCATTTCGTAGTCCTCATCGCGACAGAGCAAGAGATCGTTAGCTACAGACTCCAAATCCTGCCCAGGCAGGCCCAGGATGATTCCCGAACCGACTTGGTAGTCAAGGCTTCGAAGTGTACCAAGGCATCCCAGGCGCTGCTCTAGAGTGGTGGTGGGTTTTAGTTTTCGAAAGATCTGCCCACAACTGGTCTCGAACTTGAGAAGGAACCTACCTGCTCCTGCTTCCCACAACGCTCGATAGACCCCACAAGATCTCTCCCCGATACTAAGGGTGATTGCTGCGTTAGTGGCTAGCTTGATCTCTTGCACTGCCCACTTAAGGTTTTTCAGCTCATAGCCGGGATCCTCACCGGATTGCAAAACAAAGGTGCCGAACTTATGCACCGCATGAGCCTCGATGGCAGCTTCCACTATTGCCTCCGGGGTCATCCTATAGCGGGTAACCCGATTATTGCTCCGTCTTAGTCCACAGTAGAGGCAATCTTGACGGCAGTAGTTGGAAAACTCGATGATGGCTCTTAGGTGGACACACTTACCGGTGGCATTTAGCCTTAGCAAGTGGGCAGTCTGCCAAAGCCTCCTAGCTGCAACCAGGCCAGGAGGTGTTAAGAGAGCCATCACCTCACTAGTGCTAAGGCCTTCGGAATTAGCTATAGCTTTGTTTAGTAGAGCAGTATAAGCTTTCATTTGACCAAGGTGACCCGGGATTTGACACCGGTAATGGCACCTAGTTTTCCCGTCATCGCTCCGATGGTATCGGTATCGCCATCGATGATTAGTGAGATTACCGAGACCCCTCTGTCGCGATAGGGGATTCCCATACGGCCCACTATAAGATCGCCGTATTCACTGAGGATCTCATTGACCCGAGGAGCAGTCTGGTGACGATCCTCGATGATGATGGCAGCAACACCGACTCTGTTTTGTGGGTTTATGTTCTCACCTTGTTTAGCACTAGCCATGTTCGTACACCTCCTGGTTATGGGGGTAGGGTAATAAAAAACCCGTCTTGTAGACGGGCTAATGGTCCTTGAATACGCCAAGGCGTAGCATCAAGTATCCGCACCTCCCTGGCTTTAGGGTAGTATCCCCGGTAAGCGTCGGTAAGGCACAGCAAAGTCATTAGCCCTAAGGTTCAGGTAGTAACCCTACCCGCAGGCATTGGTTTGTCATGAATATTGTATCATGGGGGTGATGGGTTGTCATTATCTTTTACGGAAATGGCGTCTTTAAAGGACATGCTAGGCCTATCGCTGTCTGGCGTCTATCCGACCACTCTCTAATCTAGGTCCTATTTCCTGTCTTTGTGCTCAGGGGTAAAGCAGTCTTGACAGGTGCCAAGAGACTCGGTAAAATATTGACAGGCGGTGTTAGTCGCACCTAACTTAATAAGCGATGGCCGATTCGCTTGGGTTATTTAGATGAAGTATTACGTACTTTGACAAATAGAGGAGTGTTCTAGGAGGAAGTTAGGCTCAACTAACATGAGACTTGACATGCCATAGTCGAGGTTGGCATCTTAAGAGGTGTTTCAAGGAGATTAGGAAGCCGAAGTGAGAAAGCGAAAGGAGTATTGCGATGCCAAGAGGAGATGGAACAGGGCCAGTAGGAATGGGTAGAATGACAGGACGTGGTGCGGGATACTGTGCTGGGTTTGCCGTGCCGGGTTATGCTAATCCGGGTGGAGTTCGAAGAGGACTTGGATTTGGACGCGGGTATCGGCGGGGGTTCTATGGGACCGGTGTACCGGGTTGGGGTCGCTATGGTTGTCGGGCATACATGGGGCAACGTAGGCCGTAAAAAGCGTAGCTACTGAAGTGAACGCGAGCAAGCAGTATCTTTAAGGGATAACCAACTGCTTGCTCGCCCTTTCTGCATGCAATTTGATTAGATGGCGTTGCTCATTGTACAGATTCCCGGGACCTGATAAGGCCATACTCGGATTAGTTATTGACATATGCTCATAACGCGAATACCATAAGATATGAGAGTACCCGAAGCTATGGGATATGCTATGAGAGATACCGATGTCATGAGAGTTTAGAAACGCAGTGAGTAGGCGGTGATGATGGCGAAGCTGCAGCGGTAGTAGGCTCCTAAGTATCAATAAAAGTAGACTCTTGAAGGAGAGAGGCTGAATGAATCAGGGAAAAACAGTTACGGCAAATGATGCTCTATATAGTAAGAACGGGATGGAAAAAAAGCAGGCAAAGAAGAAGAGTTCTCTTCAGCCCACGCCGCAAGTATTGGTGTCTTGTCGTGGCTTGGACGGAGAAGACAATGCGTTGGCAGTTGGATATTGCGGCAATTGCAGCTATGACCCGCCCATGGTCATGGTCGGGATTGTACCTACACGCTACTCATATCGCTTGATCAAGGAGTCCGGATGTTTTGTTGTCAATTTAGTTAGTAAAGATTATCGTCAGACCTTTGATTACCTGGGAAGTCACAGTAAACGCGATGGTGACAAATTGGCGGCCATGAATGTGCGGCTTGAGGACGGCAAGGAGGTTGATGCACCCATTTTGGCGGATTGCCCAGTAAACATTGAGTGCACAGTGGTTGATTCCATTGTGACTGGTTCTCACGAGATGTTCATCGGTAAAATAGAGTATGTCCATGCCGACGCAAGACTTGTCGATGCTGAAGGCAATATTGATTTTTCCCAGATAGCTCTCCTCTAAATCATGGATTATGGAGGTGCAAAAGTGAAAAAGACCGATGTACTGGTAATTGGCGGAAGTGTAACTGGTCTGGTGGCAGCAATGACGGCAAAGTCCAGCTACCCACTCTGGCCCAGCGGGGAGTGAAGTTTAACTATACTATCGCCGGGTAAGACATTTTGTTTCGGGAGCAATAGCGTTCCCTTTCTGCTTTTTGGGGCGTAGCCGTCTAATCGAGCAAGGGTGCAAAATAATTGTTGGCATATGTTCATAACTGAGGTACTATGATTAGAGAAGGGATTCGCATACAAGGTTGTGATGGGAGGTATTCATATGCCTGGAAAAGACAGAACGGGGCCGTATGGAATAGGACCGGTGTCAAGGGGAGCGGGCAGAAGAGGACGTCGCGGAGGTATAGGAATGGGGCCGACAGGATACTGTATCTGCCCGGAATGCGGTGAAAAGGTTAGTCATACGACAGGAGTTCCTTGTACTTCTTTGAACTGTCCCAGATGTGGTTCGCTCCTTGTCAGAGGGTCTTAACTGGAGTGAGGTGAATCGCTCCAAATCGATGCGGGCAAGCAGTGACTTTCCAAGATACCCGACTGTTTGCCCGTACTTTCTGCCATGAGCCTGCTAGGTGAGCTGCATGGCGTTTTGCCTACTTCATTGGTGAATCGGAGGTCTTACTTAGATGATCGTATATGGACCTATACCCTCAAGACGATTAGGCCAAAGCATCGGTATAAACAACATTCCCCCGAAAACTTGCTCCTATTCTTGTGTTTACTGCCAGCTTGGCAGAACAAATCACATGACGATAAAAAGACGTGCGTTCTATGAGCCTGAAGAGATCTGTCGCGAGGCTGAGACTAAGCTGCAGCAGCTAGAGGCAGAAAACAGGCGAGCCGATTATTTCTCCTTTGTTCCCGATGGAGAGCCGACATTGGATGTCAACTTAGGGAAAACCATTAAGCTAGTCAAACCATACGGTGTCAAAATCGCCGTCATTACCAATGCTTCACTGTTGTGGATGGATGAGGTCAAGGAAGACTTAATGCAAGCAGATTGGGTATCCGTTAGTATCGATGCGGCTGATGAGGATACCTGGCGCAAAGTGGATAGGCCGCATGGATTACTCGAGCATCAAGATATCCTAAACGGGATTATTGATTTCTCCAAAGCCTATAAAGGGACACTGGTTACTGAAACCATGTTAGTGGAAAACGTAAACGATCACGCAGCATGTATTGAACGGATCGCCGAACAGTTGGCGCGGGTATGCCCGAGTAAGGCCTACCTTTTGGTTCCAACTCGCCCCCCGGCTGAAGCCAGTGTAAGAAGGCCATCCACTGCTTGCTTGAAAGAGACTGTCGGAATTATTCGGGCCATATCTGGAGCAGAGGTTGAGTGCATTACCGGTGATGAAGAAGAGGAAGGGTTCTTTTTCACAGAAAATATTGCCAGTGACCTGCTGGGCATTGCCGCGGTGCATCCAATCCGGGAGGATATTGTGAGCACGCTGCTGGAAAAGAGAAATGCGGAAGATCGGTCTATTCTCAACGAGCTTCTAGAGCAAGGGAGAATAATCGAGTTTACGTATGAAGGCAGGAAATTCTACAGAAGGAAGATCTAAACGAAGGCAGACAAATAATGGAAAGATGTGGCCTTGCTGTCCTATGAGTATAGCTTCCTAATCTGTGCAGTAGTAGTCTATGCCTATTTGAGATTGCAAAAAGAAAGGAAAGACTCAACCAAAAGCAATACTTGGCCGTTGCCTTGGTCTTGCTGGGTATTACATTGTTAGCGCTCTCGGAAGTAGTGGAGAATTGAAGATAGTTATTGACATATGCTCATATTAGGGTTATTATGGTTATGGGCATATGCTAACAACCAATGCGATTGAGAATCTG
>JAAYSL010000074.1 GCA_012518315.1 Bacillota bacterium | reverse complement strand
CCATCCACTAGAGTGGTCTAGTAGCCCCTCCGGGCCATGGCAGGCTCTATCCTCTGAGAATAGTGCCATAGTATCCAGTCAACCACCAACTGGCGATCAAGGCAAAGATGTCCAGTTCTACCTGTGTTTTTCCCCGGATTACAGTGACCAACCATTAGAGGAAGGTAGGGATTACCGGATTGTTTTGCATTACACTGCCGGGCTCAATTTCTAAGCTAAGAGAATCCTTGTTGGCCTTTGATAGACACATCCATGGAACCGCGTCCGCTGCTTTCTTGTGGGGCAGGTGTAAGTGCATATCATGACAGAGACCCGAAAACACCGAATAGGTGTATCTATAAGAACAGAGATTCGAAAATAAGCACTAAGAAAGAAGGGAGTAGCTGTGATGAGGAATCACAAGGTGATGCTTCTACTGACTTTCGGGATTGTGCTCTTTGCTTTCTCAGTTAGTGTTAGTGCCCAAGCTGGCAGTAGTACCAATCGAGGGGTGCTAGTTAGCCCTGCTCGGTTAGTGGCGACAGTAGATACGGGGGATCAGCTGCCGCCGGTATTAGTCAAGAATGCTACTGACTCTAGAGTAGAGATCACTTGTTATGTAGGCAGAGGAGAACACCGGTGGAATGGTTCACCACTCTACCTTGATTCACCGGCGGAAAGAGCATGGGGTGCCAGATATCTAGGGTTGGACAAAAACAAATTGGAGCTAGAGCCAGGAGAATCAGATGCGATTGTTGCCACAGTAGGAGACGTCAGTGATATCCAAGGTGGACTTTATCCCGTGATTTTTCTGGAAATCACCCCAAAGGGCAAACGAGAAGGTGCCATGGCCGTATCTCGACTTGCGGTTCTTACCCTCTTGCAGTTTGCTGGTAGTAGACCTTCCGATCTGACGGTGACTACCTTAGATATACAACAGGCAAGTCCCGGTGAGGCAATTGGAGTCTATCCCTTAGTGACCAATTATGGTAATGTCCATGCCACATTCTCTGGATACATAGAAATCGCCGATGTGGCAGGTGAGCCCTTAAGTCGCTTGCCCGTCCAGCCCGTGACAGTTCTACCTGGTTGCAGCCGCCAGTTAGCCCTTTCTTGGCAGCCGGAAAGCCTACCAGTAGGTATGTACCATGTGAATCCTCATTTGTCTGCCGGGGGGCGTCCTATCGAGGCTGGCCAATGGGCTTTCCGAGTGGTGGAACCTTACCAAGTGGCTACTATCCAAGGAGAGTTGGTTAGCTGGTATCCAAAGCAGATCTATGCTGCCAATACTACACCCTTTACCGCTGTCGTCCATAATAGTGGCACTGATGCCTGGCGGGCTTTGGGTGCGCTAATGGTGATGGATCCGATGGGGCATATCAAAGCCCGAGTTTCGCTAGAGTCTGGGGAAATTCTGCCTGGGGGCAGTGGTGAACTTACTGGTGTACTACCGCCTTTATCTCCAGGCCGCTATGTTATGCGGATGAGTCTCTCTAGTGAAGGGGTGCCTTTACTAGATACTGAGCGGACACTAGATGTAATGGCCGGTGATACCATCGCCCGCCAGTAGGTTACTGCAGATTGATGAGAGCCGGGAAGGAGGTGGCCCATTTTTGTAGTATCAATCACACCTTGGCTTGTCGGGCAGTGGTTGGGACATGGTGCTAGAAGGCGTGGCATGTACCACCGGATAGCATGGTTTAACTTGTTAGTACTGATCGCCCTAGCCCTGAGCCCAGTGGCAAAGGTTCGGGCCAATAGCTTCATTGGGATCTATGATGGAAACCCTCTTATTCACTTTGGAGATGCGGATCCGGCACAGCCGCCGGTGGTGGTGACCGGTGGCACTCAGCTTCTCATCTTGGCTCCCCAAGATAGTTGGACACTTGCCATTGAAGCCAAGGGCGATCTGGCAACCACAAAGGAGCCCAAGGTAACCATCCCGGCTAGTCGCCTGGCCTGGGCAATCTATGATAGCCACCCACCTAGGTGGACACCCCTTGAAGCCTGTACGCCTCAGATTGTCCTTAGCCAGGCTGACCCTACGGGGGAGGAGGGTCGAGCTGTACGAATCGATTATCGCTTTTCCCCTAGCTGGGAAGATCCACCCATAGCAGGAGGCTATTCCACAGATCTTTGCTTTACCCTAAGTCCTGACCTTGATCCCATGCAATCCTGGGTTTACCCAACTCCCTTTTGTCCCGATGGTATGGAGGTTTTGACCATCGGGTATTGGCTACCGGGTAGTGGGCCTTGGCAGGTAGAAGTGGTGATTACAGATACCCGGGGTGAGGTGGTGCGCAAGATCCGTGCAACCCAACTAGGAGGTCAGTGGCAGCAGGCTATCTGGGATGGTTTCACTCCAGATGGTGACCTTATTCCTCCCGGCACCTACCACTACCAAGTCATGCTTCTTTCCACTCAGGAACCCATTGCCGCCGGGATCATCGAAGTTGCAGGTATCAAGTATGCGGGCCAAAGCACCATTCGTGGCCAAGTGAGTGGGGGAGATACTGGGAAGGGATTAGCTGGGGCTCAAGTTGTTTTGTACACCCGAGAACGGCGGCAAGTAGCTACCTGCCAGACGAGAGGGGATGGGACTTACCAATTGGCCTTTTTGCCTG
>JAAYSL010000073.1 GCA_012518315.1 Bacillota bacterium | reverse complement strand
TCCAGACCCTGCAAGTGGGGTTAACCAATTTCTATCTATCCCGCTACCGCACTAGCTGGGAGATGATCACCTCCGGGTCGATTATCACGATGATCCCGGTCATGCTGGTCTTTATCTTCCTGCAGCGATACTTCGTGCAGGGGCTGACCGCGGGGGCGATTAAGTAGGACTGGGACAATGTCGGCACATGTGGGCTAGGAACTTGTGGAAGAAGCAAGTAGGGATGGAGTCTTGAGGCGCTAACCTTCGCGGCGTGAAGGTATAGCGCCTTTTTTAGTAGCCGAATCAGCAGAAGTGAGCAGAAATTGCGGAAGATCCGCTGGTACCGCCTTGATAGATGGTATGATGTTCCCCTTCCATTGGCGTTTCTCCCCTTGAGTTCCAAAATCATTGACATTAGGATGAAACAGGTGTATATTGAAATTAACGTTAACGTTAATGCTAACGGAGGTTGCTATGAGTCGAGTTACACTAAGAGATGTTGCGGAGAGGGCTAATGTATCTGTCAATACGGTGTCCCGGGCTTTAAACGACAAATCCGGGGTTTCAGGTGAGACTAGAAAACGGATTATGGAGATTGCCGAGGAGCTTGGATATACCCAGAACCTAGTAGCAAGGGGGCTGGTCACCCAAAGTACTAACGTAATCGGGGTTGTTGTCTCCGATAACGTTAATCCTTATTTCTCCGAAGTCATACAGGGCATCTCATTAGTCACTCAGGCTAGGGGACTGACCCAGTTGCTGGTGAATACATGGTTTTCTCGAAGTGCCGAACGAGAGGCAGTTAATACGCTTGTTCAGCATCGTGTCGATGGATTGATTCTTTTTCCGCTGGACTGGAGTCAGGTTGACGAGTATTTGCGGTATAGGCTTCCCATGGTTTGTGTTGGAGCAATACCACCAAATGCGCCTGAAAAACCCCTAGATGTGGTGGCACCCGATGATTATGGTGGGACTACAGAAGCGATAGAGTACCTGATCCGAGCTGGGAGAAAGAGGATAGCTTATTGTGGCCCGGGGGAAGACTCGATCTCGGGGATACACAGGTGGAATGGGTATGAGAAGGCTATCGAAGCGGCTGGGTTACAGCCGATATTTATCCGTCTGGAAGCCAATACATTTGACGCCTATAAGCTTGGTCTCTCAGCCGACCAATTCCAGGATGTTGATGCTGTCTTTGCTTTCAATGATATGATTGCTATCGGTCTTCTAAGAGCCTTTGGAGAGCGGGGTATAAGGGTTCCAACAGATATTGCCCTCGTTGGTTATGATGATATCCAGCTTGCTCGCTATTTGACACCTGCCCTAACTACCGTACGCATCCCTAAGGCAGAACTAGGCAGGCAGGCTGCTACCTTACTTATTCAACGAATGGGAGGTGATTTTCTCCACCGGTCGGTTGAACGGCTACTTCCAACAGAGTTGATCGTTAGGGAAACTGCGTAATACTCATGACGCCAGCTTCATGAACCGGTGTTATCTAGGTCGGAGGTCGCTGGAGGGGGTGGTTAACGGACGCTTAGTGCCTCGTGACAGAGACAGAAGAACGGGAAATCCAATTCACCAACAAAAAGGAGGCGCATTCAATGCGCAGTCGCAGGCTTGTGCTTTTAACTGCAGTGACGCTTGTGTTGTTGCTGGCGGGTGGTGCTTATGCAAAAACCACGTTGACCTTTTGGAATGGGTTCACTGGACCAGATCGGCCCGTTGTTGAGTCTCTAGTACAGCAGTTTAATGATGAGAATCCCGATATCGAAATTGAAATGGACATCATGCCGTGGGATAGCTTCATGCAAAAACTAATGCCTTCGTATATCGTGGGAAAAGGCCCCGATATCGCTGGTCTTGGTGCTGAATTGCTTCCACGGTTGGTAGAAGCTGGTGTGTTAGCTCCCATTGATGATGTATTCACCGAAACTAGCGTCCCCAGGGACGTGCTTGCGCCTTTTGCTGTCGACGCAGCGACATATAAGGGCAAGTTGTATGGAACTCCCATGAGCAGCTTCGCACTACTTATGTATTACAACAAAGACCACTTTACTGCCGCGGGCCTTGCCCCTGAAGCCCCAAATAACTGGGATGAATGGATGCAGGCTGCAATCAAACTCTCCAATCCACCTCAGCAATACGGTATGGTGTTGCCTACTAAGGAGTCTCCTGCTGTTTGGCCGCTTCTCATGTGGTCCAATGGCGGTGGTATCCTGGGCGAAGATGGAGAAGTGCTCATAGATTCCAAGGAAACCAAAGAAGCAGTGAGCTTCTGGGCTGATGCCGTGCACCAGCATGAGATTTCCCCTGTCGGCCTCATTGGCCCTGAGACAGATAAACTGTTTCAAACAGGGAAGGCATCCATGCATATAGTAGGTCCTTGGATGACCGCGGGCTTTACAGAAGCTGGACTCAATTACGATGTGGCCCCAATCCCAGAAGGCCCCAAGACTCGGGCAACAGCTGGTGGGGTTACATCAATGGCAGTCAGTAAGCAGGCCGGAGCCGATCCTGAGAAACGGAAGGCTGTCTATCGTTTCCTGGAATTCTGGAATAGCGAGGAATCCCAGATAAAATGGGCTCTTGGGGCTGGCTTCCCACCGAACCGGATAGATATCGCTGATTCTCCTGAAATCATGGCTCACCCCTGGGTTCCCAAGTTTGCAGCTGGCTTAACATATGCCCAAGGCTACCTGGTGGGAACTCCTAAGTTCAGTGAAATCGAAAGCGATGTCTATGAACCCGCCATGGAGTCCATTCTACTTGGCAAGCAGACTGTTGAGGCTGCTCTCGATGAAGCAGGGCAGAAACTCCGTGAGTTAGTGAAGTAGATCGAAATAGACCTTCGAGAGGGGCGGTTCCTTCCGCCCCTTCGGTCGCTTGTTGTCGTTTGGAGGTATGCAAGGTGTTCATTGGGAACCCAAAGCAGAAAAAGCAACCCATTGCACGGCATAACCAGCACATTGCCTATCTTTTCCTCTTTCCGAGCCTGGCGGTTTTTATGGTTTTCATTATCTACCCAATCGGTTTTTCCCTCTGGAGCAGTTTCACCAATTGGAGCCTGATCCAGTCTGCGGAGTATGTGGGGTGGGCGAATTATGTTCGTCTTTGGAAGGATCAGCGATTTTGGAATGCCGTTTACAACACCGTTGTTTATACTGTTGGAGTCGTGCCAATTGGTACTATGTTGTCCCTGGCACTGGCTGTAGCACTGAATCAAAACCTAAAAGGCACGAAATTCTTCCGTACAGCCATATTCCTGCCTGTTGTGGCTTCGACAGCCATTATTGCTATCGTTTGGACTTTTTTGTTTGACCCACAGATCGGCCTATTTGTCTATTATTTATCCAAAATCAGGATAACCATGGGTGCATGGTTACGTGACCCAGACTATGCAATGCTGGCCATCATTATTGTTAGCATCTGGAAGAACGTGGGATTTAACATGGTGATCTTTCTTGCGGGCCTGCAGGGGATTCCCTACTCTCTTTACGAAGCGGCGAAAGTGGACGGAGCCAATCGACTACAGATGTTTCGCTATGTGACTTTGCCCCAATTGAGACCGACCACGGCATTCGTAATCGTCATGTCAGTCCTCGGCTCATTCCAGGTTTTTGATCAGATCTATGTTATGACCCGGGGCGGCCCACTTTATAGTACCGAGACGCTTGTACAGTATATATATCATCATGGTTTTGTGACATTTCAGATGTCTTACGGAGCCACCATTGCTATGTTCTTGCTGGTCGTGATTCTAGCTTTGACCATCTTCCAGTTGCGGTTGTTCGATCGCCCGATTGACTAGAGGGGAGTGTACGTGGTAGTGCTACATGGTAAGCGTGTTGAGAGAGTCATGCTCTTTGCAGTACTAGTCATCATTTCAATTGCTATGCTATTTCCCTTTCTTTGGATGTTGTTTACTTCCTTAAAGCCAGAAGCTGACGTGGTCACATGGCCTCCTCGTCTACTTCCTCGTCGGATCAGCTTCACAGCATACAAAACTATATGGCACGACATCCCCTTCCTGCAGTTTTTCCTTAATACCATTGTTTTCGCAGGAGGAGTGACACTAAGCTCACTGATACTAGACTCATTTTCGGCCTATGCCTTTGCGCGCCTAGACTTTCCGGGGAAAAATGCATTGTTTGCCGTAATCCTGATTACCCTCATGGTACCATTTCACGTAGTCATGATTCCGGTCTTTAGTTTGCTTCATCAATTCGGCTGGATCAATACGTATGCTGGGCTTATGATACCGAGAGCCTCCAATGCCTTTGGCATCTTCTTTCTAAGGCAGTTCTTCCGTGGCATTCCAAGAGAGCTTGAAGATGCGGCCTTTGTCGATGGAGCAAATACATGGTGGATTTACTCCAAGATCATACTGCCCTTATCTAAGCCTGCCCTTGCCACCCTGGCAGTCTTCCATTTTATGTATAACTGGAATGATTTTCTGTGGCCATTGATCGTGACAACATCCGTGTCAATGCGCACATTGCCTACAGGGCTTGCTTTGTTCATGGGAAAACATGTGGTGGAATACGCAAGTCTGATGGCTGGGGTCGTATTATCCCTGCTGCCAGTGACCATCGCTTATCTCAGTGCTCAGCAGCATTTTGTCCGAGGGATTGCCTTAACCGGGCTTAAGGGATAGCCAAAGAGACACTAGATACCCCATAGATCGCAGTATCAAATACCCCCTAAAGGAGGTTGCTTGTAGTGCAAAAGACGGATATTCCAGTCAATGGGATGAACGTTCCCTTTATTAGTAGTGGAAAGACAGCCGAATGGGTTCATGCTTGCTTTGCTTCCCCCTTTGGTCGAGCACAGGTGCTGGATGAACAGCATGTTCAGATTTGGGGTAAAGACTTTCACAACAATCGGAGTGGTATGTTATCTCGTACGCGACTTAGTAGAGAAAACTCACGTGTCGAGGTTGGGTTGTCCCAGGTGGAACGTGGTGCTGCCCTAGTCTTATACGGGGGTAATGGAGGTTGGGAGCGGGCCCTTGAATTGATTCTGACCGAAGGTAAGGTTATGGTTACTGCGGTAGGGGCTGGGCGGGGCGAAAGCTGGCAGTTGTCCCAAGCCTCAGTAGACAATAGGGCGAAAAGATTGACTATACATAGACATGGAGATCTGTTTGCCTGTTATGTGGAAGAGCAATTGGTCTGGCGGGGCAGCCTTCCCTTTGATCTTCCGGCTGCTCGCATCTTGCTTCGGGCAGCTGGGAAAGTAGACGTCCTAACCCCCGAGTATAGCGCTGTGTTTGGGCCAGTCCTGGTTAGTGGCGTTGTTCATGAGACTGTGCTTTCAGGGCGATTAGTTAATGCTGATGGTAAACCACTTGCAGGGAGTGTACATATAGCGGGAGATCCATTTGCAGTGGCTAAGACCGATGCATCGGGAAGGTTTGAGGTATCCTTTGCTCCCCTGGGTGATGATGCCTTGGTATGTGGGGCAGTGGGAACAGGCTGGAGAGTAGTGTCTGCTAGAGAGCTTGGCAATGGCGGAGGGTGTCCCGATATCTGTATCACAGAAGAGGATCAACCAAGATCAGAGTATCCACGGCCAGATTTCGATCGGTCCACGGGCTGGTGGCAGAATCTGAATGGAACATGGTGGTTTGCCCTGGATCCAGATGATATGGGGCAAGTACATAATTGGGTAGAAGATGAACAGCCCTATCGGCACGTGATCCGGGTTCCCTTTCCATGGACTTCGCTGTTGGCCTGTGGTGAAGAGGACTTTGCCAGCGCAGATCACTATACTGGTATTTGGGGAGGCTATACAGGCACCGCTTGGTATCGGCGTAAGGTGACGGTTGCTGCCCAGTTTCCCCAGGGCCAAATCGGGGTATTGAAATGCGGTGCCGTGGGTCTAGTGGCAGAAGTGTATTGGGATGGCAAGTTGGTGGGGCAAAATGAGGGAGGGTATGCTCCCTTTGAATGTGAGCTCGGCGAGCTTAAGGCGGGTTCGGAGCATAGCTTGGTGGTACGGGTTAGCTTTCCCCGGGAGTTTAATCCGATTGATTTTTCCATTGGAAAACAGGGATGGTGGTTTTCCCATACACCGGGGATTTGGCAGACAGTATGGCTGGAGGCCCGATCACCGCAGAGTCACATTCAGCAGCTTCATGTTCGGCCAGAAGTGCATTTTGCATCAAATAGTGACCTTGAGCCAAGCAACACTACCTTCTTGATCAAAACTGAGATTGCAGGCAAGTGGGATTATCTAGTGGTTAAAGTGCTTGATCCCGACGGTAATGAGGTCGCCAAGGAGACCATTCGGCCTAATATGATGGTAGGTAGTTCACAAGAGGATCAAGAATGGCTGCAAATCAGTATCCAAGATCCCCGGCTTTGGGATGTGGATGATCCTAACTTATACACGGTAGGAGCCCACTTATACTCTAGTGACAGGCTAATCGACCGAGTAAGCACATATTGTGGCTTACGGCAGATTCGGTGTGACTGGGCTGATGGAGAATCTATGGGCAATGCCCAGTCAGGTACCCAAGAGGAGCATGGTGGGTATCAGTACGTTTTCCTGAATAATCGACCCCTTTATGTCATAGGCATTTTGGATCAAGCCTATAACCCATGGGGTCTTTACACCTATACTGCGTATGATTCGAAACCTGGATCTATCCTGGAGGACATCAGAATCACAAAACAGCAGGGCTACAACCTAAATAGATTGCACATAAAACAAAATGAGCCACTTTGGCTTTATGCCGCCGCTGTAAATGGTCTACTCGTTTGGGATGAAATCCCGAATTCACTCGGCACACCTACTAGTGAGAGCTGGGAAAGGTGGCTGCGACAGTATTATCTTCAGCATAGGCGTGATTTCAACTGCCCGGCTATTGTCATCCGATCACTTTTCAATGAAGCTTGGGGTATTGATGACTTGCGTACAAATCCTGCTACACAGGCAAAGGTCTTATCACTTGTGAAGCTTCAGCGAGCGCTTGAGCCCCATCGCTTGGTTGTAGACAACTCCGCTGCCCAAGGTTATCCCAATCGGCACCTAGATACAGATATCAATGATGAACACGTATATCTAAGGGATTGGTGGGAATGGCGAAGGAAATTGGAGCTGATCCAGCGGGAAATCTATCCCGGCTCACCATACAATTTCCATAGTGGACAAAATGAGTCCGATGAAGTGGGCGATGCTAGGCAGAGCGGACAACCCTATATCATGAGTGAATTCACGTCTGATAATGGCAAGACACTTGCCCTACGGATGTTCCCTAGGATAGCTGGATTTGTGAAGATCGACTTAACCGATTACGAATGGGAGCTCCATTCGGCATTTACGTATGATAGGTTGCTCAAGCCTTTGCAGTATCTGGATGCTGATTTTGAGCCAGTTGGTGACGAGATGGAGCACTCGCTAGATGCCGTGGTTTTGGATACAGGGCCGATCAACTATCTAAGAAAGGGAGGAATAACTATCGTTCCTATCTATGTTGCGGCCTTCCACCGGAAACTCGCCCACTATCCGGTTAATCTGCACACCCGTGTTGTGGGAGAGCGAGATGATGGTAGTACATTTATACTTGAAGAGTCGAAGACCGAGGTGCCCATCCGCCCGTTCTCAGTTACGAAGGCTGGGGTGGCGGAAGTTAGAAGGCCTAAGGAGTGCGAAAGAGTCTTCCTATTTACCTGGTTGACCCGGGATGGCAGGGTAACTGCTCGGAATCTGGCTCACTGGGTAGGCATGTGATCTCTGGTCTTGATAGACCTGGGCGGAGTAGGTGCTAGTGATCTTGGATTTCACGAAGCAAATTCAAAGGAGAGAGACGCTATGAAGATACAACCAGGGCACTATGGAAAAAGACTCTTAGAGTTCATCCGAACGACCGATGGCAAGGAGCCGTCAATCGACGTTTTCGCTGAGCAGAAAAGTCACCAGATCCCTGCCACTATCCTAGGGAATTTCCTAGAGCATCTAGGCTTTGCCATCTATGGTGGCC
>JAAYSL010000072.1 GCA_012518315.1 Bacillota bacterium | reverse complement strand
GTTGGGGTAAGACCAGTGGAAACATCAATTGACTTGCCCTCTTTAAAGGCACAAGCAGTTGTGCCACTACCCAGCATGAGATTGACGATCTTCAAATCCTCCAAGGGCTTACCCAGTAGCTCTGCTGCCCGCTGAGTCATATAGCGAAAAGTGATCCCGTGGAAGCCATAGCGGCGCACCCGGTATTTCTCATAATACTCATAGGGAATCGCGTAAATATGGGCATAGGCCGGCACACTCTGGTGTAAACTGCTGTCAAATACTGCTACCATGGGGGTTTTAGGCATCAGTTGACGACAGATTTCGATCCCCCGAGTATTGGGGGGATTGTGCAAGGGAGCCAGGTCATAAAATTCCTTGAGAACACCGATCACCTCATCGGTGATTAACACAGAACCTGTACACTTTTCTCCCCCGTGTACCACTCGATGACCCACAGCATCGATCTCGGCAAAGGAATCAATTACTCCTACTTCAGTATCAGCTAGACCCTCTAGGGCCAGACGCAGAGCCACACCGTGATCAGCTACTGGCAAGATCCGCCGAATAGCTTTGCTGCCTGCTACATCCATCTGTAGTTGGGCATCGTCCTTGCCGATCCGTTCCACACTGCCCCGAGCCAGCACATTTTCTTGGGGCATTTCCACTAGCTGGTATTTTACCGATGAACCTCCCGAGTTGACTACCAGGATCCGCATGACTTGCCTCCCATCTCCCCAATCCATAGCCGAGCAAAGAACCTACTAAGTGAAGCTAGAGTGGCTGCGGGGGCCTTTTTCCTATCGCTATGTTCAGCATCCATCACGGTCTTCATTCTATATGTCCCCCAGATGCAAATCTCCTGACCACTACATTAGAAAATAGCTGACCAGGTCACCGGACTGGGAGAGGCCAGCAAAGCCTTGTGAGCAAGAAGGCCCGGTTCTAGTCGTTTCTCTACGGCCTCAAGTGCAGCTTCCACTGCCCCCACACTCCCAGTCAGGTAGATATGGGCCTTACCACCGAGCCCCCGAGCCAAGTGAATCGTGACCAAAGTGACCAGAGCAGCTTTGGCAGCGGTATCTGCTGCCACCAAGGCAGAACTAGCCGTAAAAGTTTCAATGATACCCAAGGCATCCAACTCTCTTATCGGAGCAGTTGCCCTTAGTGCCTGCCCGAGACCAGGTGCCGGGTTGCCCAGGAAAAAATCATCGATATAAGTCAAATTTGGTGCCAGATACTCATTCCTTGCATATTGCAGGGCTCCCCACACTGCCGCAGTCTCACCGGCAATGGCGGACAGCAGTTTACCGGGACATACTACACGAAGGAGAATCAATTCCACTGGGAAACCTTTGAGCAGCTTGTCGGTACACTCAAGGCCCCACCCAATACTCTTGTATTCCAACATTGCTAGGGCTCTTTCGTCATTCACCTTGGCCACCCCGCTCGATCACAACCGTTCCACCTTCGATGACACTAACAACCCCTGTGATACTGCTGTGCACAAAGGCCCCGAATTCTCCTTCTGGCAAATCTGCTAGTAAATCACCCCGACTTACCACATCACCTACCTGGACTAGGCAGTGAGCCGGCTTTCCTACGTGCTGTTTTAGCGGAATCACAACACGGGCAGGCTCCGGTAGGAAGCCTTTTAGTGGAGCAGCTTTCGCCCATCTAGCCAAGTCCAACCGATAAAGCAGCCGCCTGGCTGGTACTTGGCTTTCATAGAACCCTTGCCTTACCTCTTGTAGCCAGGAAAAGGTGGATTTTGCCCCGGAGCTTTGGCCATTTGAGCCTTTCCCGAGCAGCTCTTGCTTTAGTGCCTGGTTAACCCGGCGGGGAGATAGGCCCATAAAACAAGCATACTGATCACACACACCACACTCGCTACAAAGCAATGCCCCTCTTCCTACCTCAAGGTCTAACACTCCATCCCCCGCTAGACTTCGCATAATCCGGTGGGGCCATATGGGGTGGCCCAGCTGATGCCTTGGACAAAGATCAGTACACAGACTGCACTGACTACACACACTGAAGGCCCGGCTCAAGACAATCTGTTTAGCCTTGAGCCTTGTGGCCAGTACATGGTTCTGGGGCAAAACCACAAGCCCCTTGGTGGTCTTGGTCACCGGGCTTTGCAGTTCCTTGACCAAATCACCCATCATAGGGCCACCTTCAATAACTGCCAAACTAGCTGGGTCATAAAGGGGCCTTGCCCAACTGAGTACATCCTGTATAGCGCATCCTACAGGTACTTGCCAAGTAGCCGGCTCGGCCACAGCGCCACTTACCGTTACAAAGGTATCTATCACAGGCTTCCCATCTATAGCCCTTGCGATATTGTATAAAGTCTCAACATTAAGCACCACGGCCCCAACATCGATGGGAATACCTCTAGGCGGCACTATCCGGCCCAGTACTTCATAGACAAGGCACTGCTCATCCCCAATGGGGTAGATATCGGGTAATGTGGCTATCTCTAACCACGGCCTGGAGGCTGCCGCCATCTTCAGCTCGTCAACTAGAGATTTGTACTTGCCTTTAATGGCAAGATGAGCCTGCCTGGCACCTATTGCTATCCGGGCAGCTTCTAAGCCTTTTAACACCTCATGTCGATACAGGGATAAAAGCTGCCGATCCACTTCCAGCAGTGGTTCACACTCAGCTCCATTGACGATGATGGTATCGGCACTGGCTGTTAGTTTTATGTGGGTTGGAAATCCAGCTCCCCCTGCCCCCACAACCCCAGCCGCCTTCACAGCCGCCACTATGGCCTCCCGGCCCATCTAATTCACCGACCTTCTCCCCATCCCTTACCTGCCCTTTGCATAGACAACACATGAGAACCTAGGCTTGCCACCCTTACCATCACAAGAATATGGAAGACCAGTGACAAACCAGATGTCTTCTAATCTGGTACTGCACCTTGGACAATACTTTTGGTTGCCTGGCTAAGCCAGTCCCAGCCCTCCTGCGATGGTAACATTATGCTGCCTTGTATAGGTTGTAGGACCACAGATGCCCTCGCCGGTGGGACTGGCGATGGTATGGGCAAAGCTGCTATTGCCTTCAATACCCAGTGAAGCAAAGGATGGGGCATTGGCCACGACAATGGTGGTACTCATCTTCCGGGCGAAAACTGCAATCCGCTCTACATCCCGGGAATGAATGATAGCGGTATGCCCAAACCCCTGCTCTGCAGCGAAGGCGAGCCTTTGCCCTTCCGAAAAGTCCTTTACCGTAACAATTGGTAATACCGGCAGCATCTGCTCGATCTTCACTAGAGGATGCTCAAAAGCTACCCGCATAATCGACCCTTTAGTGCCTGATGGCGGGTTGATTCCCGCTGCCTTAAGGATTGCCGCACCATCCTTGCCCACCCAATCGCCTACCACATGTCCATCTTTGATCACCAATTGCGTCACTTGCTGGGCTTCATGACCCTTAAGTAAATAGGCCCCGTGCTTTTGCATCTCCAGAACTAATCTGTCTGCTATGGCCTCTACCGCGAAAACAGTTTTTTCGGAGATGCAAAGCACATTATTGTCAAACCAAGCTCCTCGCAGGATATCTTGGGCGGCTTTGGGAATATCTGCCGTCTCGTCTACTAGAACCGGTGGATTTGCCGCTCCTGCCGCCACCGCCTTCTTACCACAAGTAAGTGCGGCTTTGACAACACCGGGGCCACCGGCCGCAGTGACCATAGCTACCAAAGGATGCTGGCAAGCTTGGTTGACTACATCCAAAGTCGCTTGATCCACTGCCACCAGGCAATTCCTGGGACCACCAGCAGCGACAATAGCACGATTTAGGATCTGAATTGCCTCCCGGGAACAACGCTGTGCCCGGGGATGTGGACAGAAAAAGACGGTATTACCCCCCGCCAACATAATAATCGCATGGTTGATCACAAAAGGTGTCGGATGGGTCGTGGGGGTAATGGAGACAATCAGGCCAAAGGGTATCCTCTGGGTGATGGTCAGACTATGATCACCACTTTGCACCTGTGGAGCCAAGTCCTCAATTCCCGGAGATAGCCGGGCGGCATTGATATTCTTCTGGACTTTATGCTCATAGCACCCCAGCCCCGTCTCATCTACTGTCTGGCCGGCAAAATGCTGGGCATTCGCTATTCCCGCCTCCCTGATGGCCTCGATGATTCTCTCTCTTGTAGCCAATGGCAAGTCTACCAGCTGTTTTTGGGCAGCCCAGGCAGCCTTGGCCGCGGCATCAACACTGGTAAAAATGCCGTCTTCGCTACTTTCCTGAGCTAGATCCCCTGATGTTTCCCTAAGCTGTCGTAGCACTTGCTCAACGATTGTGGCAATGCGTCCCTCATCAATTTGCATAGATGGCGTCTTGCCTGCTCACCGACGATACTAGCATAGGTAAGCAAGGCCTGACTCCCCCCTTCCCGAAGGTAAGCTAAACCATACCCTTTAGTCGTTGTGAGGGAGAATCGTGCGCTCTAGATCACTATGTGGCCGTGGGATGACATGTGCAGCCACGACCTCGGAGAGTTTGCCTGCAGCGGCTGCCCCGGCATCAACTGCTGCCCGGATAGCTCCTACATCTCCCCTGGCCATGACAGTGACATAACCTGATCCGATCTTTTCCCATCCCACGAGCTGCACATTGGCAGCCTTGACCATGGCATCAGCTGCTTCAATAGCCCCTACCAAACCGATAGTCTCGATCAAACCCAATGCCTCTCCCATGCTGGTTACTCCCTTCTGTCGTCCCCTGTAATGTTAATGACTGTTTGTGAAACTCAAAGCCGTCACTCTTTTTTTAGGATCGTTCTCACAACTTCCTCATCTGGCCGGGCAATGATCTTAGTGGCATGCACTTTGGATAGGCGACTCCCAGCCAGAGTTGCCGCCTCCACCGCTGCCGTGACTGCTCCCACCTCCCCAGCGATCTCGACTGTGATCATTCCTCGTCCTGGTCGCTTGAGACCTAGAAGCTCCACTTTGGCTGTTTTTAACGCTACATCGGCCACTTCATAGGCCGCAGCCAAGCCTACCACTTCAATCAATCCTAAAGCTTTGCCCCGCATTTACCATCTCCCCTTTACCAACAATCCCAGTTCCTAGCTTCTACTGGTCAAGATCCCTAGCCTCGCTGCTCAGCCAATACCTGCTTAACTACCTCAGTGATTATTCGTTTTAGCTCCGTCTCATCGACTCTGTCGCCCCCTGGGGGCTGAGCTGCTGCCACGTTATTCGCCTCGGGCAGGTCACATAGGGCTGGGTGACTACCGGTCATACCCAGGTTTCTTCTCACCTCAAGTAGCCTTTCGACATTCTCCGGGCTAATTTCTCGCTCCCCCCCTAGAAGCCGAGCAAACAGGCTAATCTTCGCCCCCATTTCCAAAGTCTCCATCTTAAAAAGGGCATTGTAAACATCGGTGCCCACTGTTAACGCCCCGTGATTCTGCAAAAGAAAAGCATCATGACAGGGCAAATAGGGCAAAATAGCTTCCGGAATCTCCTCAGTGGAGGGGGTACCATATTGGGTAAGGGGCACCCACCCCAGGTTAATCACAACTTCCGGCATGATAGGTTTTTCCAAGGCAAAACCCGCCACTGCAAAGGCAGTAGCATAAGGAGGATGAGCATGGACAACTGATTTGATATCCTCCCGGGCCCTGTAGACCGCCAGGTGCATCTTCAGCTCTGACGATGGCCTCCAGTTACCACTAATGACTTTGCCATCCATGTCAACTGTCACGATCATATCCTGGGTCAGAAAACCTTTGCTCACCCCGGTGGGGGTAGTCAGGACTAAGTTATCATTGACGCGAATACTGATATTGCCATCATTGGCAGCAACAAAACCACTATTATAGATTCGTCGACCAACCTCAATAATATCTCGCTTCAGCTGAAACTCTGATACCACTTTACAGCCCCTTTCGGCAGCACCTAACCATATCTGTGTTTTGTTGGGATCTAGTTTGTTTGATTGATTGTTTCGCCTAATTACTAGCATGTTCCTGCCGCTATCTGATCAAAATTCTTGGATAAGGCAATTGCAGCCGAGTATTCCAGGGAGCTAGCCTCCATACAATGGTAATACCAAAGAATATGAGGAGAGAGCAAAATGGAGATTTGTCGCTATGCCAAACCCGAAAAGACCCTAGATCAAAGCTATAGCTACCTTTGTGCTTTACATGGTTATGAGATGGGTCTAGAGCTTGGTCACTGGTGTGGAGACTGCACCGAATACGCCACTGGCATGGCCTCGGAACCGACGGAGAAACCCAGCCGTAGCCGTGTGCCATGTGCCGTTTGCCGCTTTCGCCCTACCTGTAGATTGCGGAGCCAAAACCAAGTTGGCTGCCCGTTTTTTAGCCAAAAATAAAGGTGCCCTTTGTCTTGGCACCTTGGCAGATAATCAGTCTTCACCAACAACCTGAACTTCCAATTCCAGTCTAACTTGAAATTTGTCCCAGACCCTCTCCTTGATGAGGGCAATGAGCTCAAGGATCTCACTGGCACTAGCTGCTCCCCGATTAATAACAAACCCGCAATGGCGACAAGATACCTGGGCATCGCCGACACGAAGACCCCTTAGCCCAGCATCATCAATGAGCTTACCGGCATAGTATCCCGGGGGCCGCTTAAAAGTGCTACCGGCACTGGCAAACTCCAATGGTTGCTTTTCCCGCCGCTTGCGGTTGAGTTCATCCATCTCTAGCCTAATGGCCATGCCATCTCCAGGTTCTAGCTGGATCAATGCCTCCAAGGTTATGTACCCTTCAGTCCGCACCCGGCTAGTCCTATACCCTAGTTGTAGATCATCCAAGGCAAAATGATGGAGATTGCCCCGCAAGTCACATACTGTTACACTCTGAAGCACGTCCACCATTTCCCTGCCATAGGCCCCGGCATTCATAGCCACTGCTCCCCCTAAGGTTCCTGGAATACCAGAGGCAAACTCCAAACCTTGAAGGCCCGCCTGCCAGGCAGTATGGGCTAGCTTAGCTAAAGAAACACCCGCTTCGGCCTTAATCCGAGTCCCTTCTACTGATATATTGCTGAAATTATCTGCCAGTCTAACGACCGCCCCCCGAATGCCACCATCCCGCACCAGTAGATTCGAACCATTACCCATGATATAGATAGGTACCTGCTTTTCCTTGAGGAAGCGCAAAAGCTGCTGCAGCTCTTCTCGTGATGTCGGGAAGAGCATCACATCCGCCGGTCCTCCTACTCTAAAAGACGTATGCTCTTTCATGGGCACATCCACGCTAAGGCAAAGCTTTGGTATGGCCTTTTTTATTTCATCTACCAGCTCTGCTTTCTGCAAACCTACCCCTCCATTGCCCTAACCCAAGATTCCTGGGGCTACCCCCCAATCATAAGTCTCTTTGGACAGCTTTAAAATCAGGTGAGTATCTGTCCGCAGAATCCCCGGTATATCTTCTAGTGTATCCAC
>JAAYSL010000071.1 GCA_012518315.1 Bacillota bacterium | reverse complement strand
GTCGGTTATGGCTTTGGCCGGATAGAATCCACGAGCAGCTATATAATCTTGGGATATATACCATTGGACAGCTACGGGAAGTGCCCAAAGTACAGCTGCAAAGGCAGTTAGGTCAAGTGGGGGAACAGCTCTATGACGCTGCTCGGGGTATAGATCGAACTACTGTCCAAAACCTTTACCCACCCGAGGCAGTCCAAAGCTATTTTCAATTACCTCCTGAAACAGATGGATGTAAAAGCTGGGAGGCATTGGCTGTTCACCTACTGCCACTACTTCAAAATGCCGCTGCAGGCTTACAAGCGAAGGCCAAGGCCTGTAGCCGCTTGCAGCTATTTGTTCAATATGATGGCTTACCTCAGCGATGTTGGGACAAATCATTAAAAAATGTAATACAAACGGCGAATCAACTGCTACAGGTAGTCAGAGAATTATTGACCAGAGAGGCCTGGCCTGCCCCCATTACAGGCATACGGCTAATGCTAATGGGGCTTAGACCAGCCTTAGGGCAATTGACCTTTTCCCCTCAGGTTTTTGGAACCCAGCGGCAAAGACAGCTACAACAGGTCTTATCTTCACTCCAGGCAAGATTTGGAACTGATCGGATCTTTGTAGCGAAAGATATCTCGATCCCCCGTCGGGAACGGATGTTACAGCTTTTAGTGAACTATCATTGATATACTCGTAATCCAAGCTGAGTCTTGGGAGGCACCTATTTTGGCCCGTCGCATTAATGCATCTATTCAAGTCACCTGTCAAGGGGAGCAGCCGATTGCTTTTCAATGGGAGGGACAGCTTTACGTCATTAGTCGCATCATCGAATCCTGGAGGGAATGTGGTGAATGGTGGGAAAAAGCCCCCGAGATCACAGTCTACCAGATTATAACCGATACTCAAGGGCTATATGAACTTCATCATCGGGCTACCGGCGAGTGGCTATTATATAAAATCTACGACTAGCTTTGCAAAAGCTAGGCAAGAAAGCCTCATCCATGGAAATAGAGAAAATGGATTGCCTATCTTACGCTCTAAGTAATGGCAAGAGGCCTAGCCGATTCTGGAATTTTTCCAAAGTGGCCAAAGCTAGAGGCTCCGCCTTGTTGCGCCCCTGGGCTAAGATCTCCTCAATGACTCCAGGGCGGGAAAGCTCTTTGAAACGTTCCTGGATAGGGTGCAGAGTCTCAACCACCACTTCAGCTAGATCCTTTTTAAACTGGCCATAGCCACTATCGGCATACTGCTCTTGGATCTCTTCCAGAGACTTATCAGAGCAAAGAGAGTAGATAACCATCAAGTTAGCAATAGCGGGTTTGTTTTCTTCGTCATAGTATATTTCTCGCCCAGAGTCGGTAACTGCTGAGCGAATCTTCTTGCGGATAACATCGGGGGGATCCAATATGGCGATATTCCCCCGGGGGTTTTCTGCAGATTTGGACATCTTTTCCGTGGGTTCCTGCAGGTTCATGATCCGACCACCGGCGATCTTGGGTGGGATATATGGTTCGGGGATTTTAAAGATCTCTTCATCGAATCGGTTATTGATTCGAACAGCGATATCTCGGGCTAGTTCTAGGTGTTGCTTTTGATCCTCACCTACCGGAACTTCATCAGTCTGGTAGAGAAGGATATCCGCTGCCATTAGCACTGGGTAAGTAAACAAGCCAGAGGTGACTACTTCTTGTTTCGCCGATTTATCTTTGAACTGGGTCATGCGCCCTAGCTCACCCACATAAGTTGAGCACTCTAGTAACCAGCTCATTTCGGAATGTGCCGGGACGTGAGATTGGACAAAGATCGTGGCTATCTTGGGATCAATACCACAGGCAACAAAGATTCTCGCAACATCCAATGTCCGCTGATATAGCTCCCTGGGATCCTGTGGGACTGTTAAGGCATGGAGATCTACTACACAAAAAAGGCATTCTGCTTCATGCTGTAATTTGGTAAAATTCCGCAGGGCTCCCAGATAGTTGCCTATGGTCAAAGAGCCGCTGGGCTGTACACCGGAAAAAACTCGTTTTGACATAATGCGCGGTGCCGGTAGCTTTACCTTTGCACCTTTATCCCCTTTCACAGTTCCTATATTTAGCTTGCCCGCTTTTTAGTGGGCAGCATACTAAACTCGACCCTAACTGACTTTGCTACAAAACTAAAGAAATCCTGCCCCGGCTTGCATTTCTTGTGGAAAGTGAGGTGCCATAGTTGGCCTTTATTCATTTACATGTCCATTCTCCTTTTTCCTTTCTCGATGGGGCCAGCTCCATACCCACCCTGGTACAGCAAGCCGCGGATTTTGGCGCATCGGCATTAGCCATCACCGATCACAACAATGTTAGTGCCGCTGTTCAGTTTTACAAAACAGCAACAGCCGCGGGGATTAAACCTATTCAAGGAGCAGAGCTAACCTTAGATAAGGGTTATCACCTGGTCTGTCTTGCAAAGAACCCCACGGGATATGCTAATCTGTGTCAATTACTGACCATTGCCTATCAATATGGTGGCCGGTCAAATCCCCGTGTGCCCATGGAGGCCTTAGCCAAGCACCATAAGGATCTGATCTTTTTATCTGGCTGCCGAGGTGGGGAAGTACCTTCCCTAATTCTGCAGGGGGATCTTGATGCCGCCCGCAAGGCCGCCCAATGCTATATGGAGATCTGTGGCCGGGACAATTTTTATCTGGAGCTTATTTCCGATTTTCTGCCCCATACTAGTCAGCTAAATACGGTATTATCACAGTTGGCGGCCGAACTTGGGCTTAAAGTAGTAGCGACCAATAATGTTCATTATGCCAAGAAAGAGAATTTTCCTTTACATGACACCTTCACCTGTATCCGTACCCTTACTGAGCTAGATGATGTTCACCCCCAGCGACGCCTCAATGCAGAAAACTATCTTAAGTCACCGGCGGAAATGACGAAGCTCTTTACCTCTTATCCCGAGGCTATAGCAGCTACCCAGGAAATCGCCGACCGCTGCCAGCCGGTTCTAGACCCAACGAGGCACCTCTTCCCGGCCTTTCCCGTTCCTTGTGGCTTATCTGCGGCTACTTTCTTAAGGAAACTTACTTACCAGGGGGCTGCTGAGCGCTATGGTACTATTACCCCCGCGATCAAGCAAAGATTAGAACATGAGCTGGGAATTATTACTAGATTGCAGGTTGAAGATTATTTCCTAGTTATGTGGGATATTGCTTGTTTTGCTCGAAAGCGAGGAATCCGTTATGCTGGCCGAGGCTCTGCCGCTGATTCAGCAGTAGTATACTGCCTCAAGATCACTGAAGTCGATGCCATCGCCCGGGGACTTTTATTCGAACGCTTCTTGAGTCTGGAAAGGGCTCAAAAGCCGGATATTGACATAGACTTTGATGCCCGTTATCGAGACGATGTAGCCACTTATGTCTATGACAAGTACGGCAAGGAGCATGTGGCAGCAGTTTGCACATTTAACACCTTCCGTGCCCGATCAGCTTTGCGGGATTTTGGCAAGGCCCTAGGCTTTCCTCCCCAAGAGATAGATAACTTGGCGAAACGCTTTCCCCATGTACCGGCTGATGCTATCCAAAAGGCGCTGGGCAAGTTCCCTGAAATCCGCAAAAGTCCTTTGCCTGTTTGGAAATATCGGCAGCTCTTTTCCCTTTGTGAAGAGGCTGCTGGATTTCCTCGATTTATTGGTACCCATTTGGCTGGACTTGTCATTTCCAAAGAGCCTTTAACAACTGTCACCCCCTTGCAGGAGGCAGCTAAGGGAGTCTTGATTACCCAATTTGACAAAGACGATATCGAGGATCTGGGACTGATCAAACTGGATCTATTGTCCTTACGGACTCTGGCGGCAGTAGAAGATACGGTAACCTCCATTAATATTCAGGCCGCTAAGGCTAATGCTCCTAGCTTTCGCTATGAGGGTATCCCCCTAGATGATACTGCCACCTACCAACGACTCAATTCAGGGAAGACCATTGGTGCCTTTCAACTGGAAAGCCCTGCCCAAAGGGCCTTACAAGCTCGCTTAGGTGCCAATAACATGGAGGATATTATTGCCAGTGTAGCTTTAATCCGCCCCGGTCCCATTAAAGGTAATATGGTGGAACCGTTTATCGCTCGGCGACATCAAGAGGAAAAGCCTACTTATATACACCCAGCTTTGGAGCCGATCCTGGCTAAAACATATGGTGTTGTCTTATACCAAGAGCAGGTGATTGAGATTGCTACCACCATTGCCGGTTTTACCCCGGGTGAATCCGACCGACTACGGAGAGTCATGACACATTTTCGTTCCCAAAAGGAAATGGATGCCATCGGGGAAGAGTTTATAGCCAAAGCTACAGCCAATGGCGTCGAATTAGAGGTAGCCAAAACCATCTTTTCGTATATACTAGGCTATGCCGGTTACGGCTTTTGTGAAGCCCATGCCGCGGCTTTCGGGGATACTGCGTATAAAACTAGTTATCTTCTGGAGCACTATCCAGCCCATTTCTATGCCGCCATCCTTAGTAATCAGCCTATGGGGTTTTATCCACCTAATACTATTTGCCTAGAAGCCCGGCGCCGTAATATACCGATATTGCCTCCTGATATTAATATTAGTACTGAGCGGTTTACTGTGGAGGAATTGCCACTTAACGGCAAGCGTCACATCCCAGCAGACCCACGCCTTGCCATTAGGGTGTCTTTAGCTCAGGTGGCCAAAATGGATCAGGCCTCACTAGAGAAAATCTTAGTACAACGGTCTAGGGATCCCTACCACTCCCTTCTAGACTTTTGTCAACGCACTCATCTAGATAAGGACATTGTTACTAACCTGATCCTTTGTGGAGCCTTTGATGGGCTTTACCCTAATCGGCGCCAACTCCTTTGGGATCTAGGTAAATTTCAGGAACTCCTCCCCCGAAAGGATCAACCTTCACTCTTTACCGGTGAGCCACAATTGCTTTTACAGGAGAGTAGTTCCTATGAGGTGCCGGATTTCTCCCCTAAAGAGAAATTCCTTCACGAATACTCTATCCTAGGGCTGAATGCCACTACCCATCTGATGGCGTTTTTCCGTCCCTATTTGGAGCATCGCCATATAGCTAGTAGTCACAAGCTAGAGCAAACCCTGCCTGGGGGATACGTTAGGGCCGCTGGGATCGTAATTAGGCCACACCGACCCCCTACCAAGAGCGGTCGAACAGTAGTTTTCCTTACTCTAGAAGATGAATTTGGCATGATTGATGTCACCATCTTTGAGGATGTCTATCAGAAATATGGGCATATCATCTTTACCGAACCAGCCTTGATTGTCTGGGGGAAATTGGAACAAAGAGGTAATGCCAAGAGCATTACGGCCCGGCGGGTAGAAGCGTTGCCACTGGCTACTGCGTGGCAAGGTGATTAGCTTTGTCAAGGAAGTATACAGTCGGAGAGACTACTCGAGCCTTAAGCAATGCGGCGCAAGTAGATTTTGTCAAAGAAGCATATAGATTGGCGGCGAGACTTGCCCTTCGCCGCCGTTTCTGCCTTTTCATGAAACCTGCTGCTTCTGCCAATACTACCTATCCAGCAGCAGCTCATCTATCTTTTCCTTGATCATTTCCTTGGAGTGCAATCCGACCATACGCTCAACTGGCTGGCCATTTACAAAAAACGCTAATGTAGGAATGCTGAGAATCCCGTACTGACCCGTTATCCGCTGGGCACCATCCACATTGAGCTTGCCAACCGTTATCTGCCCCGCATACTCCTTAGCCAATTCCTCGACAATGGGTGCCAACCGACGGCAGGGTCCACACCATTCGGCCCAAAAGTCCACTAAAACCACACCTGTATTTCCCAGTACCTCAGTACCGAAATTTTCCTCAGTAAACTCTTTGATCAGATCGATTGCCATATCCAAACCTCCATCTTTCATCTGCCCTGCCATAAATTCTCCGCAGTCTGGCAAACTCCTGTAGGAGAAAAGCACGATCTGCCTCTAGCAAAATTGCAATCCCCTATCCAACCAAATGGCCCTATGCTGGGCTTATCGCAAGATACCTATTCCCTCCTCCAGAAAACATTTCAAAGTAGGTTTAGTTAGGTGGTTCTGTGGGTAACATTCTACTGGTAATGAGCACTATTACTTTAGGAGGAAGATAAATGAGTTCAGGGCTACCTTTGATCGGTGATCGCTTTCCAGAACTTCAGGTTAGTACTACCCATGGCATGAAAAAGCTCCCTGAGGATTATGCAGGCAAATGGTTTGTGCTATTTAGTCATCCCGGAGATTTCACCCCAGTATGTACAACGGAATTCATGGCTTTTGAGCGATTACGGGAAGAGTTTGAGTCACTTAATTGCTCTTTGATTGGCTTGTCGGTAGACCAGGTGTTCTCCCACATTAAATGGGTAGAGTGGATCAAGGAGAACCGCAACGTTGATGTGCAATTTCCCGTAATTGCCGATGAACTAGGGCGAGTATCTTCAGCCTTAGGCATGATTCACCCTGGCAAAGGAACCAACACTGTTCGTTCGGTGTTCATCGTCGATGATAAGGGTATCATCCGCCTGATCCTTTATTACCCCCAGGAAATCGGGCGCAATATGGATGAGATCCTAAGGGCACTTAAAGCTCTGCAAACCCATGAAAAGCACAAGGTTGCCCTGCCAGCCAACTGGCCCAACAACGAGGATCTAGGTGATCAGGTCATTATCCCACCGGCTGCCAATACCAAAGATGCCAAAGCCCGCCTAGAAGACGCTGCTGCCGGCAAAATCAAGTGCTGGGACTGGTGGTTCTGCTATAAGGAGCTATAGGTATAGGCTAAGATCCGAAGTGTAAATAGGAGAAATACCTTATAAAATCAGTCCTTTCCTCGACCGCTCCTCAAAATCACAGAGGAGCGGTTGTGCCCCAGCTCCTCCCTACCTCGGTATATGTCCATTGCCTCTGACTTATACTAGCTGCAGGTGATGGCTGTGGTATCTCCAAAGGTGTTTTGGCAACGCTATCGTACGCTCCTGTTATTGCTGATTATTATCCCCGTGCTAGTACTCCTCGGTTGGTATATTCGAGGCTGGTTTCTCCTTAGGGAGTTTGAAACAACTAGCCCCATGGAGGCAGCCACTATCCTGGCAGAGAATGGAGAGATTTTGGCCACCTTGGGGGAAGGGCCTAGTCAATACATCCCCTTAGAGTCCATCCCCCTCGATATGCAAAACGCAATCATCGCCATAGAAGATCGCTGGTTCTATGAACATCCAGGCTTTAACCCCGTTGCGATTTTGCGGGCCTTTTATGTCAATCTGCGGGCTGGCCGCAAGGTACTTGGTGGCAGTACCATCACCCAGCAATTGGCGAAAAATCTGTTCCTTACCTTCAAAAAGACCTGGGTCCGCAAACTAGAGGAATTGGTGTTAGCTCTGATCTTAGAACAGCGATACACTAAGGATCAGATTTTGGAGCTTTACCTAAACAAGGTATATTTCG
>JAAYSL010000070.1 GCA_012518315.1 Bacillota bacterium | reverse complement strand
TCTATCAAGCATGGGGTATTAAGTCTATGATACTGCCGGGCTGTAGCTCGGGCCTGAGAAAATCGTTGGGTTCGGAACTTAAGAGCCGCACAATTTTCCCTTGGGCAAACTGCAACGGTTCCACCAGCATCTGTACTCCTAGCCACTCTAATTGCAGAAGGTCTTTTGGCTTTTCTTCTATACCTTCCCAGACCACCTCTGGGGGTATAATAGTCCACATCACTGACCAACACCCCCGGGATCACCGATAAGTTTCGGAAAACCTAATTCCTGGGGTGCCGCGGGGGGCCAGATTTCGCTCACCAACTGATCCTCCCCTGTATTGTTCCTGATTAGCTGTTCTAGCTTAGCAACTGCCTGATGCAAGCCTCCTGCTTCATCGATTAGTCCTGCCTTCACCGCGTCTTTCCCAATTAGCACAGTCCCGATATCCCGCATTAAGTCTCCAGTGCGAAACATCAGTTCCCGCAGACGCTCCCCGGAGATCTTGCTGTTTTCTACGATAAAACGCACAACCCGATCCTGCATCTTGTCGAGATACTCATAGGTCTGGGGCACACCTACTACCAGACCAGTTAAGCGAATGGGGTGAATGGTAATGGTGGCTGAGTCCGCAATGAAACTGTACCTAGCTGCAACCGCGATGGGTGCCCCGATGGAGTGCCCGCCTCCCAAGACCAAGGATACGGTGGGTTTGGATAAACCCTTAATCATTTCAGCGATAGCAAGGCCGGCTTCGATATCACCACCAACGGTGTTGAGGATAATCAATACTCCCTGAATATCGGGATTTTGCTCTACAGCCACCAGTTGAGGAATGATATGCTCATACTTAGTTGTCTTATTGCGGGGTGGAAGCAAAATGTGGCCTTCCACCTGTCCTACAATAGAGATGCAGTGTATGCGCGATACCACTGGGGGCGGCATCGCGATCTGCCCCATTTGCTTGATGTTTTCTAAAGCGGCCTTTTGCTCATCAGCGACTGTTTTTTCCGGGGCTTCTGGCCCCAAAGGAGGCATCCATGGCTCCTCACTTGTGATCTTTGGTTCGCTTGTTCCCAGCGGCTTGTCCACCCAAGTCATCCTTCCCCTTGCGCTAGCTGCCACGTTACCGGTGACCTTGCCCGGTAAAAACCTCCCTCATAGTATATCTAGCGCCTAGGTGATTTATTAGGCACCTAGACTTCCATGATGATGGGCATGATCATGGGTCGCCGCTTGGTCTTCTGATAGAGCAGCTGAGTCAGGCCATCCTTAACACTACCCTTTAGTACACCCCACTCGGTTACATTTTGCGCTTCACATTCTCTTAGAATCCGTTTAGTTACCTCCCTAGCCTCATCGATCAGCTTTTCTGACTCCCGCATGTAGACAAACCCACGGGAGATAATATCAGGCCCTGCGACCACCATGCCTGTTTGCTTGTCAATGGTAATAACTACGATCAAGATACCATCCTGAGAAAGCTGGCGACGATCACGCAATACGATATTGCCCACATCACCGACCCCAAGGCCGTCAACCAGGACTTGTCCCGCGGCCACCCTGCCTGCCTTATGGATTCCTTTAGCACCAATCTCCACCACATCACCGATATCACAAAGGAGGATATTCTCTCGGGGGATTCCCACCATTTCTCCTAGTTCAGCATGTCGAACTAACATACGGTACTCCCCGTGCACAGGTATGAAGTATTTGGGCCGACACAGATTGAGCAAAAGTTTGAGTTCTTCCTGACTGGCATGACCAGATACATGCACTCCCGAGACTGCCTGGTAGATCACTTTGGCTCCCTGCCGAAATAGATGATTGATGGTCTTACCCACCAACTTCTCATTTCCCGGGATGGGCATGGCTGAGATAATCACCGTATCGCCTGGTACAATATCGATTCTCCGATGCTCCGCCATGGCCATTCGAGTTAGGGCCGCCATAGGTTCTCCCTGGCTGCCGGTAGTGATAATCACCACTTTATCCGCCGGATATCTCTCCAGCTCATCGACATCCACCATGATCCCCGGCGGGATCTGCAGATAACCGAGGTCAGCCGCGATACCGACGTTGTTAACCATGCTGCGACCAATGACCGCAATCTTACGCCCATACACGGCAGCAGCATCAATGATCTGCTGTATTCGGTGGATATTGGAGGCAAAGGTAGCAACCAAAATCCTACCTGGAGCCTCCTCAAAGGCTTCATCAAAGGCCTTACCCACCACTTTTTCTGATAGTGTATAGCCGGGCCTTTCCGCGTTGGTGCTATCAGACATCAATACTAAGACACCTTCACGCCCCAACTCGGCGAATTTGTGCAGATCCATGACCTGGCCGTCAATTGGTGTTTGATCAAGTTTGAAATCACTACAGTAGATAACTGCCCCCAACGGGGTATGGACAGCTAGTGCCACTACATCAGCAATACTATGATTTACATGGATGAACTCAACTCTAAAGCAACCGACCTTAACACTACCTCCGGCCTTCACTTCCCGTAAGTCTGCGGTAGAGGCTAGGCCATGCTCTTCTAGCTTGCCAGTAAGCAGTCCCAAGGTGAGCCGAGTCCCATACACCGGTGCATCCAAAACTTGCAGTACATATGGTACCGCCCCAATATGATCCTCATGACCGTGTGTCAGAAAAATACCTTTAATCCGGTCTTTGTTCTCCTTCAGGTAAGTGATATCCGGTATGACCAAATCGATTCCCAGCATTTCTTCTTCTGGGAACATAACACCGGCATCAATCACGATAAGATCTTCCCCATATTCCAAAACCATCATGTTCTTCCCGATTTCCCCTAAACCACCTAGGGGGATCAGGGAAACTATCTTTCCGTCATTTGCCAAACAATAACCACCTCTTCTTACGGTATCTAGCTTATCCTTTACTTGTTCTCCTAAACTAAGTGCATCTCTTCTAGTGTCTTGCGAATCGCCTGAGCCTCTTCCTCAGTGGCTGAAACTAATGGTAGACGCACTTCTCCTACTGGATTGCCCACTATTTTCAATGCCAGCTTTACTGGCACCGGGTTGGTCGTAATAAACAGCGACTTAAATAGGGGCAGAAGCTCTGTATTGATCTGGGCTGCCACTGCAACTTTGCCCTGAGTATATGCCTCGATCATGTCCTTAATCCGCCGACCAACAAGGTGTGAAGCCACACTAACTACTCCATAGCCTCCTACAGACAGAATTGGCAATGTGAGGCTATCATCACCACTGTAGATGAAAAACTCCTTTGGCAAGAGGCGCCTTAGTTTGGCCACTTGCTCTAGGTTGCCACTAGACTCCTTAATGGCCACGATATTGGGGATTTCTGCCAGGCGGGCCATCGTCTCTGGCAGTATATTCACCCCAGTTCGACCAGGAATATTGTAGATCATCACCGGTAGTGAGCTAGACTGGGCGATAGTACGAAAATGTTGGTAAAGACCTTCCTGTGAAGGCTTGTTGTAATACGGCGCCACAAGCATAATCCCGTCCACACCAAGACGTTGGACAGCTTTGGTCAATTCGACTGATTCTGCCGTATTGTTTGAGCCTGTGCCAGCCAGTACAGTGGCTTTGCCACCGACAGCATCTACTACAACCTGAATCAGCTTCAGTTTCTCCTCGGCAGTGAGAGTCGGTGATTCACCGGTTGTACCACATACTACCAGCCCATCGGAGCCGCCTTTATATAACTTTTCTGCTAAGGCGGCAGCCTTATCGTAATCCAACCCAAGTTCATTATTAAACGGGGAAACCATTGCTGTAAGCAATCTGCCAAATCCCGCCATCAATGCTCACTCCCTAGAAGATTCTATCTACCCAACTCAAATTGACCATGCAGAGCCTGCACGGCAGCTTCCACCTCAGCCTCCCTCACCAAACAAGAAATATTGGCATGGGAGTCTGTTGTCTGAAAGATGGTAACACCTGCCCCCTGTAAGGCCGCCACCACCCTTGCCATTACACCTGGTACTCCCCGCATTCCCGCCCCCACAGTCGATACTTTAGCCATACCTGACTCGATGTGTACCTCCACGGGAAAATCCGAGAGTAGTGCCTGGGCCTCTAGGGCCCACCGCTCCTCTAAAATAAAAGAAATCCTATGAAGTGATACATAGATCATGTCTAAACTGATACCTGCTTTGGCTAGCCCCTGGAAAATCGCCAATCCCAGTTCCGCTTGGTTAAAGTCAGCCGTGGTCTCCAGTTGAACCTGTGCCATCCCCCCTATATGCGCGATACCCGTTACTACCCGATCACCTCTGATCTCCACTTCAGGCCCCACACCTTGGACTATGGTGCCTGGGCTGTGTGAGCCGGTGGCTCGAATCCTCAAGGGAATATGCCCTTCCATAGCAATCTCTACTGCTCGGGGATGAATCACCTTAGCTCCCAAATGAGCCATCTCGGCGATTTCCCGATAGGTAACTACATCTAGCCTCCTGGCATTAGGCTCAACTCTAGGATCAGCCGTCATTACACCATCAACATCTGTATAGATTTCTACCATTTCTGCTCCTAGTGCCACACCTAAGGCCACAGCACTAGTATCACCGGAACCCCGTCCCAAAGTGGTGATTTCTCCCTCAGGTGTGAATCCCTGAAATCCCGCCACAACGGGGATTACCCCTGCCTGTAGTGCTGCCAGGACTCTTTTTGGCTTTACTTCTACTATCCTAGCATTGCCGTGGACATTGTCAGTTGTGATCCCTGCTTGACCACCGGCTAAAGCGGTGGCCTTGTGCCCAGCCTTAACCAGCTCCTGCACCAAGACAACCGCTGAGATGATCTCGCCACAGGACATTAATAGATCTAGGTCCCGCAAGGGCATTTGTCTACCCGAGTTGACTAACTGCAAAAGGGTATCAGTCGCATACGGTTCCCCCAATCTTCCCATGGCAGAGACCACCACTACACATTGATACCCGGCTGCCTTTGCCTCCAAAATGTGGCCTCGGACCTGCTCACGCCGGGCCGCCGTGCCCATGGATGAACCGCCAAACTTCTGCACCAGGATACCCATATAACGGCCCCCTCTTCCCCAAATACTGACTTGCCTTTTTGATATTCCCTAAGATTATAGTACTACTTGGTGGGGAAAATGGTCACACCAGGTTTCGCTTGATCAGCTCCTCGGCAATCTGCACAGAATTGAGGGCCGCCCCCTTGCGGATTTGATCACCCACTACCCACAGATTAAGACCGGAGGGAACAGTAAAATCTTCCCTGATCCGGCCAACCCATACCCGGTCATCATCAGTGGTAACAAGTGGCATGGGATACTCCTGCTCCCCGGGATCATCGTAGACTTTGATACCAGGGGCCTCCTCCAGTAGCCTGCGGGCATCAGCCACCCCTAGCTCCTTGTGTAATTCTACATTAATCGATTCCGAATGACTTCTAAAGACCGGTACTCGCACTGTTGTGGCGGTGATTTGAATAGAATCATCATGCAAGATCTTTTGTGTCTCCCGTACCATCTTCCATTCTTCCTTAGTGTATCCCCCCTCATCGAAAACATCGATTTGGGGAATCAGGTTAAATAGCATCTGATAATGCTTAGGTGCTGAGGGAGAAGGATATGTTGTGGCAGTAATGGGCTGACCTTGTGTGTATTGCATAACTTGCTGCTTGAGATCATCTATCGCCGCGGCCCCAATTCCCGATACTGCTTGATAGGTGGAAACCACTACCCGTTTCAAACCCCCGTGGGCATGCAAGGGGGCTAAGGCCATAACAGCAATGGTTGTCGAGCAATTGGGATTGGCGATTAGTCCCTTATGCCAAGCCAAATCATCGCTGTTCACTTCTGGTACGATCAGGGGTACCTCAGGATCCATCCTGAAAGCACTGCTATTATCAACCACAACAACGCCTTGCTCTTTGGCGATCCCGGCGAACTGGCGACTCACAGAAGCCCCGGCCATGAAAAAGGCGAGATCAACACCGGCAAAGCTCTCCGAGGTGACTTCCTGTACTACTAGCTCTTTCCCACCGATTTCCAGGACTCGTCCCGCGCTGCGGGCAGAAGCTAAAGCTTTCAATGATTTGATGGGAAAACCACGTTCCAGCAAAATACCGATTAACTCCTGGCCCACAGCACCAGTTGCACCCAAGACTGCCACATTATAGGTTGTCAAGGCTCATCCCTACTCTCTTGTTTGTCTAATTTGTTTTCTAGCTGCTCGACACCGGTTTCACCTGGATTAAGAGCGGCTGAATTTGCTTATCTTCTAAGGCCATCTTGGCCGCCGACATAATCATAGTCATATCTGCCACTAATGAACGGCACTTTCCATAAGGATCATCTTGACCGAAGGGAACCATATAGATGTGCTGTCGGTTAAGCAATAGGCCAATGTTCTTGGCATTATTGCTTAGGCCATCATTGGTAGAGACCGCAAGAAGTACGGGGCGCTCATTGCGAAGCTGAGCTTTGGCTGCCATTAGAATCGCCGTATCTGTAATGCCATTGGCCATCTTGGCTAAAGTATTACCGGTACATGGGGCGATAATCATTAAGTCCAGTAGCCGCTTGGGCCCAATGGGTTCCGCTTCAACAATGGTAGCAATCAGTTTCTGTCCACACATTCTTTCAATCTGATCCACAAAATCTTGGGCCCTGCCAAAACGTGTATCTACTTTAGCCGCTGCTTCGGACATAATGGGGATGATCTTAGCCCCAGCATCGATCAAACGCTGTATCTCAGGGAGCACCGCCGCAAATGTACAATAAGAACCAGTGATCCCAAAACCGATTTTCTTCCCACTTAGTTCCACACTTAGCACCTCTCACCTCTAGGATTGGCACTAAGATTTGACTGGCGGATCAGTTTTGGAAAGGGCTTTGAGGATCATCCTTGGTAGACATCGCCCTAAAATCTTTCCTGCAGTAATGGGTGCCACCTTTCCAGGCAATCCCAAGG